>JBATSQ010000029.1:0-10504 GCA_049293375.1 Candidatus Contendibacter sp.
CAGGTCGGGAAAGCCGCGATTGAAATTGCCGGTGCTCTCGAAATCAAAGCGCCCCAACAATCGGCCATTCAAATGCTGCCCCAGGCCAATGGGATTGGCGACTGGCACCACCACCACCTCGCCCAAAATCCGCCCTTCCATCTGCGCCTGTTCCAAACCGCACAACAGATGCTGCGCCACAAGCAAACCGGGAATCTCATCGGCGTGCAGGGCGGCTTGGAAATAGGCTTTGGGCCGCGCACCGGGCGCGCCATAACGGTGAACCCGCAGCGTGCGCCGGGTGCCGGGCGCGGGTGAGGGCAAGATGATTTCGGAGGTGATGGGCGGCATGTCAGGAAAGCGGAAACCTTGGTCAGGGAGAGTAATGCCAGAGGCGAAAGATGGTATGCCCGTTCACCAATAAAGAATAGCTGCGCAGCCCTCTGGGCAGGCGCTCCTGTTAATTTCCCGTCCGCTGTGGCGGTGATTTTTTCGCTCGCCGATCCATGGGTTTGACTATACTGGCCGCCCATTGTGTCACCGTTGCCCGCCGCACTCATGTCTACAGCCCCTAGTTCCTCCGCCGAATCCGCACCACTGTCCACCGAATTCGCGCCGCTGCGCCTGCGCAAGGACGAGGATCGCCGCCTGCGCACGGGTCACTTGTGGATTTATAGCAACGAAGTCGATATCGCCGTGACGCCGTTGCGCGATTTCCAACCCGGCCAGCCGGTCGCCATTCAGGCCAGCAACGGCAAGGTGCTGGGCACCGGCTACATGAACCCACACGCGCTGCTGTGCGCCCGGTTGGTCAGTCGCGATACCGAGCATCCCCTCAGTCCATCATTGCTGGTGCATCGTCTCAAAGTGGCGCTGAGCTTGCGTGAAAGGCTGTATGCAAAACCGTTCTATCGGTTGGTTTACGGCGAGGGCGATGGCTTGCCCGGACTGATTGTGGATCGTTATGACGCTGTCTGCGTGGCGCAGCTGACGACCGCCGGGATGGAACGGCTCCAGGATGAGGTGCTCGCTGCGTTGTGCAAAGTGCTGAAACCAGCGGCGGTGCTGTGGCGTAACGACAGTCCGACGCGGACGCTGGAAGGGCTGGAGCGTAGCGTCGCCGACGCGGTGGGCGAGATGCCGGAAACCGTGATGGTGGAGGAAGACGGCTTGCATTTTCAGGTAGCGCCACGCACCGGTCAGAAAACTGGCTGGTTTTACGATCAACGCGACAACCGATCCCGGCTGGATCGCTACGTCGCGGGCTGCCGGGTGCTGGATCTGTTCAGCTATGTCGGTGCCTGGGGGATTCGGGCTGCGGCGCGCGGCGCGCGGGAAGTGCTGTGTGTCGATTCCTCCGCTCCGGCGTTGAAACACGCGACCGCTAACGCTCGACTGAATGGCGTGGACGATAGGGTGCAAGTCCGTCAGGGCGATGTCTTTGACGTGCTCAAACTGTTGCGCGAAGCCCGGGAGCGTTTTGATGTGGTGATCGTGGATCCGCCGGCTTTCGTCAAGCGCCGCAAGGATTTTAAGGAAGGCGCGCTGGCTTACCGGCGGTTGAACGAAATGGCGATGCAGGTGCTCGACCGGGATGGTCTGCTGGTGTCCTGCTCCTGCTCGCAATTGCTGCCCCGCGAGGCGCTGATGCAAAATCTGTTACAAGGCGCGCGCCATCTGGACCGGCATCTGGTAATTTTGGAGCAGGGTCGGCAAGGGCCGGATCATCCCGTGCATCCTGCCATTCCCGAAACCGACTATCTGAAGGCGCTGTTTGCGCGGGTGTTGCCGGCTTGAATGGAGTGGGCGACTCAACGCTATGGACAGGGCGAATGCGCATGTCCGCACGATCTAAGAGGCTATTCTGATGGCCGAAGTCCGCTCCGAACGCGAAAAAATGCTGGCCAATGAACTCTATCGCGGTTCTGATTCGGAACTGGTCCAGGCTAGAGCACGGACGCGGCTGTTGCTAGCGCGCTATAACGCCTCCTCTCCGCTAGTTCTTGACGAACGCCGCGCCATTCTTCAAGACTTGCTTGGCGTGCTGAGTCCCGAAGTCTGGATCGAGCCTCCATTCTATTGCGACTATGGTGCGCACATTCGGCTAGGGTTTGGAGTGTATTTTAATTTCGGTTGCGTGATTCTGGATTGCAACCAGGTTGAGATCGGCGCGCACTGTAAATTTGGTCCCCATGTGCAAATATACACGGCCTATCATCCGGTCGATCCCGAACAGCGGCGCACAGGCCTGGAGATGGCGGCGGCGGTCCGCATCGGGGAAAACGTCTGGGTCGGCGGCGGGGCGATCATCGGGCCGGGCATTGAGATTGGCGCAGATACCGTCATTGGCGCGGGGAGCGTGGTGACGCGCAGTTTGCCGGCGCGGGTGGTGGCGGTGGGTAATCCCTGCCGGGTGATCCGCGCCTTATGAGGCAGGGCAAGATCCGCTGAGCCGTTTTGTGACTTCAGGAGTTTGGCATGTTGGTTCATCCTGACTTCGATCCTGTGGCGTTAAGCCTGGGGCCAATCTTCGGTTTTGGCCCCTTGCAGGTGCACTGGTATGGCCTGATGTACTTGCTGGGCTTCTTGGTCGGTTGGGCGCTGGGCCGGTTTCGCGCCCGCCAACCCGGCTCTGGCTGGACGGTGGAGCAGGTAGATGATCTGGTGTTTTACATTGCCTTGGGTGTTCTCCTGGGGGGGCGGATCGGATATATCGTGTTTTACAACTTCAGTGGGTTTATGGATAACCCACTGCTGATCTTCAAAATCCAGCAAGGTGGGATGTCGTTTCACGGTGGTTTTCTGGGGGTGTTGCTGGCCATGGGGCTGTTCGCCCGCAAATACCACAGCCGGTTCTGGCCGACCGTCGATTTCATCGCGCCGCTGGTGCCGCCGGGGATCCTGTTTGGACGCATCGGCAATTTCATTAACGGCGAGCTGTGGGGGCGGGTGACGGATGCGCCCTGGGGGATGGTGTTCCGTCATACGGGCGATGGCCTGCCGCGTCACCCGTCGCAACTGTACGAAGCGGCGTTGGAGGGTGTGGCACTGTTCTTAATCGTCTGGCTATTTTCCGCCAAACCCCGCCCGACCATGGCGGTTTCAGGGGTGTTCGCGCTGAGCTACGGCATGTTCCGTTCGCTGGTGGAGCTGGTGCGCCAGCCCGATGCGCATTTGGGGTATCCGGGGTTTGGCTGGTTGACCATGGGCCAGTTGTTGTCGCTGCCGATGATCGCGGTGGGCGTGGCCTTGCTTGTTCTGGCGTATCGTCCGCAACCGTTGCAGTGATCCGACCGAACTTTAGGGCGCGTCACGGCCTTGCCATCATGCGTCACCTATACTGGGATCACGCAAAGCGATCATGGCTTCGATCAGGAGTATCCAGATATGTACTTGTGCATCTGCAAATCAGTCTCTGACCGCCAGGTTCGGGAAGCCGTCGAACGGGGGGCGCGTAGCTTTGGCGCTCTGAGCATCCGCCTGGGCGTGGGCATTGATTGCGGTAAGTGTGTTGATAGCATCAACGAGGTTCTGCGTGAGTGCTTGAATCAGCCGCCCAGCACGCCCGTCGCTGTGGCGACCCAGGCCGGTTCCGAGGTAGCCGCAGCCGCTGTTCCGGCAGCGCCTGCGCCGCCGCGCCGACAACTGGAACCTGCCCCCGAGCGGCCGTGGTTCGCCGTTGATTTGTAAATCTCGTCGACCTATCGATTTTTGTTGAGGAGTGCGGCCATGAAAGGTGATGCCAAGGTAATCGAGTACCTGAACAAGGCGCTCAAGAACGAGCTGACGGCGGTGAATCAGTACTTTCTCCATGCGCGCCTGCTGGCGAATTGGGGGTTGAGCCGTCTGGGTCAAAAGGAATATGACGAATCCATTGACGAGATGAAGCACGCAGACCAGCTTATCCAGCGTACCCTGGCCTTGGAGGGGCTGCCAAACCTGCAAGACCTGGGTAAGCTCTACATCGGTGAAAATGTCGAGGAGATCCTGCGCGGCGATCTGCGGTTGGAGCACGTCGCCCATCCGTTGTATCGGGAAGCCGTTGCCTATTGCGAAGGCTGCGCCGATTACGTCACGCGCGATTTGTTGGTCGCCATCTTGACCAGCGAGGAGGAGCACATCGGCTGGCTAGAAACCCAGCTGAGCCTGATCGCGCGCTTGGGTTTGTCGGCCTATCTGCAAACCCAGGTGTAGTGTCCAGGCCCTGGCGGGCCGGTGGCGTTGATTGCAGCGGGAACTGCCGCGGCTGGCGGTTTCATGTTACGATTTCCACTATTCTACGTTGTCGCCGCAGGATCACCACCTTTTAGACCCGGATTGCCGCCGCCGCATCCGCGGGCTTGGAACGAAGCACTCAGGGGAGTCTCCGATGCTGATTTATAACCTTTTTCCCTTATTGGTTGGCCCATTCAAAGACTGGGAGACCCATTGCCAACGAGCGGCTGAAATGGGTTTTGACTGGATTTTTGTCAATCCGGTCCAGAAACCCGGCTATTCGGGCAGCCTGTATTCCATCGTTGACTATTTTCAACTGAACCCGTTGCTGGCCGATCCGCAAGCGAAAAATTCGCCTGAAGAACAACTCAAGGCGGCGCTGGCCGCCGCTGAAAAGCTCGGCCTGAAGGTGATGGTCGATCTGGTCATCAACCATTGCGCTTTTGATTCCAAGCTGACCCGCCAACATCCAGAATGGTTCGTCCAAGAAAACGGCAATGTCGCCCATCCATTTTGCATGGAAAATGGCCATAAGGTGGTGTGGGGTGATCTGGCTCAGTTCAATCACCGCCATACCTCTGACCCCGAAGGGCTATACCGCTATTGCCAGAGTATTGTGGAATATCTGCTGGAGCTGGGCTTCAAAGGGTTTCGCTGCGATGCCGCCTATCAACTACCCGCCAAGGTTTGGGAGCGGTTGATCCGCGCTATTCGCCAGAAGAACCCTGATACGGTGTTTTTGGCGGAAACGCTGGGCTGTACGGCTGACGAAACCAAAAAGACCGCGCAGGCGGGTTTTGATTATGTTTTCAACAGTTCCAAGTGGTGGGATTTCCACGGTGCCTGGCTGATGGAGCAATACCAACTGGTACGCGAAATTGCGCCGTCTATCAGCTTCCCGGAAAGCCACGATACCGACCGCCTGTTTCAGGAAGTTAATGGCAACGAAGCGGCGATGAAGCAACATTATCTGTTTTCCGCCTTGTTCTCCGCCGGGGTGATGATTCCTATCGGCTTTGAGTATGGGTTCCGCCGCCGCTTGCATGTGGTCACGATGCGCCCCAGTGACTGGGAGCAACCGAATGTGGATTTGAGTGCGTTCATTACTCGTGTCAATGCCATCAAACGCCAGTATCCGGTCTTTCAGGAAGAGTGCCCGACCACCATTTTGCCTTATCAAAATCCCAATATTCTGGTGATGTGGAAAGCTTCGTCCAAAACGCATGACGAGGCGTTGGTTATCCTCAATAAGGATCCTTGGAATCACCAATACTTCCAGGCCGACAATTTGGGGGCGTACATCCAGGCGGGAGCGCCACTGGTGGATGTCTCGCCGGAATACACTTTGGATTATATCCCACGGCCATTTTCTTACGATTTGCGTCCAGGTCAGGCCTTTGTCATGGTCACTCGCCGCGATGCGCTGACTGGCTGAGCCACTTGCGTGGCCGCATGGTCCATTTTATCTATTTTATCTAGTGAGCGTGGCCCGGCCCACCGGGTCCAGGGCCGGGATGCTCCCTAAGGGATAAGGATGAATAACGATGTACATCGTACAAATTGCTCCTGAATGCGCGCCGGTAGCGAAAGTCGGCGGATTGGGGGATGTGGTCTTTGGCCTGAGCCGGGAGCTGGAAATCCGCGGCAACGAAGTCCACATCATCCTGCCGAAATACGACTGCATGCGCTACGACCAGATCTGGGGCTTGCAAGTCTCCATGCCCGATTTGTGGGTGCCCTGGTACAACGGGGCGGTGCACTGCACGGTGTGGTTTGGCTTTGTGCATGGCCGCAAATGCTTTTTTATTGAGCCGCATTCCCAGGATAATTTTTTCAAACGCAGCCATTTTTATGGCTTTCATGACGATGTGAGCCGCTTTGCGTTCTTTAGTAAGGCGGCGCTGGAATTTCTGCTCAAAGACAACCGTCGGCCCGACATCATCCATTGCCACGACTGGCAAACCGCTTTGGTGCCGGTGCTGCTGTTTGAGCAGTACGCCCAGGCTGGGATGCACTGGCAGCGGGTGTGCTACACCATCCACAACTTCATGCATCAGGGCGTGACCGGCGAGCATGCGCTCTGGGCCACCGGCCTGACCAATATTGGCCACTATTTCAACTACGACCGGCTACGCGATAATTTCAATCACGGCGCTATCAACCTGATGAAGGGCGGCATCGTTTATTCCAATTTTGTCACCACCGTCTCGCCGACCCATGCGCACGAGGCGCGCTTCACCGATCAAGGCTGTGGTCTGGGACCCACCTTAAATCTGCACGCGGGCAAGTTTGGCGGTGTACTAAACGGCATTGACTACGATGTCTGGAATCCGGAGGTGGATCGTTATATCCCCAGCCGCTACAGCGCCGAGACTCTGGAGCAGAAATATGCCAACAAAGAAGCGTTGCGGGACCGCTTGTGGTTGCGCAAAGACTACAAGCCCATTGTCGCTTATGTGGGGCGGCTGGACAGCCAGAAAGGGGTCCATCTGATCCATCACGCACTGTTTTATGCGCTGCGCCATAATGCTCAATTCGTCCTGCTGGGTTCCAGCCCGGACCCGCATATCAACCAGCAGTTTTGGAATCTCAAACGGCACCTCAATGACAGCCCCGATTGCCATCTGGAGCTGGGTTTCGACGAAGAGTTGTCGCATTTGATCTACGCCGGTGCCGATTTGGTGGTGATGCCTAGCCTGTTTGAGCCTTGCGGGCTGACCCAGATGATTGCGCTGAAATACGGTACGGTGCCTATTGTGCGCGAGATCGGCGGACTGAAGGACACCGTGTTCGACAAGGATTACAACGGCAAGCCTTGGGAAGAGCGCAACGGCTTTGTCTTCCACAATGCCGACCATCTCGGCATCGAATCAGCCATGCACCGTGCCATCGGGCTGTGGCACGACTACCCCGACGATTTCCGCCAACTGGTGATTCACGGCATGAACTCTGATTATTCGTGGAGTCGGCCTGGTCAGGATTATCTGAATATCTACGAGCACATTCGCTGCAAATAGCAAAACGCAGCGTTCCAGTGTCTGCTGTACGTCGTTGCGCGGTATGAGCGCGAGCAACCGCACGGGCATATCCCACCCATTCGCATCAGGAGTCAGACCCGCATGAGCCAGCTTCCAGAATACGTTGATGGCCTGCCCAACATTTGCGGTTCCGAGCCGCTGGTGGAAGAGGCCCTGCGCGGCGCGCAGAACCAGCTAGTTTTTTTGCCAGAGAGCCGTATCAACTTTGGCCGGATTCGCGCCGCCTGTGCCATTGCCCTGCACATGCACCAGCCCTTGATTCCGGCCGGCGGCGGCGATCTGGCTACGGCGGCCATCATCAGCAATCTGAAGTATATGATGGACAACCAGGGGATCGGCGATAATCACAACGCGCCGGTTTTCCATTGGTGTTACAAGCGGATGGGCGAGTTTATTCCGCAATTAATTCAGGAGGGCAAGGAGCCGCGAGTCATGCTGGAGTATTCCGGCACGCTGTTTCACGGGCTGCGCGCCATGGGCTTGCACGATGTGCTTGATGCGCTCAAAAACGCAACGTGCAACCCGGAGTATCGGCGGGCGGTGGAATGGTTAGGTTGCCCCTGGGGCCATGCCGTGGCGCCCTCCACTCCAGCCCAGGATTTCCGGCTGCATGTTAAGGCGTGGCAACATCACTTCGCCGCTATTTTTGGTCTGGAGGCGCTGGCGCGGGTGCGCGGGTTTTCACCCTCGGAAATGGCCTTGCCCAATCACCCGGATCTGGCCTATGAATACGTCAAGACCCTGAAAGATTGTGGCTATCAGTGGCTATTGGTGCAGGAACATACTGTGGAGCGCCCAGAAAACGGCTGGGGGCCGGAACAAAAACATCTGCCGCATCGGCTGGTCTGCGTCAACTCCAAAGGCGAATCGGTCAGCATCGTCGCCCTGATTAAAACCCAGGGTAGCGACACCAAGCTGGTGGCGCAGATGCAGCCTTACTACGAGGCCAAGAGTCTGTCCCGTTGGGAACTGGTCGGCCGCTCGGTCCCGCCGCTGGTGACGCAAATCGCCGATGGCGAAAACGGTGGCGTGATGATGAACGAATTCCCCGGCAAGTTCATGGATGCAGTACGTGAGGCCACTGGATCGGATACGCCGTTCCTGAATGGCACCGAATATCTCGAACACCTCTTTGCGGCGGGCGTTAAGGAAGCCGATTTGCCCGCTTTGCAGCCGCTATTCCAGAAGCGCATCTGGGATCGGTTCCAGCCCGGCGGTGGGTCGGAAAAACTGGAAGCGGTGATCGCCGAGCTGAAAAAAGAAGATGGGCGTTTTCATATGGAAGGCGGCAGTTGGACGAACGATATTTCCTGGGTGCGTGGCTACGACAATGTGCTTGGCCCGATGGAGAAAGCCAGTTCGGCTTTCCACGAAAAGGTGCTGAAGCCGGGCATAGCGCCCAGTGATCCTCGCTATCGCAGCGCCTTGTTTCATCTGATGAGTTCACAGACCAGTTGCTACCGCTATTGGGGGCAGGGGCTGTGGACGGACTATGGCCGTGAGCTGTGTCGGCGGGCCAGCGCTATCGTCGAACACGATTTTTAGCCCTGCGGCTCATGACGTTCAGTGGATCTCAACGTCTCCTTAGGTGAGAGCCAGCGGCGCGACCCCTATTTGCCGTTGGCGCTCCTGCGATGACCCCTTGTAGGAGGAGGTCGCAATGACGGAAAACGCCCTGTATCACGCGCTGGTGCTGAACCTGCATCAGCCCGCTGGCAACCTAGAGCATCTGCTGGCGCACCAGGAATCGGAGGCTCGCGCCATTCTGCACGCCATGGAACGTATCCCCCACGCCCTGCGGGAGGCGCAGGACTGGGGCCGCGTGCATCTTTCTCTGTCGGGCACTCTGCTGGAAACACTGAAAAATCCAGAATTCCAGCGCCAAGTTAACCAATTCACCGACTGTGGCGCGTTACTGGAACAGTTACAGCACTCACCTAATAGCGAAATCCTTGGCACCGCTTATTATCATCCGGTGTTGCCGCTGATCCCTCCTGCGGACTGGGATCCACATCTGGAACGCTGGCAGCGGCTGGCGCGTCGGCTGTTCCCAGGCAACCTGTCCAAGGGTTTCTGGCCGCCGGAAATGGGATTTTGCATGGAAATGATCCCTTTGCTGCGGCGGCGCGGTTATGAATTTGTCGTGGTGGATAGCGAGCATGTGCAGCCGATCACGCCTATGGGCTGGGAGACGCTACGCTATCGACCGCATATCGCCCGTTTTGGTGATGAGGAAATCGTGGTGATCGTGCGTGATCGGGAGCTGTCTAGCGCGATGGCCAACGGCATGGCGCTAGAGGACTTCCGCCGCGAGATCCAGGGGCGTACCCAGGATTGTGATTTCACGCCGTTGGTGACGACCTGTTGCGATGGCGAAAATGGTGACTGGTTCCGTAACACCACGCCGGGCCACAATTTCTGGGAGGCGTTTTATCAACCGCTGATTCAGCAATTGCGCGCGGGATCACGGGCGCTCCAGCCGGTTTTCATTCGGGATTACCTGGCGCAATTCGGGACGGTTGGCGAAGTCACAGTTGGTGCGGGGGCGTGGAACACTGGCTGGCACGATGGTCATGGCTTTATCCAATGGATCGGCACCTCCGCGCAGAAGGCCGCGCTGACGCGGGTTGATGAGATCAGTCAGGCGGTGCAGGCGGCGCTGAGCAATACCACCCGCCTTAGCCCGCGCCATCCAGAATTGCTCCATCTGCTGGAGGAAGCCCATTGGCGGGTGTTGCGCGCTGAGACCAGTTGCAACTTCTTCTGGGGTGATGCCTGGGTTATGCGCTGTCACGCCGATCTTGACCAGGCTTGTGAATGTTTGGAGCGGGCCAACTGCTTTTTTTCTTGAGCACGCCCGCAACGGTTCCACAGACTCTAGCGCAGCCCAAAAACCAGCCAGGGGCGAGGAGTTACGTATTGCATATCGGCTATAACAAGCCGTGAAGGGTTTTACGCAACTGGGGCAGATCCAGCAGACCCAGCCGATACTGGACGATCTGTCCTTGGGGTGAAATCAGCACCGAGGTTGGCGTCAAGCGCACATCGTCAAATGCACGCGCGATTTGGGCTTGGGTATCGAGCACGATGGGATAGGGGATTTGGCGTTGCCGCGCCAGGGTCCGCACTTGTTCCGGTGGATCGTAGGCCATCGCCACCCCGATGATTTCCAGTCCTTTCGGTTTGAACTCCTGATACAGTTCGACCAGATGGGGTATTTCCTCAATGCAGGATGGGCAGGTAGTAGCCCAGAAGGTCACCAAGACCGGTTT
>JBATSQ010000030.1:0-14113 GCA_049293375.1 Candidatus Contendibacter sp.
AGAAATGCTTGTGGGATTCCTCCAGCTCCAGCATGATCCGACGCAGCTCTTCATTCTGGATTTCCAGTTCAATCTGGTGCACTTGCAGTTCATGCACCAGTTTTTTGGCCTGTTCACTGGCTAATTCTGGAATGTCGTACAGGCCGCGCTCCAGAGAGCGTCCGGCGACGCTGACTTCGGCCTTTTCTCTGAGGATTCGGGCTTCCTCTCGGTCATTTTGCGCCATATTGCACCCGTCCTAACGTACCGGCCGCCCTCTTCCTTGGGCGCACGGGCCTAATCGATCACCTTCGATCCTTCTTCGGCGGTTTTCCCACTACTGAGCACTTCGCGGGTGACCAGCACCCGGGTTGGCCCCACGCCTGGCAGACGGGTAACCCGTCCCAAAAACCAGAGCTGCGGCGATGGCGCATGACCAAGATATTGCTGGGCATACCCGGCGCGCGCCCCCTGGATGACGGTGCGCAGCCCCTCCGCAAAGCGGACCATATCATCTGCCTCGGCTCCGTCTACGCGGTCGCATACCTGTAAGTAGTTCACGCCTTCCGCCACAGCGTGCGTCAACCCAGCATGAGCCTTAGCAAAATTGCGCCAAGCCTGGTTGGTCGCGAGAATGATTCCCTGCTCGTCTAGAATGGCGGCCTGCACGCCCAGGCTGTCCAGCGCCGCGTGGGCTACATGTTCTGCGTGCTGTAATTCACCTTGCATCTGTTCCAGTTTCCACCCGAAATCCCGGATTTCTGTAATATCGCTGAACGTGGTGTAAACTTGGCTGGCCCGGTTGCTGTCCGGTTCATACAAGGGAATGGCGTTGACTCGAATCCAGCGGGTTTGGCGAAGTCGGGGATGGAAGAACCCCACGACCACACCGGTCACCGGCTCGCCGGTTTGCAGGGCCCGCAGGGTCGGATGTTCAGAATCTGGTAATTCCGCGCCATCTTCCCGCAGGTTTTGTAAGCCTGCGGCAGCCCAGGTATGCCCCGTCAGCTGCTCGACCGGTCGACCTAGGGTACGTGCAGCGGCCGGATTGGCGGAGATAATCACGCCCGCGTCATCCTGATAGAGCACGCCCTCGACCATGGTATCGAACAGTTGGCGATAGCGTTGCTCGCTGGCTTGCGCCGCCTCCGCCATGCGCGCGCGGCTCGAAACGTCGAGCACGGTAAAAGTCGATTCCTCTTCAGGGTGCGCCGGGTCCAGGGGGGAGGCGCTGAGCAAGACTGGGAATTCACTGCCATCCTTGCGCCGCCAGCGGGTTTCCACTATCCCCACGCCGTTGGTCTGCATCTGCCCATACAGCTCCCGGCCCACGTACTCGTAGGCTTCATCGCTGGCGTACACCATCCGAACGGCTTGGCCAATCAATGCCTCGCGCGGATACCCCAGCATCTGACAAAGCCGTTCGCTGACTTCTAGGAAGCGGCGGCCAGCGACTTGGCCAATGCCTTCCGGCGTGGCGCGATACAGGCTATTGAGGCGCGTCTCGCGGTCGGACAGCGCATCCTGCATGGTCTTGAACAGGCCGATGTCGATAAAGGTCAGCACGACTCCGGATATGGTGGCCGCGCTCACGTAATAAGGCAGAATGCGCATGAGAAACCACGAGCCATCCTGAGTGCGGATTTCCTGCTCCTGGACTTTACCCACGCGGGCGACCTCGTGAATGAGCGCGAACAGATCGACATGCGCCAGCATATGCACCAAATGGTTGACCGGGCGACCAATATCACTATCCAGGATTTTGAGAAGCCGACGGATTTCCGGGGTGAAGCGGCGCACTGCTAGATTTTCATCCAGGAACAACGTGCCGATCTGGGTGCTCGCCATCAAGTTGTCCAGATCGTTGTTCAGCTCCGTCAATTCCAGAATCTTGCTCTGATGCTCGGCGTTGACGGTATGCAATTCTTCGTTGACTGATTGCAGTTCCTCGTTGGTGCTTTGCAGTTCTTCGTTGCTGGCCAGCAGTTCTTCGTTGGTGGCCTGCAACTCTTCATTGGAGGTTTCCAGCTCTTCGATAGTGGCTTGCAGGTTTTCTCGGGAAAATTGCAGCTCCTGCTCCAGATCATGGATGCGCTGTTCGGCTTCCTGGGTGACATCGAACACTTGTCCGTTCAGCGCGGCGGATCCCGCCTTGAACTGAGGCGCGGTCTCCTCGATAAAGAATGCGGCCAGTGGCTCCTGGCCGCGCTTGCCCGGCAACAGCCGGATGCGGATCTGGACGAATTTGGTTTCGCCACGCGATTGCAAGCGAATGCTGGTGTATTTCAGTTCCTCGCCGGTTTTGAACACTTTTTGCAAGCCCGTGGCGATGGGAATGGCCAGGTCTTTTGCGGCGATTTTGGTGATGTCGTTCAGCACCTTACCGGAAGGAAGGCGTAAGTAGCCTTCTGGATCACCCAGAATATGCAGCACCTCCATTTGATTGTTCACCACCACTGCCAGGGGCACGTAGTCGTTGGCCAGCGATTGTAGAAAGCGGTCCAGCATCCGCTCTTCTTCATGACCGCGTAGCCATTGCCCGCCCATAGCGCGGGTACGGCTCTGCCATGGCCGCACTTCCGGCGTCATGGAAAACTCCGGCCCACCACTGGATGGGCGACGTTTACCCTTGGAGGCATAGAGCTTGAATTTCTGGTGCAGCGTTTCAAATAAATCCGCTACTTCCCCGGTGGTTTCGCTACTGCCCAGCAGCAAGATTCCCTGGGGGTTGAGGGAGAAATTCATCAATTCCAGGGCCTTACGCTGCAACACCGGTTGAAGATAAATCAATAGATTGCGGCAACTGACCAGTTCGATATTGGTAAAAGGCGGGTCCTTGATGAGATTATGCTGGGCGAACACCACCATCTCGCGAATCGAGCGGTCAATCTGATAATGATCGTCGCGGCGATGAAAGTAGCGCGCCAGAAATTTCTGCGAAAGGTCGGCGGCGATGCTTTCGGGGTAAATGCCGCTGCTGGCGCGCAAAATGGCGTCGCGGTCCAGATCGGTGGCGAATATCTTCACGTCCAGGCGTTTGCCCATCCCTTCCAGCACGTCGCGGCTGAGCATGGCCAACGAATAAGCTTCCTCGCCAGTGGAGCAGCCCGCGACCCAAAACCGCACTTCGCGGCTTTCCACGCGCTCGAACAACCGGGGCAGGTACTGCGCCTCCAGCTCGTCAAACACCTCGCGATCCCGGAAGAAACTGGTCACGCCGATCAGCAATTCCCGGTACAGCGCCATCACCTCGTCGGAATAGCTCTCCATGAACTTGACGTAATCGCGCAGATCGTGAATCTGGTTGACGGTCATGCGCCGTTCAATACGCCGGACGACGGTGCTGGGTTTGTAAAAGGTGAAATCCACCCGGGTGCGTTCACGCAACAAGGCGAAAATACGGGTCAAGCCATCCTCATCGGACAGCAGTGTCTGTGGGCGGTCGGTTTTGGGTGCGTAGGGATGCCGGATAAACGACAGCAGCTTGGCTGGCATTTCATCGGGAGGCAGGATGAAATCGGCCAGGCCGGTGGAAATGGCCGCGCGTGGCATCCCGTCGAAACGGGCGGATTCTTCGCTCTGCGCCATGACCATGCCACCGGCTTCCTTAATGGCGCGGATGCCGCGCACGCCGTCACTGCCGGTGCCAGAGAGAATAATGCCAATGGCCTTGTCGGCTTGATCGTCGGCCAGTGAGCGCAGGAACACATCAATCGGCAGGTTGATGCCGCGCGAGTGATCCGATTCGCTCAACAACAGCTTGCCGTGAAAAATAGAGAGATTTTTCTTGGGAGGGATCAAATAAACCGAGTTGGCTTCGACCAACATGCCCTCTTCAGCGCGGCGCACCGGCATGGCGGTGCGCTTGGAGAGCAACTCCACCATCATGCTCTTGTAATCGGGCGAGAGATGCTGGATGACGATAAAGGCCATGCCGCTATCAGCGGGCATCGGGGTAAAGAACGCTTCCAGCGCTTCCAAGCCGCCGGCTGAGGCACCAACACCGACATAGTAAATGGGGCCGCAGGGGTCGGCTGTCTGTTGCAAATCCGCATGGGTCATAAGAGGATTCAAAGTCAAGGTCGCCAATCAGTGCAGTAAAAACCAGTGAGTAGAAGTCAAAGGAACTGCACAGCTCTAGATCAGCATAGCGCAATCGAGGTGTGATCGCCTGTTATGCATCTGTTGTGCCTGATGCGGCTGGAGCGACCAATCGGCGCTGATCCGTAGACGCCTGACGGGAACCTTGGCACACTGGCCCCCATGATCGCTCCTCTCCGCAATGATCGCCTGTTGCGCGCCCTGCTGCGCCAGCCCGTGGATCGCACCCCCATCTGGCTGATGCGCCAGGCCGGGCGTTATCTGCCGGAATACCGCGCCACACGCGCCCGCGCCGGTCATTTCATGGCGTTATGCCAAACCCCGGAATTGGCCTGCGAAGTGACTTTGCAACCATTGGCGCGGTTTCCATTGGACGCAGCGATTCTGTTTTCCGATATTTTGACCATTCCCGACGCCATGGGCCTGGGGCTATCCTTTCACGAAGGCGAGGGGCCGCACTTCGCCCGACCCGTGCGTTCGGCGGCGGACATCGCCCGGCTGGCGGTTCCCGATCCGGAAACCGAGCTGCGCTACGTTATGGATGCGGTGCGGCTGATCCGGCGGGAGTTGAACGGACAGGTGCCGCTGATTGGCTTCGCGGGCAGTCCCTGGACCCTGGCGACCTACATGGTCGAGGGCGGTGCCAGCAAAGATTTCGTCTGGATCAAAACCCTGCTGTATAACGATTCCGCCACGCTGCATCGCTTGCTAGAGCGCAACACCCAGGCCATTACTGCCTATCTGAACGCCCAGATTGCAGCGGGCGCGCAAGCCGTGATGCTGTTTGACACCTGGGGCGGCGTTCTCACTCCACACGCCTATCGGGACTATTCCCTGCGCTACATGAGCCAGATCATCGCTGATTTGAGTCGCGTGGCCGAAGCACGGCCCGTGCCGGTGATTCTATTCACCAAGGGCGGCGGCGCGTGGCTGGAGGACATCGCCGCGACCGGCTGCGACGCGGTGGGCGTGGATTGGACAGTGAACTTGGACGCTGCGCGCCGACGGGTGGGCCATCAGGTGGCCTTGCAGGGCAATTTGGAGCCCGCCGCGCTGTACGCCGCTCCACAGCGCATTCGCCAGGAAGCGGCGCGGGTGCTAGCCGATTTTGGCCCTGGTCCTGGGCATATCTTTAATCTTGGTCACGGCATCCAGCCTGGGGTCGAGCCGGACGCTGTGGCCACGCTGGTGCACGCCGTCCACACCTTGAGCGCGTCGGCCCATGCACACGCTGGGTTGTGAGGACGAGTGCGTGAAACACACGCCTGCGCCGCGCCCGGCCAGTCCCCGGATTCTCTCCTCCGGCGTGGTGGTGGTGTATTGGAATCGCGTTCACTATGAATACCTCTTGTTAAGGGCCTTTAACTACTGGGATTTTCCCAAGGGCATGGTAGAAGCGGCAGAAACGCCTTTGGAAGCGGCGGTGCGGGAGGTTGAAGAGGAAACCACGCTCACCAACCTGCGCTTCCACTGGGGCGATGTATACCGGGAAACCCATCCCTACAACCAGGGCCGCAAGGTGGCGCGCTATTACATCGCCGAGACGCCCACCACCGCTATCCATTTGCCCCCCAACCCGGAACTGGGCCGCCCGGAACACAGCGAATACCGCTGGGTTGACCGTGCGGAGGCTTGGAATTTGTTGACTCCACGGGTGCGGGCGATTCTGGAATGGACGGACGCCGTCCTGGCCCGATCCCCGCGTCGGCGTTGAGCGCGTCGGCGTGGGTCTTGGGGCCTCCCATCCGTTTGCTCAGGAGTACTCTCGATGACTCAGGATTTCCAACCACTTAGCTTGCATCGTCTAGACAGCGGCGCGCGCTATTTTCGCCCCCGGCAGGCGCTGCCCGAGCGCGTGACCGTCGCCGATCCGGCCCTGGCAGCCATGACCGATCTGAGCCAGGTCACGGCTTATACCACCGAACTCACGGCCCCCTTGAGCAAGGCGTTGGAGTTGATGATCAAGCGCGGGGTGCGGCTGCTGCTGGTGCAAAACCCGGATCGCCAGATCATCGGTCTCATCACCAGCCGCGATCTTGAAGGCGAAAAGCCCAATCGTATTCTGGCCAAGGCGGGGGGGGCCTGGGAAGATCTGCTGGTTGCCGACATTATGACCCTGCAACCCAAGCTGGAGGTGCTATGGATGGAAGATGTGGCCCAGGCGCGGGTGGGCCACATCCTGGCCACTCTGCGGCAGGTTGACCGGCAACATGCGCTGGTGGTGGACGCGGATCCTGAAACCGGCAAGCCTGCGGTGCGCGGCTTGTTCTCGCTGTCGCAAATCGGCTTGCAATTGGGCTTGGAGCTGGACCCTGCGCATCAGCCGACCACCTTCGCCAATCTGGAACGGGCCGGGATCGATTATCCGGTGGCCCGCGCCGATTTGCTGCCGACTAGCGGCGCAACGCCAGCGTCGTGCGCAGGCTCTGTGCATCCACGTCGTGCGCGATAACGCCCTGGCCCAGCGCGCGCAGCAGAATCAGCCGCAACCGCCCATCCTGCGCTTTTTTGTCCACGGCCATCAGACGCAGGAAATCATCAGGCGACAGCGCGGCGGGGGGCGTCAGCGGCAAGCGGGCGCGGGCGAGCAACGTGCGCACCCGCTCCACTTGTTCCCGGCGCAACCAGCCCAGCCGCGCCGACAGATCAGCAGCCAGAATCATGCCCACCGCCACAGCCTCGCCATGCAGCCACGCGCCGTAACCCATACCGGTTTCGATGGCATGGCCAAAAGTGTGGCCCAGATTGAGCAAGGCGCGCTCGCCGGTTTCCCGCTCGTCAGCGGCGACCACAGCAGCTTTGTTGCGGCAAGCGCGCTCAATGGCCTCGCTCAGGGCGGCGGGGTCGCGCGCCAGCAACGCCTCCAAATGGGTCTCTAGCCAATCCAGGAACGGCCGGTCGCGGATCAAGCCGTATTTGATAACCTCGGCCAGGCCGGCACTGAGTTCGCGATCCGGCAGGGTTGCCAAAGTATCGGTATCGGCCACTACGCACAGCGGTTGATAAAACGCACCGATCATGTTTTTGCCGAGTGGATGATTGACCGCCGTCTTGCCGCCAACCGAGGAATCCACCTGGGCTAACAGCGTGGTGGGTATCTGCAAAAATGCTACACCGCGCTGATAGCAAGCGGCGGCGAACCCGGCCATATCGCCGATCACCCCGCCTCCCAGCGCGATAATGGTACACTGCCGGTCGAAGCGCTGCGTGAGCAAGGCGGTGAACACCGTGTTCAGCGTCTCCAGGGTTTTATACTGCTCGCCATCAGGCAGGATCACCGTTGCACAGCGCAGACCGGTCAGGGCAGCGCACGCGCGCTCCAGATAAAGCGGCGCAACGGTGTCGTTGCTCACCACCAGCACCTGCCGATTGACCAGATGCGGCTGCAACAGCTCAGCGCGTCCCAGCAGGCCAGGGCCGATGTAAATGGGATAGCGGCGATCACCAAGTTCGACATGGAGCGTTTTCATAGGGCGGAGCACTTCCGGTGGGGACTCAGAGCGGTTGTAGCTCTGGACGATTGAGAATGGTGCGCGTGACCTGTGCCAGAGAGCAGCCGTCAGTTTCCACCACATAGTCGGTGACGGCGCGGTAGAGCGGATCGCGCAAACTGAAGAGCTGGGTCAACCGGGTGCGCGGGTCGGCGGTTTGTAGCAAAGGCCGATTGCTGTCGCCATGGGTGCGGCGCAGTTGTTCGTCCACGGAAGCATACAGATACACCACAAAGCCTCGCGCCGCCAGATAGCGCCGATTGTCCGGGTCCAGCACCACACCGCCACCCGTGGCCAGCACCAAGCCCGTCCGTGCTGTCAGCTCGGCGATAATCGCTTTTTCGCGGGCGCGGAACCCTACTTCGCCTTCGATTTCAAAGATCAGCGGAATGCTGACACCGGAGCGTTGAATGATTTCATGGTCGCTATCCAGGAATTGCTGGCGCAGGGCCAGGGCCAGGCGGCGGCCAACGGTAGTTTTGCCGGCACCCATCGGGCCGATCAGAAAGATGTTAGGCGGGTTAAAGGCCATGGTTCATTTAGCGCGTGGCGCGCATAGGTCACTGCCTATTTGCAGGGTATTGGCAACGCAAGCGCCGCGAAGGCGGCGCGGGAATCCGGCGGTCTGGGCCTGAACCGGAGGTTCGCGCCGCCTGGCGCGCGCCACATCAGTTCACCATGGCGTTGGAAACCGTGGATGCGTATCCTTTCAGATTTAGCGAATTTTTATTTGTGGACTTCTAACCTTTACGAGCACATGTCATGGCGAGCGTTAACAAAGTGATTTTGATCGGTAATCTGGGTAAGGACCCTGAGGTGCGTTACATGCCCAGCGGCAAGGCGGTCGCCAATGTGACCGTCGCCACTAATGAAGTCTGGAAAGACCGTAACACCGGCGAGAAGCAGGAGCGGGCGGAGTGGCATAACGTGGTATTTTACAGTCCGTTGGCGGAGATTGTCGGCCAGTATTTGCGCAAAGGTTCTTCGGTGTTTGTGGAGGGCCGCTTGCAGACCCGCAAATGGCAGGACAAAACCACCGGCCAGGATCGCTACACAACGGAAATCGTGGCGAATGAAATGAAGATGCTAGGTGGCCGCAGCGGGTCCGGCGGCAGTGCGCCCTTTCCAGGAGAGGGCGCGGAGCCGGATGCGTCGCCCCCTGCCAGGCCAGCGCAGAGCCTGGAGCCAGCACCAACCCGCGCACCGCAGCCCGGCCCGGATCAGGGATTTGACGACGATATTCCGTTTTGAGCGCCGCGCCAAAACGTCCTTGCCCGCGCGCGGGCAAGGAGTTCCCGTTTACGTTTAGCTGTGTCCCGGCGCCGTGCTGACCTGAGCCAGCCAGCGCGCCAGCCACGGCTTTTTACCGGTGTAGTTCACTTCGTAGACATCGGCTTCGGTGCTGGCGGTTAGCAGATAATCGTCGCTGGTGCGCAATTCATCGACTAGCCCGCTTGCCAGCGCCCGCGCACCGTACCAATGTTCGCCGGTCGCCACCTGGTCCAGATCGATGCGGGGCCGGTGGGTTTTGACGAAGTCCTTGAACAGGGCGTGGGTGTCTTCGATTTCCTCCTGAAACTTGCGCCGTCCCGGTTCGCTATTTTCGCCGAACAAGGTCACGGTGCGCTTAAATTCCCCGGCGGTGAATTGCTCAAAATCGACATCATGCCTTTTCAGAAGCCGGTTGAAATTGGGCAACTGGGCCACCACGCCGATGGAACCGACGATGGCGAAAGGCGCAGCGATAATCTGGTTGGCGACACAGGCCATCATATAACCGCCGCTGGCGGCTACCTTGTCCACCGCCACGGTCAGCTTGATCGAGCGGTCCCGAATTCGCAGCAGTTGCGCCGCCGCCAGCCCGTAGGCGTGTACCAATCCCCCAGTGCTTTCCAGCCGTAACACCACTTCGTCTTCCGGCTGCGCGATGGTCAACAGCGCCGTGACTTCTTCGCCCAACGACGATACGGCGGTGGCGCGCAGGTCGCCGTGGAATTTCAGCGCGAACACCCGGCGGCGCTCGGTCTTTGCGCGCTGTTTTTCGCGGGCCTTTTGCTCCTTGTGATAATGTTTGAGGGCTTTTTTCGACAGGGTGGCGGTTTTAAGGGTCTCGGCCATTTTTTCGTAAGTCTCGTTGAGATGACGGACTTCCAAGCGTCCGCGACTTTCCGCCAAGCCGTCACCACGCCGCACCAGCATAACGATGCCGCCCACCACGACTAAGACCGCGACGACTAGCGTAACCGCCTTGGCCAGAAACATGCCGTATTCGCTGAAAAATTCGATCATGCGTCACTCTTGAAAAAGGGCAAAAGAAGAGCGTCCACCATACCAGCCGTTCCAGCCCGATGCACACAATGCGCATCGGCTCCCACGCTGGGGCATGGACTGGCTCCCATGTAGCGCTGGCTCCCACACTGGGGCGTAGGAGCCGACGAGCCAGACGACACAACTCAACGCCTAGCGCCCCCCCGCCAGCAATGCTATAGTTTTCACCCTGTTATTGTTCAAGAATGGCGTATGATCCGCAAACTGTACATCAAAACCCACGGCTGCCAGATGAACGAATACGACTCCGCCCGGATGGCGGACGCGCTGGCGGCGCACGGTCTGGAGCGCACCGATGACCCGATCCAGGCTGACGTGCTATTGCTCAACACCTGCTCGATCCGTGCAAAAGCCCAGGAAAAGGTCTTTTCACAACTGGGTGTCTGGAAACTGCTGAAAGCTCAACGGCCACACATCGTTATCGGCGTCGGCGGCTGCGTCGCCAGCCAGGAAGGCGAGCTGCTGCGGGAGCGCGCCCCCCAGGTCGATCTGGTGTTCGGTCCGCAAACCCTGCACCGGCTGCCGGAGATGCTGGCGGCGGTGTGGGCGGATCGGCGGCCCGTGGTCGATGTCTCCTTTCCGGAAATCGAAAAATTCGACCGACTGCCGCAACCCCGCGCTGAAGGGCCGACCGCGTTCGTCTCCATCATGGAAGGATGCAGCAAATACTGCACTTTCTGCGTGGTGCCTTACACGCGCGGCGAGGAAGTCAGCCGCCCGCTGGAGGACGTACTGGCCGAAGTCGAAACGCTGGCCCGGCAAGGCGTGCGCGAAATCAACCTGCTGGGGCAGAACGTCAACGCCTATCGCGGTCCCCTGTCCGACGGTGATACCGCCGATCTTGCCTTACTCATCGAACACGTCGCGGCTGTACCCGGCATCGGGCGCATCCGCTACACCACCTCGCATCCGGTGGAATTCTCTGACCGGCTGATTGAGGTGTACGCCCGCACGCCGCAACTGGTCAGCCATCTGCACTTGCCGGTGCAAAGCGGCTCCGACCGCATTTTGTCCCTGATGAAGCGCGGCCATACTGCTATCGAATACAAAGCCAAAATCCGCAAATTGCGCGCCGTGCGGCCTGCAATCAGCCTGTCCTCGGATTTTATCGTCGGCTTTCCCGGCGAAACTGCGCAGGATTTTGCGGCCACGATGGCACTGATCGAGGAGATTGGCTTCGATCACAGTTTCAGCTTCCTCTACAGCGCCCGCCCCGGCACTCCGGCGGCTGCTTTGCCCGACCCTACCCCGTTGGCGGTGAAAAAGGAGCGCTTGGCTCGGTTGCAAGCCCGCATCGAAGCCCAGGCGTGCACCATTAGTCGGCAAATGATCGGCGCTGTGCAGCGGGTGCTGGTGCATAAGCCTTCGCGCAAGGACAGTCGGCAACTGGCGGGCCGCACGGAAAATAATCGGGTGGTCAATTTCGATGGGCCTGCGAGCCTAATCGGTGGCTTCGCCGAGGTTGTCATTACCGAGGCGTTGCCCAATTCCCTGCGCGGCCGTCTTGCCACTCATCCCGCGCGCGCCGCCGCATGAGTATCGCGCGCCGCGCTGTTCCCGCCTTGAACCCAAACGCTACCCCGCATTTTCAGGATCTCCTGCTAGAACCGGCCGATAACGCCCGGCTGGCGCTGCTGTGCGGCCATCTGGATGAGCATCTGCGCCAGATCGAACGGCGACTGAGCGTGGAAATCAACAATCGCGGCCACCAGTTTCGGGTGATCGGCGAGACACATGCGGTGGCGGTAGCGGTGGCAGTGCTGGAGGCGCTGTATCGCGCCACCGCCACGGAGACGCTCACTCCAGCGCAGGTCCATCTGTTTTTGCAGGAAGCCGGTGCCGATGCGCTCCCGGAAATCGAGCCGGATACGGATGAAGTCACCATCCGCACTCGGCGCGGCCTGATTCGCGGGCGCGGCCCCAACCAGCAGCATTATCTGTGGAACATTCAGCACCATGATCTCAATTTCGGGGTTGGCCCCGCAGGCACCGGCAAGACGTACTTAGCGGTGGCGTGTGCCGTCGATGCGCTGGAAAGCAACGCCACCCGCCGACTGGTGCTGGTACGACCGGCGGTGGAGGCCGGGGAGCGGCTCGGTTTCCTGCCCGGTGATATGACCCAGAAAATCGATCCTTATCTGCGCCCGCTGTACGACGCTTTGTATGAGATGCTGGGCTTTGAGCGGGTCGCCAAGCTGATTGAGCGCAATATCATCGAAGTCGCGCCGCTGGCTTTCATGCGCGGTCGTACCTTAAACGATTCCTTTATCATTCTGGATGAGGCGCAAAATACCACTGTGGAACAAATGAAGATGTTCCTAACCCGGATTGGCTTCGGCTCGACGGCGGTCGTGACCGGCGATGTGACCCAGGTGGATTTACCGCGTAATATCCAGTCCGGTCTGCGGCAAGTCTTGCAGGTGCTCAAGGAAGTCGAGGGAATCAGCATGACGTTTTTCAACGCACGCGATGTGGTGCGCCATCCGCTGGTGCAGCGCATTGTCACTGCGTATGCCCGCTTTGAACAGGATCACCCCACATGAGCCTGGAACTCGATTTGCAAATCGCCCTAAACCTGCCGGATCTGCCTAACGAGGCCAGCTTCCACCGTTGGGCCGCAGCAGCGCTGGCCGGCGCGAAGTACCGCCAAGAGGCTGAGCTGACTATCCGCGTGGTCGATGAAGCCGAAAGCGCAGCGCTTAACGCCAGCTATCGCCACAAGCAGGGCTCCACCAACGTCTTATCCTTCCCATTCAGCGCACCGTCGGCTGTGGCCAGCGCCTTGTTAGGCGATATTGTGCTTTGCGCGCCGGTGGTGTTGCGTGAAGCGGTGGTGCAAGGCAAACCAGCGCCGGCCCACTGGGCGCATCTGGTTACGCATGGGGTTCTGCACCTGTTGGGCTATGCGCATGACGAGGAGCAAGCCGCCGCCATGGAGGCTCTAGAAACCCGCATTCTGGCCGGGCTTGGCTATCCCGACCCCTATCAAGATTTACCTGACTGACCATGAACGATGAGCACTCCGAATCCGGCCATAAACCCTCTTGGCTGGAGCGTTTAAGCCTCGCGCTCACGGGCGAACCCAGGGATCGGGAGGGTTTGCTTGAATTACTGCGCGACGCCCAGCAACGGGCGCTTTTGGATCCCCAAGCGCTGCGGATGATGGAAGGCGTCATGCGGGTCTCGGAGACCCAGGTGCGCGATGTGATGATCCCCCGCGCCCAAATGGTGGTCCTGGAGCAGGACTGGGGCTTGGAGCGCCTCATTGCCGAAATCGTCGAGTCCGGTCATTCCCGCTTGCCAGTAATTGACCAGAGTAAGGACAACGTCATCGGCATTCTCATCGTCAAGGATTTGCTGGCGCACGCCTTTGACTGCCGTGAGACGTTTGCTGTGCGTGAGCTGCTACGTCCCGTTAAATTTATTCCTGAAAGCAAGCGCCTGAACATGCTGCTCAATGAGTTTCGCAGCAATCGCCTCCACATGGCGATTGTCGTCGATGAGTACGGTGGCGTGGCCGGCCTGATTACCATCGAAGACGTCCTGGAAGAAATCGTCGGCGAGATTGACGATGAACATGATATCGAAGAACTCGACAGTATCTTGATTCGACCGCAAGGTCATGCGTTTCTGATTCAGGCGCTCACGCCCGTTGAGGATTTCAACCGCTACTTTAACGCTAACCTCAGTGATGAACGTGCCGATACCGTCGGTGGGCTGGTGATGATGGAGTTGGGCCGACTACCTAAAGATGGCGAAATCGTCGATCTGGGCCAGTTCCGCTTTCGAGTATTGCGCGCTGATAACCGACGGATTCATCTATTGCAATTGACCCTGCAACTTGAGGAAGCGCCCAAATCTCCTCCTGAAAGTTGATGGGTTTTATTGGACGTCGCTTTCCGGCAACGGGCCGCACAGCAGGGCGATGCCGTCCTGTTTCGGGTTACCTAAAGTCTTTCCAGTCTTCCAGCCATCGGCGCGGAACGAATTGCTATGCGTTTTTATCTGTTTCTTTTTCTGGCCGGCGGCGCTGTCGCGACTGGGGTGATGTATTCCGTGATGCAAGGACGGCTGGATACTGCTTATGCTGCGGTTTCCACCTTGGAAAAAGAGATTTCCCATAAAGAGTCCGCGCTGCTGGGCTATACCAAATACACCTCCTATCTCACGCTGGGCCAGCAATCGCTCGCCGAGCATATGAAGTTGCTGGCGGC
>JBATSQ010000031.1:0-9706 GCA_049293375.1 Candidatus Contendibacter sp.
GGCGAAGAAGCAGCGGAAACCCTGCTGGCCGCCAAGAACGACGATCCACGAAACCTGGTATATGAAATCGCCGATTTATGGTTTCATACCTTGGTCTTGCTGGCGCATCAGGGGCTTGGCCCGGACGCGGTGTTGGACGAGCTGCATCGCCGCTTCGGCACTTCGGGTCTGGCGGAAAAAGCCGCCCGTCCCATGGACTGAGTTCCTGGAACCTGGCTTCCCGTCACACGAGGCAAAATCATCATGCATTTCAGTATCTGGGAATTATTGATCGTTCTGGTCATCGTGCTGGTGTTGTTCGGCGGCAACCGGCTACGCAACTTGGGTTCCGATCTGGGCACGGCTATTCGCGGCTTTCGGGACTCCATGAAAGAAGGGGCTAAACCGGAAATAGTGGAGGAAAATCCCCAGAGGATCGAACAAATCGCTGCGCCAGACGCTGTGGATGACCGTGTGGTCAGTGTGCAGGAGCCGCTCGCCAGACCCCGTGAAAAGGTGTAAGGGCAGGACGTTCTGACCATGTTTGAAATCGGCTTCGGCGAATTGGTGGTGATCGCTGTGGTCGCCTTGCTCGTGGTTGGCCCGGAGCGGTTGCCTGGCTTGGCGCGCACTGTCGGCTTATGGCTGGGGAAGGGGCGACGGATGATCGCCCAGGTCAAGGCCGAGGTGGACCGGGAACTGCAACTGGAAGATATTCGGCAGACCTTGCGCCAGCAAGTTAATCTCGGCGAAGTGAACGATTTGAGCGACCGGATGAAATCGCTGCGCGCGGAGATTGAGGCGGAGTTTGATGATCCCGGACGAGTGCCAAGTGGGTGGACGGACTCGTCAACCGCTGCGTCGCCCCTATCGGATGCCGCCGCCGCACCCACTACAGGCAGCGTATCGACCGCTGCCACTCCCACAGCGCCTGCGGTGGGATGGAGCGGGGCGAGTCCGGCACCGGTGAGTCCGCCGCCCGTTGCCCCTGCGCCACTACCGCAATTTTCACCCCCGCCGCCATCGGATCGAAACGTGTGAGCGACCCTGATCCGCAACAGCCGCTGGTGAGCCATCTGATTGAGCTGCGCAGCCGGTTGTTGCGCATCGTGGTGGGGGTCTTGGTAGTTTTTATTGGATTGTCACCCTTTTCCAATCCCATTTATACCGCGCTGGCCGGTCCTTTGACCCGCCACATGCCAGCGCAAAGCAGCATGATTGCCATTGATGTGCTGTCGCCGTTTTTGACCCCACTGAAGTTCACCCTGATTCTGGCGATCTTTATTACAGTGCCGTGGACGCTTTATCAGGTCTGGGCTTTTGTAGCGCCCGGACTGTATCAACGCGAGAAGCGGCTGGTGTTGCCGGTGCTATTTTCCAGCACCCTCCTGTTTTATTGCGGCATGGCATTCGCCTATTTTGTCATCATGCCGATCTTTTTCGCCTTTATCACCGCCACCGCGCCGGAAGGCGTGGCGGTGATGACCGACATCAACCGCTACCTCGATTTCGTCATGATGATCTTCTTTGCCTTCGGGGTGGCGTTTGAGGTGCCAGTTGCCACGATCATCTTGGCGGTGATGGGCATTCTCTCGCCCGACGCCATGGCGGCCAAGCGACCCTATATCATCGTTGGCGCGTTCGTGATCGGCATGCTGCTGATGCCAGATGTCATTTCGCAAACGCTGCTAGCAGTGCCGATGTGGGCCTTGTTTGAAGTAGGCATCTACATTGCGCGTTGGCTGCTGCGCCGCCGCGCGGCGGAAGCCGCGCTCAAAGCTGGCGAGGCTTCCTAAACTCGCCGCGCCTGGTGCGGGTGTCACAGATTACTGTTGATGACCAGGGTGGCACCGGTCATGCAGCCGGATGCGGTGGCATCGCCCAGGAAGGCAATGACCCTGGCAACCTCGGCGGGGCTGGTGTGGGTACGCAGATGGGGTGCGGCCTGGCGCAACATCGCGGTATCCACCGCGCCCGGCGCTACCGCGTTAACCCGGATCCGGTGTGCTTTACCCTCGGCGGCCAGCGCTTCGGTCAAGCCTGTTAACGCGAATTTGCTGACGGTATAGGCGGCATAGCCGGGAAATTTTTCCGTACCCGCTACGCCGCCCAGCGAAGCCACATTGACGATGGCCCCGCCCCGTTCCCGCATCAGTCGAAACGCCTGCCGCGCGCACAGCACGGCTCCGCGCAAGTTGACCGCCAGCAAGCGGTCCCAGTCGGTCAGCGCCATCTCGGCGAATGGCCCGCTTAGCAGGATGGCCGCATTGTTGACCAGAATGTCCAGCCGACCGTAGTCTGCGGCGATGCGCGCAAAGGCGGCTTCGACTGCGTCATCGTCCGCGACATCTAAGGGCAGGGCGGCGGCACTGAGTCCTGCGGCTTGCAGGTGGGCCACAGTCCTGGCGAGTTCGCTTGGAGTGCGGCTGGCAACGATCACCTGCGCGCCTTTGCGCGCCAGCGCCTCGGCGGTGGCGGCACCGATGCCCCGGCCACCGCCGGTCACCAGCGCAACCTGTTGCTGGAGCGGTTGGGGTGTAGAGTGGTTGGACATGGTGACTTGTGCTCAGTATTTTACCTTGGCGTAGATTTTTTCGGCCGCTTCGCGGGCGTCGCGCAAGGTGTGAATGCCTTGAGCGTTGAGCAACGGGATCATGCGCAGAAACACTTCCGCCGTCACCAGGGCATCTCCCAGGGCATTGTGACGAGCGACGATAGCAACGCCCAGCCGTTCGGCAATCGCTTCCAGCGCGTGCGACTCCTGGTGCGGGTGCAGGACTTCCGATAAGAGCAAGGTATCCAACACCGGTTGGGTGAAACAAACGCCGGTTTGTTGTTCCTTTAATTGTAAAAAGCGCATGTCGAAGGCGGCGTTGTGCGCCACCAGCACAGTTTCATCACAGTAGGCGTGAAATTCGGGCAGCACCTCGG
This sequence comes from Candidatus Contendibacter sp., assembly GCA_049293375.1. Taxonomy (GTDB): domain Bacteria; phylum Pseudomonadota; class Gammaproteobacteria; order Competibacterales; family Competibacteraceae; genus Contendibacter. The sequence continues at coordinate 2,911 of JBATSQ010000031.1, forward strand.
CGATGATGGGTTGGCCGCGCAGCATCTCGTGAGAAATACCATGAATGGTCTGCGACAGCGTGGTGATGGGTCGCTGGGGGTCGACCAGTTGTTCAAAGGTCTCATTCCACAGCAGGCGGCTATTCACGATGCGCACCGCGCCGATGGAAATGATCTCGTCTCCCGCCAGCGGTTCCAAGCCGGTGGTTTCTGTGTCAAAGACCGTGTAAGCCAGTTCCGCCAGCGGCAGTTGATCCAGCTTGGGCGTCTGCCCAGCCTGGTGAAATAAGTCGAAGTCGTAAAATTCGGGGCGGCTGTCGCCGTAGCGAATGGGAGCGCCGCGTGGGCGCATCACCGGGTTTATCATGGGGAGCAAGAGCCGAAAAAGTACGCGCTGACGGGCTGGCTCGGCGATGTAAACAATCTCGGCGGCGTGCCGGTCGGTGATGTCGTGCAGATTCAATGGGCTATCTTCGCCGCCAGTGCGGAGCGGCTCCCGCTCCCACTCGTAGAGCAGGCGTTGCGACAGGGGCGGTTCCGTCCAGATCAGGTCCAATTCCACAATGCGCGCCTGGCGCGCCAGATTGAAGCGCAGCTCGCGCACACCGTATTCATCCCGCAATCGACTAGCCAGATAGCAGAGCGCCTGCACAAAGGTGTAACTGTCGGCACGCAGCCAGAGCGTGTCATCCAGGGTTTCGGTATGGGTGGTCAGTTGCAGCCGGTGCTCGATGCGCCGTTGGGCGGCGGCGATGAGATCGACACCCAGGATTTCTTCAAGCGGCCAGCGGGTTTTGAGTAAATCGGCGTACTCGGCGGTGGTTTGATCCAATTGCTGACTGAGGCTGCGAGTTTCCTCCTCAATGACCTGAAGGAAACGGGTGCGATAGCTGGGCTCGCAATCGGGATAGTGCGCCAGCATCTCCACCGCCGCCCGAATATTGGCCAACGGTGCGCGGCTGCCCTCGGTGAAAGTTTGCAGCAGCATGTCGCGGGTGGCGTCGATTTCAAAATTGCGGGTCACATTTTCCAGGGTCATGACAAAGCCGCCGATAGCCGGTCGCGTCGCCTCAGGAGGCTCAGTCCGCGTTGAGGGGTTGCCGGATGCGGGTCTGGTCGTGAGCACCGGGGCCATGCGCACCCGCACGAGCTGGCCGGCGCGGGTGGTGATGGTGAACTGCATATTCGGCTCCGCTGCCTGTTGTGCGAGCCGGGTTTGGACATGCTCCAGGGCGTAAGCCAGCAGACTGCGATCCATGAGGGTGAAGATGGAGCGTCCCAGGCCGACCAGCACGGCGGAACCTCCCCCCTGAGGGCTGGTCGATGCGCCAAGTACCTGCCGCGCCCGCTCGTTGTACAACAGGATGCGGCCATCGGTGTTGCAGACCAGCACGCCCTCGGTTAATTCGGACATCAGCGCCGCCAACCGGTTTTTCTCCTCCTCGACCGAGGCTTTGGCGTGCGCGACCTTGGCTTCCAACTCGCACGCCAGCCGTTCGCCGTGCTCCGCCAGCTCGTTGACTGCTTGCCTAAGCCGCCTTAATTCGGCTGGGCCGACAGGCTCCAAGCGATGGCTGGAATTAGCGTTGAGGGTGATGCGAATCCCCTCGGCGATTTGAAGTGGCCCTTTGACATAGACCTGATAGGCCACGGTGAAGGCAACACCGAGCACGATGAGCACCAGGACTCTGATTTCAAGAATCAACTCGGCATTTGGTGCCAGGATATCCAGTAGCTTTTTTTGATGATCCAGTCCGAGTACATGGAAAATTGCGGCACTCGCCATGATCTCCAGGCCAACCAGCAATAGCACAAACACCGACAATGCCAGCAGAAACCGAAAATTTGCGTTCATGAACTCGGACTCACCACTCCGATGGATGGGAAACAGCTTATTTTTGAGCTTCCACCCGGCAAAGCAGCCGCAAGGCCCAGGTACGGGAGGATTGTTGCTAGCCATTCTAACGGCGTATTGGGCCTAAAACCGCAATGAGATAGCTGAAATCTTGAATCTACATGGAAAAACCCAAAAGCACCTTATAAAGTTGTAAGGCTTGGCCACCCAGTTGGGCAAAGGCCATGTTCACTTCCAACCCAAGGGGAAAAAAACAAATGTCATCCGAAGTGTACGAGCGGATCCGAAGAAATCCGAAATTCGATGAACTGGTCTCGAAACGCAGCAGCTTCGCCTGGACGCTCACGGCGGTGGTGCTGGGCCTTTATTTCATCTTTATCATGATCGTGGCATTCAATCCGACGCTGTTGGCCACACCGATCTGGGAAGGCGGTGTAGCCACTATCGCCTGGCCCATCGGCGTGGGATTAATTTTGTTGTTTTGGTTGATGACGGGTCTTTACGTGCGTCGGGCCAACAGCGAGTTCGATGACATCAACTCCGAGATTATCCGGGGGGCCATCGAATGAACCGTCAATGGTTAAAATTCGCCGCTGCTGCGCTGGCGCTGGGCTGGATGGGCTTGGCCGTGGCCGCCCCGGATGTCGGCCAAGCCCAAAAACAGGCACTCAACATCCACGCTATCGTGATGTTTTTCATTTTTGTGATGATGACCTTGGGCATCACCTATTGGGCGGCCAAACGCACCAAAACGGCCAGCGATTATTACTCCGCTGGCGGCGGTATCACTGGCACGCAAAATGGCTTAGCCATCGCTGGCGACTACATGTCAGCGGCGACCTTGCTGGGCCTGACTAGCATGACCTATTTCCAGGGTTTCGACGGCTATATCTATTGCATCTGCTTCTACGTCGGTTGGCCGTTCATTATGTTCATCATGGCCGAGCGGCTGCGCAATCTGGGCAAGTTCACCTTTGCTGACATTACCTCGTATCGCCTGGATCAACGCAAGGTGCGCACCGTCGCTGCCGTCGGTTCCTTGACCGTGGTGGTGTTCTACCTGATCGCGCAAATGGTCGGCGCGGGCCAGCTCATCAAGTTGCTGTTCGGCTTGGAATACTGGATCGCGGTGGTCATCGTCGGCGTGTTGATGGTGGTCTACGTCACCTTCGGCGGCATGATCGCCACCACCTGGGTGCAAATCATTAAGGCCTGCCTGCTGTTGGGCGGTGGCACCCTGGTCATGTTGCTGGCGTTCTCGCGCTTCGGTTTCAGCTTCGAAAACTTGGCCAGCCAGGCGGTTACCAATTCCAAGAAAGGCATGGCGCTGATGGCACCGGGCTCGTTCCTGTCCGATCCGGTCACGGCGGTCTCGCTGTCCTTGGGTCTGATGTTCGGCACCGCCGGCTTGCCGCACATCCTGATGCGCTTTTTCACCGTGCCCAACGCCAAGGAAGCGCGCAAGAGCGTGTTCATCGCCACCCTGTGCGTCGGTTTCTTCTTCACTGTGGTGGCGATCATGGGCCTGTCAGCGATCACCATCATCGGCACCAACCCGCAATATTTCGAAGGCGGCGACTTGGCCGGCAAGCTGCTCGGCGGCAACAACATGCCCGCCATGCACTTGGCGCACGCGGTCGGTGGCAATATGATGCTGGGCTTCCTGTCGGCGGTCGCCTTCGCCACGATTCTGGCGGTGGTGGCCGGGCTGGCGCTGGCCGGCGCGTCAGCGATCTCGCACGATATCTACGCCAACGTGATCCGCCGGGGGCAGGCGACCGAGGCTGAGGAAGTGCGCGTCTCCAAGCGGTCTTCGCTGTTCCTGGGTGTTATCGCGGTGTTGCTGGGCATCGCCTTCGAGAAACAGAATGTGGCGTTCATGGTCGGCTTGGCCTTCGGTGTCGCCGCCTCGTGTAATTTCCCGGTGCTGATCCTGTCCATGTATTGGAAAGGCTTGACCACACGCGGCGCGATCTGGGGCAGCATCGCGGGCTTGGTATCGGCGGTGCTGATCGTCGTGCTGTCGAAGGCGGTGTGGGTAACCGTGTTGGGCAACAAGGAGCCGCTGTTCCCCTACGAGCAACCGGCGATCTTCTCCATGCCAATTGCCTTCTTCTTTGCCTGGCTCGGCTCGACCCTGGACAACAGCGCGCAAGCGGCTCAGGAGAAAGAAGCGTTCGAGGATCAGTACGTGCGTGCGCAAACCGGTTTTGGCGCGGCGGGCGCGGCGGCGCATTAACCAACCATTTGGCTGGAAAGCCAAGTTCAGCACATCCGCATCACTACAAGGGGGAAGCCATCGGACTTCCCCCTGTTTTTATCCTTATGCGCTGACCCGGCTGCCTCCAGTCAAGCGCACGGTGGCGATGTCCATTCATTAAACTGGCGCAACCGCGCCAGATTGCGCACCGCGATCCGGCGGCCTTGCACCGCAATCAGCCCGGATTCAGTCAAATGATGCAGAATCCGTGACAGGGTTTCTGGCGTCAGGTTCAGCCGTGAGGCGATGACCTGCTTGCTGACGGGCATATCAAAGGCAACAGCGGCTGGATCGGCCGTTTCCGCCAGATGCAGCAGGAAGCCAATGACGCGCTGTGTGGAGGAGTGCAGCGAGTAGTCCTCCACATCCTGAATCAGACCATGTAAGCGCATACTCAGCCCGGCCAGCATCCGGCGGGCGAAGGCGCTGTCGTGAGCAATGGCCGCGAAAATGCCCTGTTTAGCGATGTAGAGCAGGTGAGAATCTTCCAATGCCTGAGTAAAGACCGGGCATGGTTTTTCCATGAACATAACGGCTTCACCGAAACTGCCGCCCCGTCCTACAATGGAGACTACTTTTTCCTGACCTTGTGGTGAAGGGAAAGCCAGCTTGATCTGGCCCTGAACGACCACATAAAATCCCTCCAGCAGATCCCCCTTCTGGAACAAAATCCGCCCTTTGTGCGGCCGGACTTCGCGCGTTCCCGCCGCCAGACTCAGGATTTCGTTCTCCCGCAACTGCTGAAACAACGGTAGGCTGCTCAGTAGCTTAGCGATATCAAGTTGCTTGCCCACGTATTTTACCGCTGCTCTTGAATGCCGACGATGCGCAGGAGTGACTTAGACAGGGGTAGGGTGGTCAGACCCCAGCTTTGCCAACAGGGTGACGCCAACAGGAGAGAGAGGTTCTAGTTGGCACTGGCGGCCGGTATCGGCATAGCTCAGGGTGAGTGCCAGGTCTGCTGGTGGTAATGCGCCCCAGCCGTGCTCTGGCCATTCAATCACCAGTAGGGCGTCGTCGTCCAGTTGATCGCGCAGACCGAGAAATTCTAGCTCCTCAGGATCACTCAGCCGGTATAAGTCCCAGTGAAAAAGCCGCCATGCGTTGAGCAGATACGGTTCCATCAAGGTATAGGTGGGACTTTTCACCGCGCCACGATGGCCAAGACCGTGCAGCAAACCGCGCGCCAGTGTCGTTTTGCCGGCTCCCAGCTCACCCTGTAGATACAGGATGCAACCTGGCTGTACAACCTGGGCCAGCCGCGCGCCCAACGCTTCGGTGGCGGCGGCGCAAGATAATGTGAGATCAAGCATCGCTTAACCAGGATTGACCAGACGCCGCAAAAAAGGCAGTAAATCGGTCGCCCGTAGCCCGCGCTCACCGTCTATCTGCGCCGCTTGATCCCCCGCCTGGCCATGCAGGTACACGCCAGTCCGCGCCGCCGCAAACAAGGGTAAGCCTTGCGCCACCAGCGCGGCGATGACCCCGGTCAGCACATCACCCATGCCAGCGCTGGCCATACCGGGATTACCGGTTGCGCACAGGGCCACCAGGCCGTCCGCTTTGCTGGCGATCAGGGAGCCAGCCCCTTTGAGCACTGCCACCCCACCAAAGCGCAAGGCTAATTCCTCAACGGCGGCGAAACGGTCAGCCTCAACCTGAGCTGGAATCATCTTCAGGAGTCGGGCGGCTTCGCCAGGATGGGGCGTCAAGATCCAGCGCTCGTGAAAGCCCGGCTCAATCGCCAACAGATTCAGTGCGTCGGCGTCCACGACCAGCGGTTTGTCGCAGGCCAACACGGCGGGCCACAGCGCGCGTCCCCAGTCTCCCCGCCCCAAGCCTGGCCCGACCGCGACCAGGGTTGCGCGATCCAGCAGCGGTTCCAGTTGGGCAGCGGTTTCGACACCGTGAAACATCACCTCCGGACAAAACGCGGCTTGTAAACCTGCATGCACGGCGCGTGTGGCGACGCTGACCAGGCCTGCGCCACAACGCCCGGCGGCTTCGGCCGCCATGCGCACCGCGCCTGCCATGCCCAGGTCGCCGCCCACCACCAACACATGACCAAAATGGCCTTTATGGGTGCTGCGCGAACGCCGGGGTAGCCAGCTTGCTAGATCGTCGCCGGCGTAACGCCAGCAAGCTGGATGCAAGGTGGTATAAAGATCAGGTGGTACGCCAAGATCAGCGAAACGCACCTCGCCGCAACAGGCGGGCCCTTGTCCAGTGAATAAGCCTTGCTTAAGGCCGACAAAAGTGATCGTAGCCGCCGCTTGAATCGCCGCGCCGAGAATGACCCCGGTATCGGCGTGCAGCCCGGAGGGTACATCCAACGCCAGCGTGTCGATGGTGCTGGCATTGATCGCCGCAATAGCTTCCTGCCACAGACCGCTGACCTCCCGTTCCAAGCCGGTGCCCAGCAGCGCATCCACGATCAGATCGGCCTTATCCAGGCTACTGGCGTGGAAGGGAGAAATCGGGGTCTCGACGGCTTGGGCGTCCTGCCAGGCGGTTTGGGCATCGCCGCGCAACGCGCCCGGTTCGGCGACCGCCAGCACCCGGGCGTCGAAACCCACCTGACGGGCCAGCCGCGCCACCACGTAACCATCGCCACCGTTGTTGCCACCGCCGCACACCACGACAATGCGCCGCGCTTTCGGCCACCGTTGGCGTAACCATTCCAAAGCGGCCGCACCGGCCCG
>JBATSQ010000032.1:0-13279 GCA_049293375.1 Candidatus Contendibacter sp.
CGCCTGGCGGTGTACAGCGGCGATGATGGCATCGCGGCGGAAGCTATGCTCAGCGGAGCCCAAGGCGTGATCTCGGTGACGGCCAATGTCGCTCCGCGCCTGATGCGGGACATGGCCGCCGCAGCGCTGGCGGGTGACCGCGCCCGGGCCAAAGCCTTGGATGAAAAGCTTGCGGGTTTGCACAAGGCCTTGTTCCTTGAATCCAATCCCATCCCGGTGAAATGGGCTGTCCAGCAACTGGGCCTGATCCCGCCGGGTATTCGCCTACCGCTGACGCCGTTGTCCGAATCGTTGCAGCCTGCGGTGCGGGCGGCGATGCAACAGGCTGGAGTGCTCTGATCCGCCATGACGATACGCTTTCCCCATTCCCGGTGGCGCGCTGCGCCGTTAGCGGTAGCGCTCATAGCCCTGCTTGGCTGTTCCACCAAGCTCGATAACCTGTTGCCGGATCGGCGACCGGACTACCGGCAGAGTAAAGTGGCGCAAACGTTGGAGGTGCCACCGGATCTCACGGCGTCCACCATTGACGATACCTTGGTGGCACCAGAGCTGAGTCCGGTAGGCTCAGCCAGCCTTTCGGCCTATGCCGGTGAACGGGCGGGTGCGCAACCACAGGCGCGCAGGGAAGAGGCCGTCTTGCCGGCGCAGACCGGCATCAGCCTGGAACAGGACGGTGCGCAGCGCTGGCTGGCGGTGAGTGCTTCGGCTGAGCAGGTCTGGCCCAAGGTGCGGGAATTCTGGATAAGCAACGGCTTTGCCCTGAAACGCGATGACCCCGCCATCGGCATCCTGGAAACGGACTGGGTGGAGAATCGCGCCGATATTCCCGAAGATGGGATTCGTCGAGTGCTCAAGCAATTTTTGGATTTTGCGTACTCCGCGCCAACGCGCGATCGCTTTCGCACCCGACTGGAACGCGCCGCCGATGGTAAAAGCACTGAGATTTACCTGACGCATTCTGGTGTGGAAGAAGTCGCGGTGGGTGGAGCCAGCGCCAGCGCTAGCAATACCTTTGTCTGGCAGCGGCGGCCGCCCAGTCCAGAGCTGGAAGCCGAAATGCTGAAACGGCTGACTGTCTTTCTAGGGGCTTCCGAGCAGCGGGCGGCGCGTTCGGCCCAGGCTGGCGCGACCAGTGCAGGGCCGCGCGCGCGGCTGGTGGAGCAGGGTGGCGAGAGCCAGCTCTTTATCAACGAAGATTATTCCCGTTCCTGGCGTCTGGTCGGGTTGGCCTTGGACAGCAGCAGCTATGCGGTGGAAGAGCAAAATCGTGGTCAGGGTTTGTACGTGGTTGAATACCGCGACCCGGAGCAGGAAAACCGTAAACCAGGCGACGAAGGGTGGCTAGCGAAGCTAGCGTTTTGGCGCGGTCGCGCCGCCGCGCCGCCGCCGGGAACCCGCTATCGGGTGCGACTGGCCGGGCAGGGCCAGCAGACGGCGGTAGTGGTGCGCGATGCCAGCGATCAGCCGGACCGTTCCGCAGGTGCCCAGCAAGTGCTGGAAGCCTTACAGAAAGTCATCCGTTAGATTGGCGCGTAGCGTTATCGTCTCTGGGAGCGGCGCTGCCAAGGCAAGCGCTGTCCCTAGCGCCGAGTTCTTCTGGATATGAGTGCACGCATCCAACCTCTACCGCCACAACTGATTAGCCAGATCGCCGCTGGCGAGGTGGTAGAGCGTCCAGCAGCGGTAGTCAAGGAACTGCTGGAAAACAGTCTGGATGCGGACGCGACCCGCATTACCGTCGAGGTGGAACAGGGTGGGGTGCGGCTCATCCGGGTATGCGACAACGGTTCCGGCATCCATGCCGCCGATCTAGCGCTGGCGCTGACGCGGCACGCCACCAGCAAGATCGCCAGTTTTAATGACCTCCAGCAGGTCGCCAGCCTGGGTTTTCGCGGTGAAGCACTGCCCAGCATCGCCTCCATCGCCCGCCTGACCGTCACCTCACGCCAGGCTGGCCATGACAGCGGCTGGCGGATTGTCGGCGATGGCGGCGACCAGCTTGGTGCACCCCTCCCAGCCTCTCATCCCGTCGGCACCACAGTGGAAGTGCGCGATCTGTTTTTCAATGTACCGGCCCGCCGTAAGTTCCTACGCAGCGAACGCACCGAAGCGGGACATAGTGAAGAGGCTATCGTGCGGTTGGCGCTGAGCCGTTTTGCCGTCGGCTTCAGTCTGTGGCGGGATCGGAAGATAATCCTGGAGATCGAGCCTGCCGCCAGTGAGGAGGCTCAAACCCGCCGCATCGCCGCCTTGTTGGGACGCGATTTCGCGGCGGGCAGCGTGCGGCTGGAGCGTAACGAGAGCGGCTTTCGCGTGTGGGGTTGGTTGGGCTTGCCAGCGGTCGCGCGCGCCCAGCCAGATCAGCAGTATTTTTTCGTCAACGGGCGACCGGTGCGGGATCGAACTCTGGCGCACGCCACGCGCCAGGCATTTCAGGATGTGTTGCCGCATGGGCGGCATCCTGCTCTGGTGCTTTATCTGGAACTGGAGTCGGCGGCGCTGGATGTGAATGTGCATCCGGCCAAGCAGGAAGTGCGCTTTCGGGAGTCGGCTCTCGTTCATACTTTGGTCCGGCGCGCGGTGCAAGGCGCACTGGCGGAGCTGCGGCCCGGAGTGGGGCCAGCCCCAACGCTGCTACCGGGCGCGCGATCCTGGCCGATCAGCGATGCAGCCGCTGGCAAGGGGGGTGCGATGCGCGCGTCACCCACCGCCAGTCTGCCGCTTGGCGTCCAAGAACGCTTAGCGGTGTATGGCCAGCTTCAGGACTCAGCGGTGTCCGAGGTGAACAGCGCCGGGGTGGCCGCATCGCTGGAAAAAACCGCTGCGCCGCTGCCGCCACTGGGTCATGCGCTGGCGCAGTTACAGGGTTGCTATGTTCTGGCCGAGAACGCCGCCGGTTTGGTGGTGGTGGACATGCACGCTGCCCACGAGCGTATCCTGTACGAACGACTGAAAGCGGCGCTAGCAGCGGGCGGTATCAAAACCCAGGAGCTGCTGGCACCAGTGGTGGTAGCGGTCGGACCACGCGAGCGCCGCTGGGTGGAAGAACAGGGTACAGCCTGCGCTGCGGCGGGCCTGGAGATTGCGTTGTTAGGGCCGGATAGCGTAGTGGTGCGGCGGGTTCCAGCGCTGCTGGCCCAAGCCGACATCGCGGCGCTGACGCGCGATCTCTTGGCGGATCTGGCAGCGGGAGAAACGGCCGACCGGGTGGAGCGATCCATGCTGAATCTACTGGCCAGTCTGGCCTGTCACGGTGCGGTGCGCGCCCATCGGTCCCTGAATTTGCTGGAAATGAACGCTTTGTTGCGCGCTATGGAACAAACTGATCATGGTGGTCAGTGCAATCACGGTCGGCCCACTTGGACGCAAATCACCTTAGCGGAGCTGGATCGCTGGTTCCGGCGTGGCCGTTGAGCGCCCTTGCGCTCGTGCTGGAACAGGCAGATGCAGCACGACCTTCAGTTTCTTCCAGTCCATTGATTTTTACTGGGTCCGCGCTCTATGATGCGCTGCGTCATTAGCTTTTGGAGTTGCTAGGCGCTGAGTAAGCAAGACCCAGGGTACCATAATCAGAACAATATCGCAGAGAGCAGGGTCATGTCCGCGCATGAAGGCAAGAGCCGTTTATCCGTGCTGGTCATTGGGGCTATCGGGGTTGTATTTGGCGATATCGGTACCAGCCCGCTTTACGCTCTCAAGGAAACTTTCGCTGGGCATCATCCCATCCCGGTGGAACCAGAGAGCATCCTCGGAGTCCTGTCTCTGATCTTTTGGACCATCATGCTGTTGGTGAGCTTGAAATATGTCGCCATCATCATGCGCGCCGACAATCGCGGCGAAGGGGGTAGCCTGGCGCTGCTAGCCCGTGTTACCGAGATGACGAAGGAGTGCAGGCGGTTCAACTCGGCTATTTGCCCCGGATGAAAATCGTCCATACCTCGCATATGGAGGCGGGGCAAATCTATGTACCGTTTACCAATTGGACCCTTTATATCGCCGTCATCGCGCTGGTGTTTGGTTTCCAGTCGTCCAGCAATCTGGCGGCGGCTTACGGGATTGCCGTCACCGGCACCATGATGATCGACACAATTTTGGTGTCGTTTGTGGTCTTTCTGGCGTGGCGTTGGAATCCATGGCTGGCCGCGCCTCTCTTAGCCTTCTTACTGCTGGTTGATATCGCATTCTTTTCATCGAATGCTATTAAGCTTCTGCAGGGTGGTTGGTTTCCTGTTTTGATTGCCTTGGCCTCCTTTACCACGCTGACAACCTGGCGGCGCGGTCGGCAGTTGTTATTCAAGGAGATGGGCAATCTCACCATGCCGCTCGATCAGTTCATAAACTCCATTGAGGAACGGGCGTTAACGCGCATCAGCGGCACCGCTGTTTATCTAACCAGTCGGCCGGAAGGTGCGCCCTCGGCGCTATTGCATAATATCAAGCACAATGAAGTGCTCCATGCCCGCAGTGTTTTCGTAACAATCCAAACCGCCGAAGTGCCGACGGTAGCCGATGCCAAGCGGATTGAAATTACCGATCTGGGCCAAAGTTTCTACCGAGTCTTTATTCGCTATGGCTTTATGGAGCAGCCCGATATTCCGCGTGCGCTCGAGGCATGTGGCGAGAAGGGGCTACCCTTCAACCTAGAGACAACCTCATTCTTTCTCAGCCGGGAGGTCGTGGTTCCCAAACTAGCGCCGCCGATGATGTTATGGCGCGAGCTATATTTCATCTGGATGCTACGCAACGCGCAAAGCGCCACCGATTTTTTCCGGATTCCTACGAATCGTGTCGTCGAACTGGGGACGCTGGTCGAAATTTAGGCCGGTCGTACGCGGTCGTACGCGGCACTGGTTTGGCAGCCGACCGCTGTTGGACTCCGTTTGCAATGCAGAGGTCGCATGACGGTTGTCGATACTCGGCCGCGCGTACTCTTCCTGATGGGACCAACCGCCTCCGGCAAAACCGCCTTGGCGGTCGATCTGGCGCAGCGCCTCCCCTTTGTCATCGTCAGTGTGGACTCGGCCCTGGTTTACCGCGAGATGGACATCGGTACCGCCAAACCGGATATGGAAACCCGTCGTATTGCCCCGCACCGCCTGATTGATCTGCTCGATCCCGCCGAGGCTTATTCCGCCGGGCGTTTCCGCGCCGATGCCCTGCGCGAAATCGCCGCGATTCACCAGTCGGGAAAAATCCCGCTGCTGGTAGGGGGTACGATGCTCTATTTTCGGGTGCTGGAACGGGGCTTGGCGGAGATGCCCGTCGCCGATCCGTTGCTGCGCGCCCGGTTGGCCGGGGAGCTGGCCGAACAAGGCAGCCTGGCGTTGCACGCACGGCTGGCGCAATGGGATCCAGCGGCGGCAGCGCGCATCCATCCCCACGATCCGCAACGCATTCAGCGGGCCCTGGAAATCTGTGAACTGGCTGGCCAACCCGTCACGGAACTTTACGCCCGCGCACGCAACGAACCTTTGCCATTCAGCATTAGCAAGCTGATTCTGGCACCCCGTAACCGGCAGTGGTTACACGACCGCATCGAACGGCGCTTGCAGGCTATGCTAGCGCAGGGTTTTATCGCGGAGGTGGAGCACCTGCGCGCTCGCGGCGATCTTCATGCCGATTTGCCCTCCATGCGGGCCGTGGGATACCGGCAGATTTGGTCTTACCTGGAAGGGGCGCTGGACGAGGCGGCTATGATCGAGCGCACGCTGATCGCCACGCGCCAGTACGCCAAACGGCAATGGACCTGGTTGCGGGCGGAAACTGAGGCGGTCTGGTTGGATAGCGAAGACCGTCGCTTATGTATCCAGGCTAGCGCACAGTTACGCCAACAGGGGTTTTTTCCGAACTTGCCGGAGGGCTTATGATAAAATTAGATGGATTTAGCACGTCGCGGGGCGGCGGCATGACGCCGGTGCCATCCCCTGCGCTGATGTGCTCGGCAGCCGGTCGCGGGGGGCGACAGACCGTCTATCTCGCGGCATGGCTTGGGAGCAGGCATGGATTTTGCCTTCTAGAGCTGTCTGGTTTGGCATTTTTGGCGGGCTACCTTCTTGCTCGCGCTCATATAATGTTTTATCCCGCTCTCATAACAACATAGGGAGAGTCAGTCACTATGGCTAAAGGTCATTCGCTTCAGGAACCGTTCCTGAATGCCTTGCGCAAGGAACGGATTCCCGTTTCGGTCTACCTGGTGAACGGTATCAAGCTCCAGGGCCAGATTGAATCCTTCGATCAATTCGTGGTGCTGCTGAAAAACAGCGTCAGTCAGATGATCTACAAACATGCGATTTCCACGGTAGTGCCGGTCCGTAATGTACGCTTGAATCTGGCGGATGACGGCAGCGTTGGCGGCGGGGAACAGCCCTGAATCGCTCCACTGCCTGCGTGGAAGGCAGTCTGTTTGAGCGCCCGCGCGGTGGCGAACGCGCTGTACTGGTGCAATTGGCGCTGGGTGGCGCGGAAATCCCGGATGGCGCGGAGTTTCGGGAGCTGGCGGCCTCGGCTGGTGCCGAGTGCATGAGTTTGGTCACCGGACGCCGAGCTGCGCCCGATGCGCGGCTGTTCGTTGGGAGCGGCAAGGCGGAGGAAATCCGCGCAGTAGTCGCTGCAAACCAGGCCGAGCTGGCTCTTTTTGACCATAGCCTCTCACCCAGTCAGGAACGCAATCTAGAAGCATTGTTGCAATGTCGGGTCGTGGATCGCACCGGCCTCATTCTGGACATCTTTGCCCAACGGGCACGCAGCTTTGAAGGGCAATTGCAAGTAGAGCTGGCGCAGTTGCGCCATTTGTCGACGCGGCTAGTGCGCGGCTGGACCCATTTGGAACGGCAACGGGGCGGCATTGGCTTGCGCGGCCCCGGTGAAACCCAACTGGAAACTGACCGTCGCCTGCTGGCCAAGCGTATTCGGCAAATTGGGTTGCGATTGGAGCGCGTGGAGCGCCAGCGCGAACAAGGCCGCCGGGCACGGCGTAAGGCTGATTTGCCCACAGTGTCGCTGGTGGGTTATACCAATGCTGGCAAATCCACGCTGTTTAACACGCTAACCCAAGCAAGCGTCTATGCCGCCGATCAACTGTTTGCAACCCTGGATCCCACGCTGCGGCGTTTGGATCTGCCGGGTGTAGATTCGGTAGTGTTGGCGGATACCGTCGGTTTTATCAGCCGGCTGCCGCATGAGTTGGTGGCGGCGTTTCGCTCCACCTTGCGAGAAACCTGTGAGGCTCGCTTACTGCTCCAGATCATTGACGCCAATCATCCCGAGCGCGATGCCATGACCGAGCAAGTCGAGGCAGTGTTGGCGGAGATCGGTGCGCACCAGGTGCCGCAACTACGGGTGTATAACAAGATCGATCGGAGCGGAGAGCCACCGCGACTGGAGCGCGATGCCCAGGGTGAGGCGCGCGCGGTGTGGCTGTCGGCGGCGACCGGTGCGGGAATCGAGTTGTTGCGGGAGGCGCTGGCGGAACGGTTGCGCGGCGCGATCGGACAAGGCTGGCTGCGTGTGCCTGCGAGCGCGGCCCGCTTGCGCGCGCGCTTGTTCAGTCTGGGCGCGGTGGTGGCGGAGCGTATGGAGCCTGCAGGGGATTGGCTGATGGAGTTGCGCGCGGTGCGCGATGATGTGGAATTGCTCTGCCAGCGGGAAGGGGTGCGCGCGGAATGGGCACCTTCGGAGGGAGCGATCCCGCCGGTGGCGATACGATCTGATCAGAGTGGAGTGCGATATGGCTTGGAATGAACCTGGCGGCAATCGGGATCCCTGGAGCAGTGGAGGACGCGGTCAGGGGCCGCCTGACCTGGACGAGGTAATCCGCAAGCTTTCCGATAAGTTTGGCGCTTTGTTGAGTGGGCGGCGCGGGCGCTCCGGTGGTTCAGAGGGTTCCGGCGGTGGAAGCAATTCTGGCGCCTCAGGCTCTGGTATGGCGGGCATTGGCCTGATCGTCGCCGTTATCGCCGTGATTGGCTGGCTAATCGCCAGTATCTACATCGTTAACGAGGGCGAGCGCGGCGTCGTGCTGCGCTTTGGCCGCTATCTGGAAACGACCATGCCCGGCCCGCATCTTCGCTTGTTTCCCATTGACCGAGTCGAGATCGTCAATCTGGAGCAGCGGCGCTTCCGGGAAATTGGTTATCGTTCTGGCGCAGCGGGACCGCGTCAGCCAGCTGTGCGCACCGTGCCCAAAGAGGCATTGATGCTGACCCAGGATGAAAATATCGTGGATGTGCGTATGGCGGTGCAGTATCAGATTAGCGATCCCCGCGCCTATCTGTTCAATGTCTTGGATCCGGAAAGCGTCCTGGTGCAAGCGGTCGAAAGCGCCGCCCGGGAAACCATCGGCAAAAGCAGCATGGATTTCGTACTGACCGAAGGTCGCGCCAATATCGTGGCGGATATCAAGACCTTGAGCCAGCGTATTCTGGACAGTTACGGTCCCGGCCCGGAACGGGTGACGACGGCGACCGTCGGTAAGGATGGCGTGGCGGCTGTGGTGCCCGATCAGGGTGCCGGATTACAGATCGTCACTGTAGTGCTACAAGACGCTCAGCCCCCTGAAGAAGTGCAGGATGCCTTTGCTGACGCCATCAAGGCGCGCGAAGACGAACAGCGCCTGAAAAACGAGGCCGAAGCCTATGCCAATGAAGTCGTTCCCAGGGCGCGTGGTCAGGCGGCGCGGCGTTTGCAGGAAGCCTCAGCCTACAAAGAACAAGTGGTCGCCGAAGCGCAGGGTGAGGCGAGCCGCTTTGATCTGTTGCTGGCGGCCTATCAGAAAGCGCCCGAAGTGACCCGGGAGCGCTTATATCTGGAAACTATGGAAGCCGTGCTAGGGCGCTCCAGCAAGGTATTGGTGGATGTGAAGGGCAGTAATAACCTGATGTATCTGCCGCTGGATCGGCTGCTAAAGCCAGTGGAATCCACATCCAGTGGCGGTGCGGCGCTGGAAGCCACACCATCCGCTGCTGCTGCGGTGACCGATGAGGGCGCAGCGACGGCCCGTATGCGTGATTTGACTCGTAGCCGGGAGGTGCGCTAATGGCTGGGCGACGCTGGCCGTTCTCTCCTAACCTGACCTTGGGCGTTGTTGGTGCCGTGGCAACGCTGCTGTCGCTGTCGCTGTTCACGGTGGACGAGACGCAAACCGCCATTCGTTTTCAACTGGGCGAAATGGTGCAAGCAAATTACCAGCCAGGTCTGCACTGGAAATGGCCGCTGATCAACAATGTGCGCAAGTTTGACCGGCGCTTGCAAACCCTGGACACCGAACCGGAACGCTTTCTGACCGCTGAAAAGAAAAACGTCATCGTCGATTCGTTCGCCATGTGGCGGATTGAAGACGTGCGGCAGTTCTATACCCGAGTGGGCGGCGATCCGAAGCAGGCCAATGTGCGCCTGGACCAGATCGTCAAAGATGGTCTGCGCAGTGAGTTCAGCAAGCGCACGATTCAGGAGGTCGTCTCTGGCGATCGTGATCAAATTATGGAGACCCTGAGCCGACTGCTGCGCGAGCAGGCGACCCAGTTGGGCATTGCCGCTGTCGATGTGCGGATCAAGCGCATCGATCTGCCTCCCGACGTGAGCAGTTCGGTCTTTAGCCGCATGAAGGCCGAACGCTTACGGGTGGCTAAGGATTTTCGGTCACGCGGCGGCGAGGCGGCCGAACGCATTCGCGCCGACGCCGATCGCCAGGGTACGGTGCTGCTGGCGGAAGCCTATCGCGATGCCGAGCGTCAGCGCGGCGAAGGCGATGCCCAGGCGATCGACATCTACGCCCAGGCTTACGGCAAGGGCCAGGATTTCTATAGCTTCCATCGCAGCCTGGCGGCTTACCGCCAAAGCTTTGGCACCAAGGATGATGTGTTGGTGTTGCAACCGGATTCTCAGTTTTTCCGGTATTTCAACAAGGCGCAATGACCCAATGCGGAGTGCGGCTCCCTGGCTTCAAAACTGCGCCCCACGCCTTACCGCGCGCCGCCATGTGGGATGATCTGCTGGCGGCACTGGGCTTGATGCTGGTGCTGGAAGGGATTTTACCGTTCCTCAACCCTAGCGCTTTACGGCAAACACTGGTGCGGCTGACCCAACTGGAGGATCGCGCCTTGCGCTGGATCGGCTTAGCCAGTATGGCGCTGGGCTTGTTGATCCTCTATGCGGGCCGTTGACGCCCCTGCCTGTTGTTGCGACCTCACGATCCATCATGCTTCCCGAAGACCGCTGGCTGTTACCCGAAGGCATTGAAGAAATCCTCCCGCCCGCCGCTCGCCGCTTGGAGCGCTTGCGGCGTGAGTTGCTGGACTGCTATGAATGCTGGGGCTACGAGCTGGTGGTTCCTCCTCTCATCGAGTTTCTGGAATCGCTGCTGACCGGGGCGGGTAACGATCTGGACTTGCAGACCTTTAAGCTAACCGATCAGTTAAGCGGCCGGATGCTGGGTGTACGGGCCGACATGACCCCGCAGGTGGCGCGGATCGATGCCCATTTGCTTAAGCGTCATGGCCCAACGCGGCTGTGCTACATGGGTACGGTGCTGCGGACGCGCGCCGATGGCTTCGGCGGCTCCCGAAGTCCCTATCAGGCCGGTGTAGAGTTGTACGGGCATCGCGGGGATGAGAGCGATCTGGAAGTGCTAACCCTGATGCTGGAAACGCTAGCCATCGCTGGAGTCAGCGCAATTCATCTGGATTTAGCGCATGTCGCTATTTTCCGCGAGCTAGCGCGCCAGGCGGGTTTGAACCCGGAGCGCGAGGCATTGTTGTTTGCGGCGCTGCAACGCCAGGCGCTGCCCGAGATTCGCCAACAGCTGGTGGCCTGGAACTTGCCCGCGCCGCAAAGCAATTCTTTACTGGCGCTGGCCGAGTTGAACGGTGGCCCGGAGGTGTTGCGGGAGGCGGATATCCGGCTGGCCACCGCCGGCCCGGTGGTGCTGGAGGCCTTGATGACCCTGCAACGCTTGGTCGATGCCTTGCGTCGTCAGTGGTCGGCTTTGCCGATTCATATCGATTTGGCGGAATTGCGCGGGTATCACTACCACACCGGGGTCGTGTTCGCCGCCTACACGCCGGGTCAGGGGCAGGCTGTGGCCCAGGGCGGTCGCTACGATGAAATCGGTCAGGTGTTTGGCCGCGCTCGCCCGGCGACCGGTTTTAGCACAGATTTGGCCACGTTGTTGCGGCTGGGCGCAAGTGTGGCGACTCCCTGCACTGGGATTTACGCGCCAGCGGCTGGGGATGCGCTAGAGCCGTGTGTAGCAGCCTTGCGCGCTCAGGGCGAACGGGTCATTCGGGAGTTGCCCGGTGCTACGATTGCGCCGGTTGCGCTGGGCTGTGATCGCCAACTGGTTTGGCGTGATCGTGCTTGGCATGTGATCGCGCTGGACGAGGCGGCGGACTGAAGCGCGCCTTCGATAAAAATTCTTAGGAAACCGACATGGGCAAGAATGTAGTCGTTATCGGCGCGCAATGGGGCGACGAAGGTAAGGGCAAGGTGGTCGATCTGCTGACCGAGAACGCCGCTGCGGTGGCACGGTTCCAAGGCGGCCACAACGCTGGACATACCTTAGTGATTGACGGCCAGAAAACAGTGTTGCACCTGATTCCCTCCGGGATTCTGCGCCCAGGCGTAGCGTGTCTCATCGGTAACGGCGTGGTGCTGTCGCCGACCGCTTTACTGACGGAAATCGACGAGCTGGAGCAGCGCGGCGTGGATGTGCTGGCCCGGCTGCGTATCAGCGAAGCCTGTCCGCTGATTTTGCCCTATCACGTAGCTTTGGATCAGGCGCGCGAAAAGGCACGGGGCGAACGCGCCATTGGCACCACCGGCCGCGGCATCGGGCCGGCCTACGAGGACAAGGCGGCACGGCGGGCGCTGCGGCTGGGCGATTTGCTGCAGCCTGAGCGTTTTGCCGTCAAACTGCACGAGGCGCTGGACTTTCATAACTTCGTGTTGCAGCACTACTTCAAAACCGAGCCAGTCGATGGCCAGCGCGTCCTGGCGGAAACGCTGGCAATGGGCGAACGGTTGCGGCCGCTGGTGGCGGATGTCACCACCTTGCTGGAGCGGCACCGGCAGCGCGGCGATCAGGTGCTGTTTGAAGGAGCGCAGGGCGCAATGCTGGATATTGACCATGGCACCTACCCTTACGTTACCTCCTCCAACACCACGGCTGGCGGCGCGGCCACCGGTTCCGGTCTGGGGCCGCGCTATTTCGACTACGTGCTGGGCATTACCAAGGCGTACACCACGCGCGTCGGTGGCGGTCCCTTTCCAACCGAGCTATTCGATGCCATCGGCAACCATCTGGTGGAGCGGGGCCATGAATTCGGCTCGACCACTGGCCGACGACGGCGCTGCGGTTGGTTTGATGCCGTGGTGCTGCGCCGTTCGATTATCAACAACAGCGTTTCCGGCTTGTGCGTTACCAAGCTGGATGTGCTGGATGGTCTGGAGCGCATCCAACTGTGCATCGGTTATCAGTGTGGCGGCCAGCGGCTGGACATGGCGCCTTTAGGTGCCGAGGCGCTGGCCGCCTGTGAGCCCATCTACGAAGAGTTGCCAGGCTGGCGCGAGTCCACCTTGGGGGCGCGGCGGCTGGAGGATTTGCCGCCCGCAGCGCGGGTTTATCTCCAGCGGATCGAGGACTTGACGGCAATGCCCATTGACCTGATTTCCACCAGCCCGGATCGGGCGGATACCATGGTGCTGCGCGATCCCTTCGCCGACTGAATGCGGGCCATAAAAAAGCCCGGCGTTTGGCCGGGCTTTCTGCATCTGGTGCCGAAGAGAGGACTTGAACCTCCACTGGGTTACCCCAACTAAGACCTGAACCTAGCGCGTCTACCAATTCCGCCACTTCGGCTACACCATCGAGTCACTGACTGACCGCGACGGAGGCGAACTATACGGATTGCCTACCGGAGTGTCAATTCTTTCCCTACTATGGTTGTTCTCTCTTCAAGGCCAACATGAGTCAAAAAAAACGGAGTTCCTGGCGGCAGATGGATCCTTTTTTCCGCCGCGAGCAAGAAAAATATGGGCAGGCCACGCCGAGCCGTGAGTTTATTTTGCAGTATCTGGAAGAGCGCGGTATGCCGCTGACGCTGGAAGAACTGCGCGCTGAATGGCAGCTCGCCGATGGCTGGGAGGTCGATGCCCTGGCCCGACGCTTGCGCGCCATGGAGCGCGAAGGTCAGTTGATCCGCAATCGCCGCGAAGGTTATGGCCTGGTCGCCAAGATGAACCTGATCACCGGGCGGGTGATCGGCCATGGCGAAGGCCATGGATT
>JBATSQ010000033.1:0-4482 GCA_049293375.1 Candidatus Contendibacter sp.
GTTTATTTTTATCCTTTTGACTCCGCTTGCTGACCTTGACGATGCGGGTATAGGGCACCACCAGCACCGGCCCGATCAGGGTTTGGGCACGCGCGGTGCCGGCGGCCACATCTGCGACCACCTGGTTACGTCGCCCCACGCGCTCATCGACCAGAAAGCTGATCCGGGTCAGACCCGTGGCGAGCAGCAGCGTGATAAGAACAATCAAGCTGACTTTGGCTAACAGACCGTATTTCATAACGAGGCTCCTGACAGTCAATGGAGCGCTTAGCCTAGTCGGTGCGGTTGGGGGCATGATGAGCGCACCGTGAGGGGAAGATGACGCTTCGGTGAAGGGGAGACAATGCGCAAATAATTGGGCTGGCGTCCGCTCAGGCGGTGGGCAAACTCAGCTCAGCGGCCACGCCCAGCATCCGGCCATCCGCTCCCGCCACATTGCGCACGGTGATGGTTCCGCCGTGCAGTTGCGCGACTTCTTTCACAAAGGCCAATCCCAGACCGGTGCTTTTGCGCCCGGTATCGGGTCGGGGCAGGGAAAAGAAGCGCTCGAACAGCCGCTCCTGGGCATAGTCGGGAATCGGGTCGCCGGTGTTGAACACGGTCAGCCGCCAGCACGGGCCGACCACCGTGGCGCTCAGGGTGAGCGTTCCCAGTTCTGGCGTGAAATCCAAGGCATTATCGAGCAGGTTGCCGATGGCCTGGAGGATCAGAAACGGCTCGCCCAGCACTACCGCGCCTTCTGGCACGGCGCAGTCGATGCGCAAGGCCCGGCGGGCGCTGAGCGGCGCCCGCGCCGCCAGCAATTCCTGCACGGCGGACTGGAGCGCAACAGGCCGCCGCTCATGCGGTTCCTGGCGCTGCTCGACGGTGGCCAGGGCCAGCAGCCGCTCGACCAATCGCCGTAACCGTTCCGCCTCGCCAGCGGCTAAGGTGGCGAACCGTTCCCGCTGCGCGGCGGGCAATTCATCCTGGAGCAATTCGGCGGCACCCACGATGGCCGCCAGCGGGCTTTTCATCTCATGGGTTAAGGTGTGCACATAGCGTTCCACATACTCCCGACCTTCCAGGCGCTCGCGCATGGTCTCCAACGCCACTGCCAGCGCCCGCAACTCCGGCCCGCCCCGTTTGGGAGCCACGCCGCGCCGCCCTTCGGCGGCGGCGCGGGCGTAAGCGGCCAATCGGTGAATGGAACGCCCCAAAGACCAAGAGAATAACAGCCCGACCGCGAGCGATGCCGCCACCAGGATTACCACGATGCGGCGCAGTTTGTGCTCGGCCCGGTCGATGTAGGGTTGCACGCCGGACGAGGGCTTGCCCACGGTCAACACACCGATGATCCGTTCCCCATCCCGAATCGGTGCCGCCACATACATCACCGAAGTCCGCTCATCGTTGCGCTCGATCCGGGTGGTGCGCGCACCGTACTGACCGCGTAGGGTCCGATAGACATCGTTCCAGCGGGAAAAGTCCTGGCCCAAGGCTAGATGGTGGGAATCGAAGATCACCTGGCCCTGGTCGTTGGTGATGTAGACGCGATGATCGAGCGTCTTTTTGACGATAGTCCAGACTTGAGCGTTGGGATTGCGTCCGGCGTATTCTTCCAGCCGCGCCTGGAAGCGACCATCAGCGATGCTGCCGTCCAAGACATCGTCGCGCACCAGGACGGCCAATAGATTCGCAGTGTCGATCAAGGTCTCTTCCGCCGACTGGCGAAAGGCTGGCTTTAGTTCGTTGCCCAGCAGATTGAGCGAGAAGTAAATGCCGATCCCGACAATTAGAAAATAGCCAAGAAACAATTTAAAACCGAAGCGCATGCCAGGCCGCCGGAGGGTACGGAGTCAGTCGCCGGTTTGGATCGAATAGCCCAGGCCGCGATGGGTGTGGATCGGATCCAGCGCTGGGTCGATTGCGCGCAATTTGGCGCGCAGGGTCTTGATGTGGGTATCCACGCTGCGTTCAAAGCTGGCGGCGGGATCGGGCCAGGCCTGATCCATGAGTTGCGCGCGTGAAAATACCCGTTCCGGCTGCGCTAGCAGGGTTTTAAGCAGGAGATATTCGTAGCGGGTCAGCTCCAGCAAGCGCCCGCGAAAGACGATGCGGGCACGCTGCTCATCGACCTGAAACCAGGCAACCGAACCCTCGGCAATCCTGGACGCTTCTGCGTTGCGCCAGGTGGCGCGCTTGAGAATCGCCTTGACCCGGGCGGCCAGTTCGCGCGGGCTGAAGGGCTTGCCGATGTAATCATCCGCGCCCAGCTCCAGCCCCAATACCCGATCCAGCTCGGCGTTGCGGGCGGACAGGATCGCTACCGGCACCTCCGATGTCCGGCGCAAGCGCTTGAGCAGCTCCAGCCCGGAGCCGTCCGGCAAGCCAAGGTCCAACACCACCAGATCGTAAGACTGCGCCGCCAGCGCGGCTTCGGCCTCACGGGCCAGGGCGCGCCACGTCACTTGGAAGCCTTCGCTGGCAAGGGCGAACTGGACGATTTCGGCGATGGACGGTTCGTCCTCCACCAGGAGCACCGAAGGGGTCATGGAGATTTCCAGCAGGCGCTCACAGGCCGCCTCTGCTAGGCTCAACCCGAAAATACGCCTCCCGCTCTGGCACCGCAACACCGGTCAGGCGCAGCGTTAGGGTGCTGTCCAGCGCGCACGCTTCGCCGACCTTGACCCGCGTCTCCAGCGCCAGCGCCGGAATGAGCGCCACACTGCGCGGCGCGCGCTTTTCCACCAGCACCCCCTCACCCTGCCAGCCGGGATGCTCCTGGAGATACACCGTCGTCCAATGCTCGCGTGACAGCCGCTCGGCGCGCCGTATGCCCTGCGCCGCCACTCCCGCCGCGCCAACCCGCGCGATGATGGCTTGGGAATCCAGCAGCGCATCGCCACGCAGACAGGCGCGCAGTTGCTGGTGCGCCACCAGATCCAGATAGCGACGCAAAGGGCTGGTTACCTGGGCATAAACAGGCAGGCCCAAACCGCCATGTGGTCCCGGCTGGCTGCGGTACTGGCGTGGTCGCAGACTGCGCCGCAGGGCGTACATGGCCGCCAAGCCAACTGGCTGCCGGTCCGTGGCCTCGACTGCGTCTTGGGTGGTAAACGGAAACTCCAGGCCGTGGTCCAGCGCGAATTGGGCCGCCGCCACGCCGGCCATGACCATGGCCTCGGTCACCAGCATCCGACTGCGCAAGCGCGGTAACGGGGCGATGGTCACGCCACCAGGACCCACCTGCAACTTCACCTCCGGCAGCTCCAAAAAAATGGCTCCGTGGGCGCGGCGGCGTTCCTGATGGCGGTCCGCCAGCGCATACAGGCTGCGGAAGGGTTCCTCATCCAGCCGGGCTTCGACCACCGCATAACTCAAGCGCTGCACCCGCACCCAACTGGGAGCGATGGTGACTGCCGTCACCGCACCCTCGGCATCCAAGGTCCAACCAAAGGATAAGGCCGGGCTGACAGCGGTCAGACCCAGGGCCAGGCGCGGCACTGCTTCCGCAGGCAGCATCGGCGCGGTGCTTTCCGGTAGATACAGCGTCGCGCCCCGCACCCGCGCCTCAAGATCAGCGGCGCTATCGGGCGGGACCATAGCGGCCACATCGGCCACATGCACCCACAGGCGATCTCCGTCCAGGCTGATGGCGTCATCGGGATCAGTATTGCCCTCATCATCGATGGCGTAGGCGGGCAGCGCCGTCAAATCCAGCCGGGATTCCTCCGGTAAGGGCGGTAAATCGATCCTGGGCGGGGTCAGCGCCGCGCCGATTCGCTTCGGCCACGGATTCACCTGGCCATCCCAGTGCTGCAGACGCAAGAGTAAAGCATGGGCGCTCAGGGGATTCTGGTCGCAGTTCAGAGCTTGTAAAACGCGACTTTGCTCGCGCTGGCCCAGCGCTACCTCCTCGATCTCCCGCAGGTAGGCCGCATCCTCCGGCGCGCAGCGCCCGGCGCGCGCCCGTTGCAGAAAACAGTTCCAGGCATCGCGTTCGGCAGCCTTGGCGGCGCGCGCGGTGCGTTCCCGCTCGACTTCAGCCAGTGGCCGCACGCTGACCGCCTCCGGCGTACCCTGAAAGTACAATCCTTCTTCCAACAACTGCCAGGCTGCCCAGGCAGTGGCTGGACTGTAGCTGCCATACACCAGCTCCGCGAGCTCCGGCAGGGTCGTTTGGCCGCCGTCCAGCAATTCGCAGGCCGCTTCAACCTCACCGGTCGGGGCTTGGCCCCAATCACGCGGCGACCGCACCGGGCCAGGATGTAAGAGCACCACATCCTTGGGACGCACCCGCAGCGAGCGGCCATCTTCCAGTTCAATATCCAGCTTGTCGCCCATGGCGGCAACGCGGGCTGGGCCGTTTTTGTAAAGCACCAGACTATTGCTTGCAATATCCATCGATTTTGGCGGGGGTCAGGAGGACAACTTGCCGAGTATCATACCCAAGCGGCTTGCCCTGCGCTCCTTCCAGACTGGTCGGAGGACGGTGTAGGT
>JBATSQ010000034.1:0-24461 GCA_049293375.1 Candidatus Contendibacter sp.
GCAAGACGGTAGGCTGGGCGCTGCAAACGCCCTTCTATCGCCAACGACTCGCCGAGGTTGGGCTGACCCGCCCGGAAGAGCTGCGCAGCCTGCGTGATGTGCGCCATTTGCCCTACACCACCAAGGACGATTTGCGCGCGGCTTATCCCGATGGCTTATTGGCGGTGGATCCTGAACAGGCGGTGCGCCTGCACACCTCCAGCGGCACGACCGGAATACCCACCGTGATTTATCACACCCGGCGCGATCTCGCTCACTGGACCGAGCTGGTGGCCCGCTGCATTGTCGCCGCCGGAGCCACCGCGCGCGATGTGTTTCAAAATATGACCCACTACGGCTTGTTTACCGGCGGGTTGGGCCTGCATTACGGCGCGGAGCGGGTGGGGATGCTGGTGATTCCGGCCAGCTCCGGCAACAGCGGTCGCCAGGTGCAACTCATGCGCAATTTCCAGACCACTGTGGTGCATGCGACCCCCAGCTATCTACTGCATCTACACACCGTGCTCTCCAGCGAGGGAGTGCGGGCGGAACCATTGCGCTTGCGCAAGGCTTTTATTGGCGCGGAACCGCATTCTGAGGAAACGCGCCGCAAGATCGAAGCCCTATTTGGGATCAAGGCCTATAACTCCTATGGCCTAAGCGAGATGAATGGTCCTGGGGTGGCTTTCGAGTGTGTGCAGCAGACCGGCTTGCATGTGTGGGAAGACGCCTATCTGCTGGAAGTGATCGATCCCCAGTCGCTGCAACCCCGGCCCGAAGGCGAAACCGGCGAAATCGTCATGACCACTCTGCAACGCCAGGCCACGCCTCTGCTGCGGTATCGGACCCGCGATCTTTCCCATCTGGTAACGGGTTACTGTCCGTGCGGACGCAGTCATCGGCGGTTGGCGCGGATCAAGGGTCGCAGCGATGACTTGTTGATTGTCAACGGTGTCAATGTCTTCCCATCGCAGATTGAGGAAGTGTTGATGAAAACGCCGGAGATCGGCGTCAACTATGTCATCCAACTGGAAAAGCGCGGCTCGCTGGATCGGCTGGTGGTCAAGACGGAGATTGATGCTAAATCGCTCATGGGCGAAGCACGCGCTGTGGAGGCCTTGCGTGAGCGGATTGCCGAGGCCTTGCGCGCGGCTATTTTGGTCAAGACGACCGTCGAGTTGTGCGAACCGGGCAGCCTGCCGGTGTCAGAAGGCAAGGCCCAGCGTGTGATGGATTTGCGGCCCGCGTTCTGAATGGGTAAGGGGAGTGATGACGAAGGCCTCGGCCTAGGTGGCTTCCGGGATCAAAGTAGTGGACACACAGCGACCGCTCCACTTACCGCTTTGAACAGCCCCACTTGCCTAAAAATCCCAGAAGGTAATGCGCCGATTCTTGTTTACGGAATCGGCGCATTTCCAATTAAGGAGTGGAACCAAGTTTTAGTGCTGTTCTAAGAAGAAATTACTATCACCGAACAGGCGAGAAACTCGTGAAGTTATAACAAGTTCCATCATTCCCATCTTGGAAATTGCACCCTTCTTTCAGAGTGACAAACAACACGCCTGATTTTAGCTCACCGATGTAGCTAACTCTCCAGCCAGGTTCTGCAGTCTGGCCACCACTACTACAGTAGGTTCGCGACGAGACAGCGGTAAAAGTAATATCAAATTCCAATCCACTTCTTACCCCGGTCACTGCCAGGTCCTGCATAAGGTGGCAAGCAGCAACGTCATTATCCATGCGAAATTCTCCTGTGGTGCTAAATGAACCATCCGGCAAATTCGCCATGTCCTCAAAAATAAACTGTTTTAGTACCCATCCTCCCGGTGGACTAATCGTTGAAAGCCATGTGTGTGAAGATTCGGCGACCCTTGTGATTACCGTGAAGTCAAGTAAATGTCTACCCAGCCTATCGTTCAATGCTCCATGCTTTTTCCCTGGTATTCCATTTATCGTGCAGCGGAATTGTCTCTGAGTGCTGGTTCCATCGGGCAATTCATTGTTCGATGGCGTGCAATCTTCGACTATAAAACCCATGCCGTCGGTGAGATCCGGACCAGTTACTGTAAAGGTAATATCTCTACTAATTTCAACGGTCAAAGGAGTCACTGAGTAAGAGTCCTGTGGTTGATCTGGTCCTAAGGAGATAACTATATCTACCTTGGAACCTAAGTCGACCTGAACACCAGCAGCGGGGTTTTGGCTGATAACATGCCCAGCGGGGACGCTGGAGCTGTGCTGCGTTGTCACCGCACCGACGGTCAAGCCTATGTTTTCCAAGGCATTGACGGCTTCCTGCTGGCTTTGGCCGACCACATTGGGCACTGTGCTTTGTTGTGATCCTAAAGAGACTACAATGTCAACCAGCGTATTAGGACTCACCCGTGCGCCGGACTGTGGAGCTTGGCTAATGACATAGCCCGATGCCACTGTAGGGCTATATTCGTAGGAAACTGCCCGAGACTGTAATCCTGCCTGTCCAATCGCAATCAAAGCCTCGTTAGCGTTTTTACCGACTACATCGGGAACGATGATCGTGGCTGTCGTTGGTTCTTCAGGCAGAAGGGACTCTTCTGGAAGCGCGGCGACTTCACTGAGAACTTCGGTGGCTGGCAAAGCACAATCGGCGTTATTGCCTTGCTGACTACAAGGCACATCCACATCCTGTACCAATTGGAAGGCGTCACGGAGTACCACATCGAATGAATCACTACCATCTTCCGCCTGCGTCGCAGCTTGCGTGGCTAAGCGCGTGCCGAGTGTACCAAATTGGACTAGCATGGGTGATTGGCAGGCGCTCGCAGCAACCAGATTGCTTATACCAGCCCGCGCTGCTGCTGCTTGTACCGCACAATGGATTTCGCTCGCCGCAATGCCGCTGGCCCCGAATAAGCGTACCAACAGCCGATCCAGCGAAAACTGTATATTGTCCAAAGCACTGGCTGGCGCTGCGTTCCTGGTTGCGCGACTTTCCACAGCCGATGCATTTACTGCCACCTTTGCCGCACTACGGACGCGAATCTTTTGCACAGCCTCTTGTAGCTTTTGCAGGAGGCTCCCGTTGATCGGTGCGCTGACTGGTGCCCCTTGTGCTTGGCCATTAGCATTGAAGAATTGCACTGTAACCGAGTTCTCGGTGAGGTTTTCCAGATGCGCACTCTGGCCAGTTGAGTCCTCATAGGTCTTGGGTAAACCTTGGGTATCGAGTGCCAAATCCGCCCAGGTTTTTGTGTTTTTATCGGTCCAAATAAAGCCGCTGACGTCGGTAGATTGTCCCTGGGCGCTCTTGAAGGTATGCACACCCAAGCTATCTTTCAAATTTGCCCCAATACCCATTACCGCAATCTTATTCAAGACGTTGGTAACCGCAGAAACGACGGCCAGCTTGACGCCTGCAGCGCTCGAATTGGTGATCATGAAATTCTGATCGGCTTCTGACCATTGCAACGTAGTCGTCGCTTCGGCCTCTTCCGCTTGAG
This sequence comes from Candidatus Contendibacter sp., assembly GCA_049293375.1. Taxonomy (GTDB): domain Bacteria; phylum Pseudomonadota; class Gammaproteobacteria; order Competibacterales; family Competibacteraceae; genus Contendibacter. The sequence continues at coordinate 3,459 of JBATSQ010000034.1, forward strand.
CCACCGCGTTCCGGGCACGAGTTCCAGGAAAGCTCAACAGCCGCACCTTGTTGACGATATTGCGTAAAAATTCCACCTCCAGTGTGGTGACCGCAAAATTCACATTTCCAAATTCCACTCCATCGGCAAAGGCGCGTAGGTTATGGATGCTATTACCGACACGGTTCCAGTTGTAAGTTAAGCCAAATCCGGTATTAGTGCGACCACACACGCCTGCTGTATCTGGCCGGTCAGTACCATGGGCAGCGACCATACGTGGGCCATTATCAATACTGACTTCAATGCGATTCGCTGCACAGACCCAACCCCGGATTAGGCCAACTCCGCTTTCCGAGGAACCCTGGGAGGGCGATTCCAGCAAAGCGCTCGTCAAGTGTGGAGGGCTAGCTACCAGCGGGACTGGTGTTTGGCGAGTAAGGACAAAGTTTTGATGGGCCTGTGACCAAACGATCTGGGCCGATTGGCCTGTCCCCGGAAAATCCGGCACCGTGTAAAGTCCATTTAGACCAGTTAAAAATTCACTGCCCAAGGTAGCGACTGTGAACTTAGCTTCTGCAAATTGTACACCGCCCACAAAGGCCTGGATCTTGTGCGCCCCGTCGTCGAGAAGGCTCCAATTATAGGTTAACCCGAAACCAGTGTTGGTTCGCCCACAGACCTCTGCTGTATCCGGTCGATCGGTCCCTGAAGCAGCTGCTATCCGTGGCCCGTCGTCAATGCTGATGTGTACTGGTCCCGCCTCGCAGGACCAGCCGCGAATCAGGCCAACTCCGCTGCGAAAATACGCTGAGGATGAGGGTGATTCCAAATGCGCCAAGGGTACAGAGTAGGCGGGAGAAGCCCATAAAATGATCGCCCCACACCATACAAAGATAAATGTGGCCAGGCTTTCAAAACCGCTAGTTCGTTTTATGCTCATGATTTCCTCCATTAATTCTAAGGTCTATAACAGATACTGCACTTTAATTATGGTATTGTGCGAAGGGGTTTGTAAAGTTTTTGGTATATATCTGTTTTATAAATTTAATGAGTCGCGCCGCTAATTTCATGGTTACCATGAGTATAGCTTCCGATGCTCACTGACGGTGGTGCGTGCTGGAGGGATGGGCGTGAGCAATCAAGGCCGAATCTCAATCGGAGTACCGTCGGGAGTGACACGCCAGATTTCTTCGATCTCGCTGTTAGTCACAGCGATACACCCCGCTGTCCAATCCCGCCGTAGGTGGAGTGGCCCCAGCGCGTCCAGGCCATTGGGCAGGCCATGAATCATGATGCTGCCACCCGCCGAGCGTTTTTGCCGGGCGGCGAGCGCCAGATCCTTGGCGTTGGGATAGGAAATGTGTAAGGCGCGGTGATAAGTGCTGTTTTTCTTGCGCGAATCGATCCGGTAGTGGCCTTCTGGGGTTTTATTATCGCCCTCAAACTGCTTAGGGCCTTCCGGTTGTCGGCCCAGAGAAATTTCATAAGTTTTCAGCGGCCTGTTGTTATGAAACAGCGTGAGTCGGCGGGCCTTCTTTTCGATCAATAGGCGATTGGCGACACTATTGGGCGGCAGGGACGGACCCAACATGTCGGGTAGCGGCCGCGATGGGCGTTCCAGGGGCGCGCGCTGCTTGGGAATGCGCGCGACCGACGGCGTGGGCGCTGGCTGAGGCGCGGTGGTTGCCGCGTCTCCAGAAGAGGGCGGCATTGGCAAGGAGCGGTAGAGCGCCACGCCGCCGACGATCAGCAGCGCGACAAAGACGAGAGAGAAACCGGTTTTGAAATTCATGGGCGCTTGCACCGGTGAGTGTCCGCCAGGCGCAAGCCACACGACTTTAACACTAGCTGGAGAGGATTCACGACCACATCAAGCCGCGCCAATCCAGATGCGCCTCGATAGCGTCCGCCAGCCGATTGATGCCTTCTTCGCGCAACTGCCGATAATCGGACGTTTCCCGCACCGCCAATCCCGCCCAGCCCAGCAGCGCATCACGGGCGGCGGCGGTATCGAACAAGCCATGTAAATAGACCCCCAGGATCCGGCCATCATCCGAGCACGCCCCATCGGAGCGACCATCGCGTAAGCGCACAGCAGGGTGATCGAGAGCTGGCCCGGTGCTGATGCCCGCGTGAATTTCGTAACCGGCCACGAGCGCAGCGGTGTGCGTCAGCTCGCCTTCTACCCGCCGTAATTGCTTTTCTGGCCACAGCGTAGTTTCAAAATCCAACAAGCCAAGGCCGGGACTGCTTCCTGGCTCCCCTTCCAAGCCCGTAGGATCGTGCACCCAGCGCCCCAGCATCTGGAATCCGCCACAAATGCCAATCAGCCTGCCGCCGTAGCGTAAATGACGTTGAATGGCCGCATCCCAACCCTGTTCGCGCAGCCGTTGCAGATCACCGCGCGTGCTTTTGCTGCCGGGCAGGATGATGAGATCGCCCGGCGGCAGCGATTCGCCCGGTCGCACCCAGCGCACCTCGACTTGGGGATGCAGCCGCAGGGCATCCAGATCGGTATGGTTGCTGATGCGGGCCAGCACCGGCACGACGACTCGCAGGCGCTCGGCGTCTTTCGCGATGTCGAGCGCGCGCGGCAGCGCATCCTCGGCTTCCAAATGCAAGCCGGGTAGATACGGCAGTACGCCCAACACCGGCTTGCCGGTTTCCCGCATCAGCCAGTCCAGACCCGGCGTGAGCAAGCTAACATCACCCCGGAAGCGGTTAATGATGAAGCCGGCAATCCGCGCCTGCTCGCTAGGCGATAGCAGCGCCAGCGTGCCGTACAAATGGGCGAAGACGCCACCCCGATCAATGTCGCCGACCAACCACACCGGACAGTCCACCGCCTCGGCGAAACCCATGTTGGCGATGTCCTTGTCACGCAAGTTGATTTCCGCCGGGCTGCCCGCGCCTTCCACCAGCACGACCTCATAGGCGGCGCGTAGTCGCTCATAAGATTCCAGCACCGCTCGCAGCGCCGTCGGTTTGTAATCGTGATAGCGGCGCGCGTCCATGTTGGCTAGCGCGCGGCCGTGGATAATCACTTGTGCGCCAATATCGGTATTGGGTTTGAGCAGCACCGGATTCATATCCGTGTGCGGCTCCAGAAAGGCCGCTTGGGCTTGCACCGCTTGCGCGCGGCCGATTTCGCCGCCATCCACGGTCACGGCGCTGTTCAGGGCCATGTTTTGGGGCTTAAAGGGAACCACCCGCACTCCGCGTCGCGCCAGCAATCGGCATAAACCAGCGACCATCGCGCTTTTGCCGGCATCGGAGGTCGTGCCTTGAATCATCAATGTTCTGGTGTGCATAGCGGGATTTTGGCGGAAACGGAGCGTTTTTGGCTACACTAGCGCCCTGATTCTTGTCAGGCGTCGTCATGCACTTGCGAATGCGAAGTTATTCTGCTTTCTGGCCCCGCTGCCGCGATCGGGCGCGGCGCGCGGCATGGTGACCTCCTGGTTGTTGTGCCTGGGCGCGGTGGCGCTGGACACAGTCTTAGGGGAGCCGCGCCGTTGGCATCCGTTGGTGGGGTTTGGCGCGCTGGCGCGACGGGTGGAGGCGCTGGCTTATGGGCCGCCTGAGCTGAGTTTCGCGGCGCGGCGCGCGCGCGGCGTTGGGGCAGTGTTGGCTCTGCTGGCACCGCTGACCGTCTTTGCTGGGCTGCTGGAACGTCTGCCCTATCTGGGTGTTGTGGCGGCGCTGGGTTTGCTTTATCTCGCCCTGGGCGCGCGTAGCCTTGTGGAACACGCCCAGGCGGTGGCGGCGGCGCTGCAAGTCGGCGATCTGCCGCTGGCCCGCGCGCGCGTGGCGCTGATCGTCAGCCGCGACACGGACGATCTTGATGAAGAGCAGATCAGCCGGGCTACGGTGGAATCGGTGCTGGAAAACGGTTCGGACGCCATTTTTGGCGCGCTGTGCTGGTTTGTATTGGCCGGTGCGGCGGGGGCGGTGGTGCATCGGCTGGCGAATACCCTAGACGCGCTCTGGGGCTATCGCACGCCGCGTTACCAGGCCTTTGGCTGGGCTGCGGCGCGGCTGGACGATGGCTTGAACTGGCTGCCTGCCCGCCTTACAGCCTTGAGCTATAGCGCGGTCGGGTCCCATCCAGCGGCGGCGTGGCGTTGTTGGCAAGCGCAGGGGCTGGTTTGGAAAAGCCCAAATGCCGGTTCCGTGATGGCGGCGGGTGCAGGTGCGCTGGGCCTGGCGCTGGGGGGGCCGGCGCGCTATCACGGGGAATGGCAAGCGCGCCCAGCGCTGGGCGCGGGTTTGGCACCGCGCGCTGAGGATATCGGCCGTGCGGTGGCCTTGGTGCGGCGCGCCTTAGGGCTGTGGCTGGCCGTGATTGTGCTGGGAGGCTGGCTCCTTGCTTGAGCATGGCGGTGGCTTGCGGGCTGCGGCGGCGCGTTACCGTCTGGCCCCAAGCGACTGGCTCGATTTATCCACCGGTATCAATCCGCAAGGATGGCCAGTACCGGCGCTACCGCCGCAAGTCTGGCAGCGCTTACCAGAAGCGGATGATGGTCTGGAACGGGCGGCGGCGGCTTATTACGGAACCGCCCATGTGCTGCCGGTCGCCGGCTCCCAAGCCGCGATCCAGGCATTGCCATGGTTGCGGGACCGAGGCCGGGTCGGCGTCTTCAGTCCAAGCTATGCTGAACATGCCCATGCCTGGCGGCGGGCTGGCTATCAGGTGGAGTTATGCGCCGATGCACCGGCCCCGGCGCTGCTGGATCGCTTAGATGTCTTGGTCGTGGTCAATCCCAATAACCCGACCGGACGACGTTTCTCGCCGGCGATTTTATTAGACTGGCGGGCGCATCTGGCGGCGGGCGGCGGCTGGCTGGTGGTGGACGAAGCCTTCATGGACGCCACCCCCGCAGAAAGCGTGGCCAATCAGGTCGGTCTTCCGGGTTTGATTGTGTTGCGCTCGCTGGGCAAATTCTTTGGCTTGGCCGGTGCACGGGTCGGCTTTGTGTTGGCGGAAACCGTATTGGTGGAAAAAATGGCGGAGCACCTAGGGCCTTGGACCGTGACCGGTCCTGGCCGGTGGATAGCGAGCCAGGCCCTGACCGATTCGGCCTGGTCCCAGCAGGCCCGGAGCGGATTGGCGCGCGCCAGTCGGCGGTTGGCGGATTTGCTGAATCGGCAAGGGTTAACGGTCGCCGGTGGCACCGCGTTATTTCAATGGACGCTCACAGCGGATGCCGAGTTTTGGCAGGATGCCCTGGCGCGGCGTGGTATTCTGGTTCGGCGTTTTACGGACCCGCCAGGCTTGCGCTTTGGGTTGCCTAGCGCAGAACCGGCCTGGCAGCGATTGGAGCACGCTCTGGCTGCGGTCCGGGCCGAACAACTTTCTTAAACCCTCCCACTCCCTCCCCAGCGGCAGACTCCAACCTATGAAAGTCATAGCGGAACCGGTGTCAGCGCCGGTCGGCGAGGTGTATCTGGTAGGTGCTGGCCCCGGCGATCCAGAATTACTCACGCTCAAGGCATTGCGGCTCATGCGGCAGGCCGATGTCGTCGTGTATGACCGCCTGGTCAGCGCGGCGGTATTGGAACGGTTGGAACCACGCACGGAACGCATCTTCGCAGGCAAGGAACCAGACCATCACGCGCTCCCGCAGGAGGACATCAATCAGCTGCTGGTGGATTTAGCGTTGCGAGGGCAACGGGTCTTGCGGCTCAAGGGCGGTGATCCTTTCATCTTTGGGCGGGGTGGCGAGGAAATTGAAACGCTGATGGCGGCGGGTGTTCCATTCCAAGTGGTGCCGGGGGTGACCGCTGCCGCTGGTTGCGCCGCTTATGCCGGGATTCCGCTCACTCACCGCGATTATGCGCAAGCCTGTGTTTTCGTGACTGGCCACCTCAAAGAGGGCGCGCTGGAGTTGAACTGGCCAATGCTGGCGCAACCAGGCCAGACCGTGGTGTTCTATATGGGCCTGAAGAGCGTTGGTCACATCTGCGCCAAGTTGTGTGCGCATGGCCTCAGCCAGACAATGCCGGTGGCGCTGGTGGAGCAGGGCACCACCCCGCAACAGCGGGTGTTTTGCGCCACGCTAGAAACCTTGCCAACAGTTCTGCACGGCGCGGGCCTGCGCTCACCGGCCTTGTTGATTGTCGGCGAGGTGGTGAAGCTGCATCCACAGCTATCCTGGTTTCAGCCGGTAACCGAGGTCCGCACCCAGGCAAACTCGCCCTAACGATGGCGAATGAAGCCCTCCGGAGTGGGGGAGATGCCAATGGGTTTGGGATTAAAAGGGGGAATGGGTGGTTTGGCCGGGGGCCGATCTGGAGGCTGAGGAGGGCTGGGGTGGCGGCATTCTGGCCACGGCGTACACGGTGGCCATGGCTGCGGTGGATAGGGTCGGGGATAGGGGCGCGAATGCCAATAGGGATGGGGATAGGGATAGGGTTGGGGCAATGGATAGGCAAGGAACTGGGTTTCCTGCTCCTCGTCTTTTTCTTTCTGCTCTTGCTGCTGCAATTGCTGGCTCAGCAACTCGTTTTGTAGTTGCTGATTCGCCTGTTGCAGATTACGGATGGCCTGTTCTTGCCGGGCTTGTTCTATCGTCTGACGTTCGCGGGCCATCTGTTCGGATAAGGCTTTGATCCGTGCGATTTCAACGGCTGGATCTACACTGGTGGTCGGCGTAGACGGGATGTTGAGACTTTGCGCTTGATCTGTATCTGCTGGTTTTTTCTGGCCATAATGCACTTGGCCGCTGGCATCGGTCCATTTGTAGATTTGGGCGCTGGCGGTGGAGGAAGCCACCGCCGAAAGGATCAGCGCAAGAATGGCGAAGGAAAGCCGCTGGTAGTTCATAACTGGCTCGCAGGTCGAGAGATTACACTACCGACTAGCACCGATTTCTTTGGGATTGAATGGCGGAATGGGTTTTGGCTGCCATTCTGGACGTGGGGGTTCAGGGATCGTAGTTTGCGCCTGGAGCGGTGGGGGTGACGGCGGACGGTAGCTATAGCGATGTTCCTCCTCTGTGTGATGTTCCCGCTTCCGCTCCAATTCCTGTTTCATGCGCTCCAATTCCTGTGTCGCTCCCTCCAATGCCTGTGCCGCTTCTTGTTGCTTGGCCAAGGATTGCTGTTGGGACATGTATTCCTGTTGCTGTTGGATGCGGTTTAAATCTTGACGATGCAGCTCTTGCATGGCGCGGGCATGAGCGAGGCGTTCTTCAGCCATCTGGTTTGCTTGTGTGTTAAGGCGCTGGGTTAGATTAGTGGTGTTGGGTGCATCGGTCGCACTGGTTGCGTTGGAGGTGGATTGCGGCACAGGAACCGTTTGCGCCTGAGTGACATCGGGTGGTTTGACCTGGCTGTAAAAGGTCTTTCCCTTGGCGTCGGTCCACTTGTAGACCTGGGGTTTTTGCACCGGAGTCGTCTCCCTGAGGGAGTCGGCATCGGTTGGAGCTGTGGTGGATGTCGCCGCTGGAGGGGGCGCTTCTGCTTTAGATGAAGGGTTGCAATTGCAGTTGCAATTGCAACCGGGGGGCGTTTGGGTGGCGGATGGAGCATCTGGTGACAATTTTTCCGCACTAGCGTGCGCCAGCGGAAATAAAACAATCAGCACGATGGGTATTAAATGATTGAAATTAAACATACATTATCCATCCCTCAGAGGGAGTTGACGCAGGATAGCCCTTGCGGAAAGGTAGCCGCCAGCAACAGAAGAAGTAAGATGATTGCAAGGGCGGCTGGTGGCTAAAGTTCATCGCCATCTTTTCAAATCGTATGAATGATGAATGAGGTCTCTGTGGATATTTTGCTGATTCTCAAGGCGCTGATATTGGGTTTAGTGGAAGCTGCGTCCGAATTTTTGCCCATCTCTAGTACAGGCCACCTCATTATTATAGGGGATTTTCTGTCCTTTACTGGCTCACGAGCCGAAGCGTTTGAAGTTTTTATTCAACTGGGAGCGATTCTTGCGGTGGTTTGGATTTACCGCAAGCGCTTATTTGATGTGGTAGTGAACTTACAGTCTGATCCCAAGGCCCAGCGCTTAACGCTGCATCTGGTAATTGCCTTTATACCAGCTGCGCTTTTGGGTTTTTTTCTGCATGGAGCCATTACCCGTTATCTATTTAATCCCATCACTGTGGCTTTGGCGCTGGTATTAGGCGGCATGGCGATCTTGGTGATTGAGCGTTATGCGCCAGCAAACCGTGTTCCGGCCGTGGACGAGATGGGCTGGCGCGATGCGGTCTGGATTGGGATCGCCCAAAGCGTGGCGCTGTTTCCAGGCGTTTCCCGGTCGGGGGCGACCATTATGGGCGGCATGTTGACCGGCATGTCGCGGTTCGCTGCCACTGAGTTTTCGTTTTTTCTGGCGATTCCCACCATGTTCGCTGCCACCTTTTATAGCCTGTATAAGGAATGGCCTAACTTAAGCGTGGCGGATGTGCCGATGTTCACGGTTGGGTTCGTGGCAGCGTTTCTGGGGGGCTTGGCGGTGGTGCGCTTTCTGCTAGCGTATGTCAGCCAGCATAATTTTGTACCGTTTGCCTGGTATCGCATCGTCTTTGGCGGTTTGTTGCTGGCTTACTTCCAAGTCCATCCTTGGGCTGGGGGCGGGTAATCAGGTACTGGATGGGACCAGCTCGATCAGCGACGATGGCATTCTCAGGCGGGTGCGACTGGCTCCAGCCGCCGCCGAAAGGCAGCGTAATACAGCACCGGAATGAAGATCAGCGTCAGCAGCGTGGACACCATGATGCCGAAGATCAGCGAGATGGCCAGCCCCCGGAAAATGGGATCATCCAGAATGAACAACGCGCCCAGCATCGCCGCCAGCGCGGTCAGCAGAATCGGCTTGGCCCGCACTGCACTGGAGCGAATCACCGCTTCCTGAAACGGCACCCCGCTATCCACCTCCAGATTGATGAAATCCACCAGCAAAATCGAATTGCGGACGATGATGCCGGCCAGCGCGATCATGCCGATCATCGAGGTGGCGGTGAATTGGGCGTGTAGCAGCGCATGACCTGGCATCACACCGATGATAGTCAACGGAATCGGCGCCATGATGATCAGCGGGATGAGATACGAACGAAACTGCGCCACTACCAGCAGATAAATCAGGATCATCCCCACGCCGTAGGCGATGCCCATATCGCGGAAGGTTTCGTAGGTGATTTGCCACTCACCATCCCACTTCAGGCTGTAGCGATAGGGATTATCCGGCTGGCGGATAAAGAATTGCTCCAGCTTGCCACCGTTGATGTCGCGCTGTTGCAAGTGGCCGAAAATCTCAAACATGCCGTACAAAGGACTATCCAGCTTGCCGGCCATATCGCCGAATACGAACACCACCGGCAATAAATCTTTGTGATAAATGGCGTTTTCCCGCTGGCTGGTTTCGAGGTTGACCACCTCCGACAGGGGCGTCAACTGACCACTCTGACTACGGGTCTTCAGCGCCAGCACCGAAGCCGCAGCAGCCTGATCGGCCACCGGCAAGCGCAGCCGCAGCGGGATCGGGTATTTAGCGCTTTCGGAATGCAGGTAGCTGACATCCTCGCCGCGTAGAGCGGCATTGATATCGGCGGCGACCGCCTGCTGTGAAACGCCCAGCAACGCGGCCTTGACCCGATCCACATGGACGATGAGCCGTTCGGACGGCGCTTCCACCGTATCGTCCACATCCACAATGTCCGGCGTGGCCTTGAACAAAGCGCCCACCTGCTGGGCGACGGCAATCTGACCGGGGTAATCCAGACCATACACTTCTGCGACCAGCGGCGACATTACCGGCGGGCCGGGCGGCACTTCGACGACTTTCACATTGGCGTTGTAGAGTTGGCCAATCGCTGCCAAAGGCCCGCGCACGGCCAGCGCGATCTCGTGACTCTTGCGGTGACGGTGTTTCTTGTCCACCAGGTTGACTTGAATATCGCCGACATTGGCCCCGGCCCGCAGATAGTATTGCCGCACCAGACCGTTGAAATTGATCGGGGCAGCCGTACCGGCATAGACCTGATAGTCGGTCACTTCCTCGACCGTGCCGAGATAACGACCGAGTTCACCCAACACCCGCGCGGTCTGTTCCAAAGTGGTGCCTTCCGGCATATCCACAATGACTTGAAATTCCGACTTGTTGTCGAACGGCAGCATTTTCAACACCACCAGTTGGAAATACGCCAGACTGACCGAAGCCGCGATCAACAACAGCACGCCGCCGCCGAGCAGCCAGCGCAGTGGCTTCCTGTGCCGTCCGCGCAGAAACGGCCCGACCACTCGCCGAAACAGCCGATGGGAAAAATCCTCCTGCGCATGGCTCCCCTCGCCCTCCGGGAGAGGGGTCGGGGGAGAGGGTGCAGTATTCCCCTCGCCCTCCGCGCCAGATGAGGGAGTTGCGCGATGCTTCTCCACCACCCGCCGCAACACCTTATAGGTCAGCCACGGCGTGAACACGAAGGCCACGGCCAGCGAAATCAACATCCCCATGCTGGAGTTGATCGGGATAGGACTCATGTACGGCCCCATCAAGCCGGAGACAAAAGCCATCGGCAGCAGCGCGGCGATGACGGTGAAGGTGGCCAGAATGGTGGGGCCACCGACTTCATCCACCGCCAGCGGGATGGACTCCACCAGGGTATGGCCGCCCAAATGAAGATGGCGATGAATGTTCTCCACCACCACGATGGCGTCATCCACCAAAATGCCGATGGAAAAAATCAGCGCAAACAGCGACACCCGATTGAGGGTAAATCCCCACGCCCATGAGGCGAACAAGGTAATGGTCAGGGTCAAAATCACCGCCGCGCCGACAATGAATGCCTCGCGCCAGCCCAGCGCCAGCCACACCAGCCCGATCACCAGCGCGGTGGCGAAAATCAGCTTGGTAATCAGCGTCAGCGCCTTGTCATTGGCGGTGACGCCGTAGTTGCGGGTCACGGTCATATTGACGCCTTCCGGGATGAACGTGCCCTTAAGCTGTTCGACCCGCTCCAGAATTTGCTCGGCGATGACGACCGCGTTCTCGCCGGGCTTTTTGGCGATAGCCAGCGTCACGGCGGGAAATTCACCCTTGACCGCAATGCCGCTGGTCGCCGCCGCCGGGCCGGTGCCCAGCCAGACATAACGTGCGGGCTGATCCGGTTGCGGTTTAATCTCGGCGACATCCGCCAGATAAACCGGTGCGCCCTGATGCAAACCCACCACCAGACTACTGACGTCCGCCGGGTCTACCAAAAAACTCCCGGCCTGCACCGGAATTTCGCGGTTATCGCCGACCAGCGCCCCCGCGTCGCTGGAGGCATTGGCCGCTTGCAGGGAGCGGCGCAAGTCCGCCAGGGACAGACCGTAACCCGCCAGCCGGGCCGGATCGAACAAGACTTGCACCACCCGATCCGGGGCGCCGATGGTATACAAATCGCGGGTGCCGGAGACCCGCTTCAATTCGGTTTCCAGCGTATGCGCGACCCGCGCCAGATCGTCCGCGCCGCGCTGCGGGTCTTGCGTCCACAAGGTCAAGCTGAGAATGGGTACATCATCAATGCCCTTGGGTTTGACGATGGGCGCACTCACGCCAAGATTGGCGGGTAGCCAGTCGGCGTTGGAATAAAGCTTGTTGTAAAGCCGGACGATAGCGTCGGTGCGCGGCTCGCCAACTTTGAATTGCACGGTCAACACCGCCATACCGGGCCGCGAGACCGAATAAACATGCTCGACGCCTTCGATTTCTGCCAGCATCTGCTCGGCGGGACTGCTGACCAACCGCTCCACCTCCCGCGCCGTCGCACCGGGAAAGGCGATGAAGACATTGGCAAAGGTGACGTTGATCTGCGGCTCTTCCTCACGCGGCGTCACCAGCACCGCAAACACGCCCATCAGCAGACCGACCAACGCCAGCAGCGGCGTCATCTCACTGAGCAGGAATTTTTTGGCAACGGCCCCGGACAGGCCAAGAGAGGGTTCAGTGGCGGCGCTCATTTCCCGGCTCCGCCACCCGTTGCGCTTTGTTCCTTTAGATACACACCGGCCTGGATGGGGTCCAGCGCCACCGGCTCACCGGCATCCAGCCCGGCCAGAATCTCCACTGTTTCCGCATCCATCCGGCCGGGGCGCACCTGCCGCAGGCGCGGCTTGCCGTCACGCACCACATACACGCCGCTGACCTCCCCCCGTTGCACCAGCGCTTGACGCGGCACGGTCAAGCCGCTGGCTTCCCCAACCTGAAACGCGGCTTTGACGAACATGCCGGGATAGAACCCTTCGGTCTTTCTGGGCAGGGAGACCCGCACCTTGAACACATTGCTCTGCGGATCGGCATAGGGGAAAAAGGTTAATTTTTCGGCGGCGATGCCTTTGCCACCATTCGGAGGTAACACCCGCGCCTGTTTGTATTTGCGCACCGGCACGATCAGGCGCTGTGGCACATTGGCCACCACCCGCAATTCATCCAGCGAGAAGCCGGTCATCAACGGCTTGCCGGGTTGCACGGTTTCACCCAGCTGGACATGCCGTTGCAGCACGATACCGCTGTAAGGCGCGTTGATGGTGGTATAGCCCAGCGATTCCTTGGCCTGGGAAACGCCCGCCTGCGCCGCTTCCAGTCGCGCCTTGGCGGCATCGAAACCGGCAGTAGCGGCATCCATCGTCGCCTTGGCAACCACCTTCTTTTCGTAAACGCCGCGAATGCGATTGTATTCAGCTTCCGCTTCCAGGAAGCGGGCCTGCGCTTCGCGCAAACCCGCCTGCGCCTGTTCCAAGCCGGCGCGCTGCTCGATATTGCGGATGCGGATGATCGGTGCACCTTGCGGCACGTAGTCGTTGACATCGACCATAATCGTTTCGACGCGACCGGCCGTTTGCGCGGACACCGTGCTCTGGTTCACCGCCTCAACGACGCCATCAAGAACCTGCTCGTCGGGCAGGGTTTGCCTTTTCGCTTCAGCGACGGGAAAAGGCAGTTCAGCGGCAACCAGCCAGCCCGGTAGGGCGACCAGCAGACCCCACGATAAAAGCAGGCGTATCCACATGGGCATGGCGAACTTCCCCTGATCCTATGGATCGGCTTGTATATTAGTAAATTCTAATATTTACAAGACCACCATACAAGAGCATACAAGAAGAGGCCACACGGATGTCCACCGGGGTTTGAGTGCGCCGCTGAAGTAAGCGGTGCGAACGTGGTAGGCTATCTTGAGGCTAAAAGCGCGCTTGCGATTGCGCTGATTTGAGGGCCGGGAACGGAATTGCACCGGTGAAGTCCCCAGGATGGGAGGCTGTCTTGTGCTGGGAGGCGGGAAACAAGCCTCTTATGCATCCTATTCACTTGCGTAGATGATGATGAAAAAGACCTTTTTGTTTTTCTTGATGCTCTTTATGGGACTTCATGCCACCGGGCTGCAAGCCAGTCCGAAAGATTGTCAGACCCTTTTGGCCAATCCCGGCTTTGAGGAAGACATCGCCAATGTAGGCAATCCCGATGGTTGGCAACTGGGTAAAAACGCGCAAGTAGAAGTGCAAAATAACCGTGGTAGTGAGGGTAGCCGCGCTTTATTCATCCAAGATGGCTATGCTGTTGTACAGCAAAATCTACAGGTTGATTCATTAGCTGGCCTTGAACTACAACTAAAGCTCGATGCAGAGGCCGCCAGCCCTGGCGCAGTTTTTGGCGTTCGGATAGGTTTTTTTACTCAGAATAATCAATGGCAAGACTTGCCTCTCTTCTGGAATAAAGCCTTAAGCAATAGCTATCAGTCTTATACAGCCAAGCGCCTCCTTCCAGCAGACGCAAAAGCCGGAAGACTGTGGCTTGCCATTTACCGCTCTGATGGCAAGGGCGCTTTTCTTTTGGATAATGTATGCCTCACCATCGGCGCACGCTTGCCAGAAGAGGTAGCTCGCCGCGTTGTAGCGCTCAAACGCGATACTTCTTATTTTCTCAACCGCCTTAGCAAGTCCGTAAAGCTGTTGAGTGGAGACCAACAAGCTGCGTGGCGTATAGAAGGCCAAACTATCCTTCAAAAAGCTGAAGCTCAGCAAGCAGCACTGCTCAGTAATCTGCAATCCCAAGAACAAAGAATTGTAGCGCTGAATGCTGATCTCTTCGCTAGACTCTCTAAGGGAGAAAAAATTTTCCTAAATTGGGCGCAACCCTACGAGCCACTAGCGCCTGATGCGCTGCCAGCAGTTTCTACTTCCAGCACCTTCAAGCCAAAGATCCTGGCATTGCGCGGCGAGCACCGCGCATTTGGGCTGGATATTGGCAATACCAGAAAAGAAGAGCAGGAAGTTGCTATCAAGGTCCAAGGTTTACCGCCACAATGTCGCATTTTATGGCGGCGTCAAATCTTTACTGAAAATTGGTATGGGAAAGGCAAGAGCCTGATTGCGGATCCATTGACGCAGTTAGCGACCCAAGATGGGCAAGCCATGCTGAAGCTAGCCCCTGGTGAGATGGCGCGACTACTTGCGGATATCACAGTAGAGCAAGATGCGCCCGCAGGCACCTATCTATTGATGCTGTCCTTCTTAGAAGCTGGAAAAATAATCAAAACCCGTGCATTAACGCTACAGATCTCGCCAAAGCCAGCGCCGACTTCAGGCATGGCGCATTATGAGTTTGGCTATATAGCGGGAAGTCCAATAAGCAACAGTACAGCAGAGGCGGTGCAAGACCTGGTTGATCATGGTGTAACCGACATTGAATGGGCGTTCATGCCCAAATCGGTTTTTGACGAACTGGGTAATTTACTACGTGCTAACTACACCCTCTATGACCGTCTCGCTAAGGCTTTTGCCTCCTCCTCGATCCGCTTAAATGTATTTTGGCAACCACACTATGCTGTTTTTAAGACGGAGAAAGGGGATGCTCTTCCCATCCTATCAGAGCCTTGGAAGAATGCTTTTAAGCAGAGTTTCAATGCGTGGCTTCAGCGCGCCGCCGAACACGGTATCAGCGCCGACCGCATGACCGTCCTCATCAAAGATGAAATTCATTCAAAATCACAAGCCAATGCGCCGGATGAAAAGATTGAAGAGTATGTCGAAATAAGCAAATTTTTCAAAGCAGAGTTTCCACAGATCAAAAATTACTTGACCCTGACTTTTTATGCCTATCCCGCTGATGTCAAGGCTGTGCTTCCCTATGTGGATGTGATGCTACCGCATCTTCCACAACCGCCTAAGCTACTACGAAATGCGCCAAACCCAAACTATAATCCACGCACGGCTTTTTCCGAAGAAATCTATCCCATGCTAGGCTCCAGGCCCTATTTGCAGCTATGGAGTTATCATGTGGCATCCGGCCGTAGCGGTGATCTTGCGGCTCCTTGGAGTCGCGCCTATCCATTAATGGCCGCTGCTACTGGACACACCGGCATTGCGTACTGGGCCTATAACGCATTTAACGGACGTAGTACTTGGGATGATACCGATGGTAAGTTGTTGGATTACAATTTCGTTTACGATGGTAAAGAGAATCATCCGCTAAATCTGCAATGGAATGTTGCCAAGGAGGCCATCGTCCCATCCTTGCGCTGGGAAGCAACGCGCGCTGGGTTGCAAGACGCTAAAATCATTATCCAATTGCAAAACTTACTGAAGGGCGCTCGCATTCCCAGCACGCAACGCGCCAGGATTAACCGCGTTTTACAGCAAGTGCAAAAACTTCAGGGTCCGGGTTATACCATCCCTCCTGAAACTTCCTATGCTTTCCTGGAATCCTTATCCACCCAGTTGCGTACAGCTTTCAACAGTATTGAGTCCACCGAGTAAAAATGTGTAGTCATTGATTGTGGGGGACAGCCTTCATGTAGTCTATAAGACTGCGCCCTAAGCCTTTATTCGGGGTAGGAGATGCTTTCCAGGTCTCACAGCCCTGTCTTAAGCTCCTGGCCATCCAGAGCTAACCTGATTCCAGAACCAGAGCAACGCATTGAGAGAACATGGTTCAGCGACCCTTGCGAGTCTTATTTACCCGCGGCCTCTCCACGGTGCGCGCCGCTATTGACCTGATTCATCAGGAGATGGCACCCGGTGAGTTTTACCTGGGCGCGAGCTATCCCACTGAACAGACCCCATTGCGACGGGTGGCGGATGCATTTGTGCTGGAGCCGACCAATGCCACGCCAGGCCAATATATCGATTGGTTACTGGCTTTGTGTCGGGAACGGGAATTTGCCATGGTCTGGCCGCAAAGCCGTTGGTCGCTGCTACTGGACCAACAAGCCCGGTTTACCGCTGCTGGCGTGCAGCTGCTACTACCGTGCCCAGATAGCCCGACCTTGGGAGATATTCAGGATAAAGCCCGCGCGAATGCCCGTCTGGCCGCTGCTGCCGACGTGGCGCTGCCCGAAACGCTTTCCATGGTGACGAGCACGGAATTTAGCGCAGCGGTGGCCTTTCTGGAGGAGAGTGGACGGCGTGCGTGCGTAAAGCCAGTACAGTCCATTTACGGGCTGGGGTTTCGCTTGATTGATGATAGAAAATCACCGCTGGAGCGGTTTCTCGCCAACGATTGTTTTGCGATCAGCGCCGCTGAATTTCGGCGGTTACTCGATCTGGCGGAGAATACTCGCCCTTTTCTGGTCATGGAATATCTGGCGGGTGACGAGCGCTCGATTGACTGTCTAGCCTGGCAGGGGCGGTTGCTGCGCGCGGTGGTGCGCCGCAAACCGGCGGATTCCCACTGGCGCTGGCAGCTCATCGAAACAGATTCTGTAGCCTGGACGATCGCCGCCCACGCCGTGGCCGCCTTTCAACTGCATGGTCTCGTGAATGTGCAGACCCGGGAACGGATTGATGCAGACGGTCGGCGTGAGCAATGCTTTTTGGAGGTGAATCCGCGCATGTCTGGCGGTATTTACCTATCTTGTCAGGCTGGGCTGAATTTACCGTACTGGATGTTGCGGTTGGCCTGCGGGACCGTGGCGGAACAGGAGATTCCGTGGCCGGCGACCGGAGTAAAAGTCGCTAAGATCGAACAGGCGGTGGAGCTGTAGCCCGGCATGGCTTGGCTCTGGGTGTAATGGACGACCCCGCTAGGGCGCAGGCTCCCCGGCGGGAAAACGATCCATCCGGCGCAGCGCCGGAAAGCGCCACATCCAGGTGACGGTCACTAGCAGGGTGGCGACCCCGCCGAGCACGACGGCGGGAACCAGGCCAAACCAAGCCGCCGTGATGCCAGATTCGAATTCTCCCAGCTCATTGGAAGCGCCGATAAACACGGCATTGACAGCGCTAACCCGGCCGCGAATTGCGTCCGGCGTTTCCAGTTGTACCAGCAAATGCCGCACATAAACGCTGATCATGTCGCTGGCCCCGAGCACCCACAGCGCAAACAGTGACAGCCAGAAGCTTTCCGATAGCCCAAACACAATTGTCGCCATTCCAAACAGAGCCACGCCGCCGAACATCCAATAGCCGACCCGGCTCGACATCGGTTTGAAGGCCAGCAAAATGGAAATGGCTGCCGCGCCCAAACCCGGCGCGGTGCGCAGCAGCCCCAAGCCTTGCGGGCCGACCTGTAATACATCGCTCGCGTAAACGGGTAACAGCGCGGTTGCGCCGCCGAAGAGCACCGCGAATAAATCCAGTGAAATCGCGCCGAGCACCACGGGCCGTGACCAAACGAAACGCAAGCCTTCCAGCAGCGTGTTCCAGTTTGGGGTTTCCTTAGGCAGTACGGGCTGGGCAATGCGGGTCAGCGCCATCAAGAGCAGCGCCAGAAAGAACAGCGTTGCCGCCGCCCCGTACACCACAGCCGGACCAAACAGATACAGCAGACCACCCATGGTTGGGCCTACAATCACCGCGACATGAAACGTCGAGGAACTGATTGCCACCGCGTTACCGAAATTCTGCACCGGCACCAAATTCATCAAAATCGCCTGGCTGGTTGGCATCCGAAACGCGCGGGCCGCGCCGAAGAGAATCAGCGCTGTAAATACCGGCCACAGCGACGCATAGCCTCCGACAGTAAACAGCAATAAACTCAGCGCGCAGCTCAGCTCAACCCCATGGCACACGATGATGATGACGCGGCGGTTGAAATGGTCGGCGGCCTGACCGGCAACCAGCACCAGGAGGATAAAAGGCGCGAACTGCGCTAGCCCAATCAAACCTAGAGCCAAGGTATTACCGGTGATGGCGTAGACTTGCCAACCCACCGCCACGTTTTGCATTTGCACGGCGATGGTGCCGAGCAGGCGGGCGGAGAGGTAGCAAGCAAAATTGCGCTGGCGCAGTGCGCTGAAATCCTTGGCGGGCGGGGAGGGCATCGGGGCGTGGTTAGGCGAGCCGCATACTCGGATCCAAGCCCACATGTGTATTGTGCAGCAGCGTATCCGTCACCCCATACTGCTCCCGATAAGCCTGCATCTTGTCCAGCTCACGCCCATATTCCGGGCGCCCAGCCAGATAAGCCACCAGATCATCCAGATTCACGATGCTGGTCACGGCGATGCCATGGGCGCGCTCAACTTCCTGCACCGCCGACAGCGCGCCCTGACCGCGCTCTTGCCGATCTAGGGCAATCAACACGCCCGTCGGCGTGGCTTCATGCTGGCTTAACAGAGCCATCGTTTCGCGGATAGCGGTGCCGGCGGTGATGACATCGTCCACGATCAAGGTCCGCCCCCGCAACGGTGCGCCGACGATCATTCCCCCCTCGCCGTGATCCTTGGGTTCCTTGCGGTTAAAGCACCAGGGAATGTCGCGGTCATAGTGTTCCGCCAGAGCAACGGCCAGCGTCGTCACCAGGGGAATACCTTTGTAGGCCGGACCAAATAAAACGTCGAATGTTAACCCGGCATCTGTGATGGCGGAAGCGTAATAGCGCCCCAAGCGCGCCAAGGCCGCACCACTGGCGAATAAGCCCGCATTGAAAAAATATGGGCTGATGCGCCCGGATTTGAGCTGAAATTCGCCAAAGCGCAGCACGTCACGGCGGATGGCGAAGTCGAGAAAGTCTCGCTGATAGTCCCGCATGGTGTCCAATTCCGGGTTGAGGTGGGCGAATACCGGTATCATAGCGCGCTTGACGACTCTACTAGTGGAGCATCAGAGATTCATGCGGGTCATCACGCTCAACGTTAACGGCATGCAGTCCGCTGCCTGCAAGGGGTTATTCTCCTGGTTGCGGCAAGAACAGGCGGATGTGATTTGCTTGCAGGAAACCCGCGCTCAAAGCCAGTATTTGCCACCCGATCCGTATCACCCGCCCGGCTATCACTGTACTTACCATGACGCCAGGCGCAAAGGATATAGCGGAGTCGCGCTCTACGCCCGGCGCGCGCCGGATGAAGTCAGTGCGGGTTTGGGCTGGCCGGAATGCGATGCGGAAGGCCGCTGGCTGGAAGCGCGCTTCGGATCACTCAGCGTGGTTTCGCTGTACTTACCATCTGGTTCCTCCAGTCCCGAACGCCAGTCGGTGAAATTCGACTTTCTGCGGCGGCTGGTTGAACCGCTACACGCGTTGCGCGCCAGTGGCCGCGACGTGATCCTCTGCGGTGATTGGAACATCGCGCACCGGGAAATCGATCTAAAAAACTGGCGGGCTAATCGCAATCACTCCGGTTTTCTGCCCGAAGAACGCGCGTGGATGGATGAATTGTTCGGACCGCTCGGCTGGGTGGATGCGTTCCGCGTCGTCGATCCCCAGCCCGGTCGATACACCTGGTGGTCGAATCGCGGTCAGGCGCGCGAGCACAACGTCGGCTGGCGGATCGACTATCAGATCGTCACGCCCGGCCTGGCGGAGAAAGTCCGCGCCGCCGCCATTTGCCGCGAACCGCGTTTTTCCGATCATGCGCCCCTGACCCTGGACTACGACTATGCCTTCTGACGCTGCCCGACGCTCCGGCGGGGACATCCTGCGGATTTTTGTGAGCGGTCGGATGCTGACCGCGCTGCTGATGGGCTTTTCCTCCGGCCTGCCGCTGCTGCTGGCGACCGGCTCGGTGTTGCAAGCGTGGCTCAAGGAAGCCGGGGTCGATCTCGGCACCATCGGGTTGTTCGCGCTGGTCGGCTTGCCTTACACCCTTAAATTCCTCTGGGCGCCGCTGCTGGATCGTTTCGCGCCCATCGCCGGCATGGGCCGGCGGCGCGGTTGGCTGCTGTTGATCCAACTGACGCTGATGGCGGCCATCGCCGGGTTGGGTTTTACCGATCCGACGCAAAGTTTGCCGCTGGTTACGCTGGCGGCGTTTCTGGTCGCCTTTTTCTCTGCCTCGCAGGATATCGTCGTCGACGCTTACCGGCGGGAATCGCTGGCCGATGACGAACAGGGTTTAGGCGCGTCGCTCTATGTCAACGGTTATCGCGTCGGTTTATTGCTGGCTTCTGGCGGTGGTCTGATTTTGGCCGATTTCATCCCTTATTCCGCCGTATATTGGGTGATGGCGGCGGCCATGCTGCCCGGTTTGCTCACCACCGTGTTTTGCGTCGAGCCAGCGGTGGCGGTCGGCACGCCGCGCACCTTGCGCGAGGCGGTGGTCGAGCCATTCATCGAATACTTCTCACGCCAAGACGCGGTGCTGATTTTATTATTCGTGTTGCTGTACAAGGTCGGTGAGATGATGGCCAATCAGATGACGACGCCGTTTTATCTGGAGCTTGGTTTCAGCAAAACCGAAATCGGCACCATCGTCAAACTGTTCGGTTTCTGGGCGACAGTCATCGGCGGCCTGATCGGCGGGGTGTTGATGTTGCGGCTAGGTCAATATCGCGCATTGTGGTTGTTCGGCGTTTTGCAAGCCATCGGTCTGATCGGTTTTGTCATTCTGGCGCGGCTGGGCCACAGCTTGCCAGGGCTGGCGCTGGCGATCACTAGCGAAAATCTGTTCAGCGGCATGGCGACCACGGCTTATGTCGCGTTCATGGCGACGCTGACCAACAAAAAATTCACCGCCACGCAATATGCCTTGCTCAGTAGTTTGATGGGCATTCCGCGCGTGGTGTTGACGACACCGACTGGTTATCTCGCCGAGTGGTTGGGCTGGGAAGGCTTCTTTTTGTTCTGCATGGCGGCCACGGTGCCGGGGCTGTGGTTGCTGACCC
>JBATSQ010000035.1:0-5200 GCA_049293375.1 Candidatus Contendibacter sp.
CGCGGCATGGTCTGGAATTCCGATTTGGTCGAGACGCTGGAGCTGGATAACCTGCTGGGTTGCGCGATGGTGTCGATCAAGTCGGCGATCAACCGGCCCGAAAGCCGGGGCGCGCACGCCCGCGAGGACTATCCCGACCGCAACGACGACAACTGGATGAAACACACCCTGGCGTGGCTGGAGCCCAACGGCGAGGTTAAGATCGATTATCGCCCGGTTCACACCTACACCTTGACCAATGAGGTGGAGTACATTCCGCCCAAGAAGCGCACGTACTAAGGGGACGCTGCCATGGCTCAATTTAAACTTCCAGCCAATTCCGTGATCGGTATCGGCAAGACCTACTATGCTGGCGCGGGTGCCAAGAATATCAAGCGCTTCCAGATTTACCGCTGGGATCCCGACAGCGGCGAAAATCCACGCATGGATACCTACGAAGTCGATCTCGCCGCCTGTGGGCCGATGGTGTTGGATGCGCTGCTCAAGATCAAGAATGAGATGGACCCGACCTTGACCCTGCGGCGCTCTTGCCGAGAAGGGGTGTGCGGCTCCTGCGCCATGAACATCGACGGCACCAATACGCTGGCGTGCACCAAAGCCATCCGCGATGTGGCGGGCGAGGTCAAGGTGTACCCACTGCCGCACATGCCGGTGGTCAAGGATCTGGTCCCAGATCTAACTCATTTCTACGCCCAATACACCTCGATCAAGCCATGGCTGCAATCGGCCACGCCGCCGCCGGCGCGCGAGCGTCTGCAATCCAAGGAAGATCGGGCTAAGCTGGATGGGTTGTATGAGTGCATCCTGTGCGCGTGCTGCTCGACCAGTTGTCCCAGCTATTGGTGGAATGGCGAACGCTATCTTGGCCCCTCTATCCTGCTCCAGGCCTATCGCTGGATTGTGGATAGCCGGGATGAGTTCACCGGTGAGCGGCTGGATAATCTGGAAGATCCATTCCGCCTGTACCGGTGCCATACCATCATGAATTGCACCAAGACCTGCCCGAAACATCTGAATCCTGCGAAAGCCATCGCGGAAATCAAGAAGCTGATGGTGGAACGGCGGTAACTTCAGCTCGGTTTCGGCAGCAGTTTTTAAAGAATGAACCCCTCACCCGTTCGCGGGCGAGGGGTTTTGTTTATTGGAGACACTGGAGGCGCAGACTGTGGATGAACATCTGGGTAAATTACGCTGGCGCTGTCGGCGGGGCATGAAAGAATTGGATTTGTTAACGCTAGGCTATTTGGAGCGCCATTACCCGTCGGCCTCGGTAGAGGAACAACAAGCCTTTGCCCAATTGCTGGAGCTGCAAGACCCGCTGCTGATGCGCTATATGGTGGGCCGGGAAACGCCGACCGATACGGCTATGGCAACAGTCGTGCGGGTGATGCGGACCTTGCTTAATGAGGCGGATGAACCTTAGGCCTGGTTTGGCATCCTTTATCGGGCCGTGTGGGTAGCCAGGCGCACGGTGCGGGGTGGATCAGGATGCGCGACTTTCCAAACTGGGCGCTTGAACCGCGACCGTCACGCTTCTTATTAATCATCAGCCATAGCCTTTATCTGCTGGCCGGCCTTGCGGTTGTTTTATCCGGCGTATCGCCGGGAGTGAAAGCAGGATGCCTCATCTTGCTGGGGCTGTCGTTCTACTTATTCAGGATTGGCGACAGTGTAGACCATGACCGTCATTGCGTTACGCGCATTGAATGGATTGATGGGCGCTGGCGGCTGGAAACCGCTGATGGCGCGCGTGTTTCCGCCAGCCTGGTCAGCGCTTATACGCACCCTCTGCTCGTTATTTTGAACTTTCGCCTGGAAAAGGGGCGGCTCCGGTCGCTCACCTTGTTGCCCGATTCCGCCGATGCCGAATCCCTGCGCCAATTGCGAGTCTGGCTGCGCGTTCGGCGGCTGGATGCAGCGGAGGAACTCCCTTGAGTTTACTTTTCCCACTGCGGTGGCGTTTCAGCTCCAGCGAAATTCTTCGGCACCAGCACCGTGTCCCGCACGGGCATGGATTCATTGGCCTCTGGATAGTCCAAGGTATAGTGCAGGCCTCGGCTTTCCTTGCGCGCCAGAGCGCAACGGATGATTAAGTTCGCCACCTGCGCCAAGTTGCGTAATTCTAGCAAGTTATTGTTGATACGGAAGTTGCCGTAATATTCATCAATTTCCCGCAAGAGCAACCGTACCCGATGCTGAGCGCGTTGCAGGCGTTTGTTGGTACGCACGATACCCACATAGTCCCACATAAACTGGCGCAATTCCGCCCAGTTATGGCTGACCACGACTTCCTCATCAGAATCAGTGACCCGGCTTTCGTCCCAGGCGGGCAACGGGGACGGCGCGGGCGTATGCGCCAGACGCGGCCGGATATCATCGGCCGCCGCCGCTGCGAACACCAGGCATTCCAGCAGCGAATTGCTGGCCATGCGGTTAGCGCCGTGCAGGCCGGTAAAGGCCACCTCACCGATGGCGTACAGACCCGTGATATCCGTTCGCGCCCGCAAGTCCGTCAGTACGCCGCCACAGGTATAGTGCGCCGCCGGCACCACCGGCAACGGCTGCTTCGTCATATCAAAACCGAATTCCAGGCACTTGGCATGGATGTTGGGGAAGTGGGCTTCAATAAAGGATGCTGGCTTGTGGCTGATGTCGAGATAAACGCATTCCGCGCCCAAGCGCTTCATTTCATGGTCAATGGCGCGGGCGACGATGTCGCGCGGGGCCAGCTCCATACGCGCATCGAAGTCTGGCATAAACCGGCTGCCATCAGGCCGCAGCAACAAACCGCCTTCACCGCGTACGGCTTCGGAAATCAGGAAATTCTTGGCTTGTGGGTGATAAAGACAAGTGGGGTGAAACTGCATGAATTCCAGATTGCCCACGCGACAGCCCGCCCGCCAGGCCATGGCGATCCCGTCGCCGGTAGAACCATCGGGATTACTGGAATATAAATAAACACGACTGGCCCCGCCGGTAGCCAGCACCACAAAGCGCGCCGCCAGCGCTTCCACCCGGCCATCGCTGCGATCCAGCACATACGCGCCCAGGCAACGGTTACCGGCCAGACCCAGCTTGCGACTGGTGATGACATCCACAGCAATATGTTGATCTAGCAAGGTAATATGGGCATGCTCGCGGGCGCGCGCTTCCAGCGTGGCCTGAATGGCGCGGCCGGTGGCGTCGGCCGCGTGCACAATGCGCCGGTGACTGTGCCCACCCTCCCGGTGCAGGTGATAGTCGGCGTGCCCATCGTGGGTCGGCTCTCGGGTAAAAGGCACGCCCTGTTGGCTCAGCCATTCAATGGCCGCCGGGCCGTGCTCCACCGTAAACCGCACCGCATCCACATCGCACAAGCCCGCGCCCGCGATCCGTGTATCCTGAATATGGGAAGCGACCGAGTCGCCTACATCGAGCACGGCCGAGACGCCGCCCTGGGCGTAGTTGGTGCTGCCCTCGGACAGCGGCCCCTTGGCTAGCACCACAATCTGGGCGGAATCGGCCAGGCGTAGCGCCAGACTCAGGCCGGCGGCCCCACTGCCGATAATCAAGACATCGATTGAGAGAGAGGAAAGGGTCATAGCTTGTGAGCGGTTTTGTGAATAGAGTATGGTGACGGCATAGGGGGCTAAGGGGCGGTCAGCGCTGCTTTATCTATCAGTATGACCCCACCCACACTATAACATCCTGGCAAAGCTGCGAACTAACCAATCCCATATTGGTCAATCGTTGTGATTGCAGGGAGATTCCATTGAGTCAAAAGGGGTTTGCCCGAATGGGCGAGGGTTATCTGGACCACGAGCTGGTCCTTAGGGTGCAAAAAGGTGATAAGGGTGCGTTTGACCTGCTGGTGCGCAAGTACCAATACAAGATCATTAAACTGATCTCCCGCTATGTGCATGATTCCAGCGAAGCGTTGGATGTGTCCCAGGAAGCCTTTCTCAAGGCGTACCGGGCGTTGCCCGCCTTTCGCGGTGAAAGCGCGTTTTACACCTGGCTATATCGTATCGCCATCAACACTGCCAAGAATTATCTGGTGGCCCAGGGACGCCGTCCACCAGGCTCCGATCTCGATGCGCATGAAGCCGAGCAATATGAAGGCCATTCCTTGTTGAAAGAATACGAGACGCCCGAACGCCTACTGCTCAGAGACGAGATCGCGCAGACCGTGTTTCGGGCGATTGAAGCGTTGCCGGAGGACTTGCGCACCGCGATTACGCTGCGAGAACTCGAAGGCATGAGTTATGAGGAAATCGCGCAAACCATGGGTTGTCCGATTGGTACCGTGCGTTCGCGGATTTTCCGGGCGCGCGAGTCCATCGACGCCAAGCTACATCCGCTCCTGCATTAACCCACTGCATTGACAAAACTAGAGATTACGTCATGGCTGATCATACAGCTCACCCAAAAACCACACTGGATTCAACACCGCATGCCGAGGTCTCCCTCGCTGCAAGCCAACTGTCCGCCCTGGTGGATCATGAACTGGAGGAGCGAGAAATGGATCTCGTGCTACGACGCTTGGATCGCGATGACAGCGCTCGCAACCGCTGGGAGCGCTATCATTTAATCGGCGACCTGTTGCGGGGCCAGGCCCAGACCCCGCTGGATACCCAGTTTGCCGCCCGCATCCGCCAAGTTGTTGCTGCCGAATCCGCGCCACCAATCGCCGCCAAGCCACGACCCACTTGGTACAAACCCGCTACCGGCTTCGCGCTGGCTGCTTCCGTAGCGCTGGTGGCGCTGTTTGGATTGCAGCCCAGCCAGACCGATGGGCTTCCGCCCAGTACGCCCCGCATCGCCACTACACCCATCAGCCCTGCCCGGTTTGCCGCCGCGCCCGCGCTGACGTTGGCGGCTTTTCAGCCGAGTGATGTCGGCAACGCCGCCCGTCAGACCCGGTTGAAGCACTACTTGATGAATCATAATGGCTATGCCTCCCGTAACAGCATACCCAGCGTGTTGCCCTATGCGCGCTTGGTCGATTATCAGCTTCGTTAAGCTCTTATGAAGCCCACATTGCTGTATCGTGCGTTGCTGACGCTCGCCATCGGTGCGCTGCCGGGCGTCGGTCATCCGCAAGCCGCCACACCCGAAAACGCTTGGGCCTGGCTGGAGCGGATGGCGCAAGCTACCAGCAACCTTCATTATGAAGGCACGTTCGTTTACCTGTGTGGCGCTCAGGTGGAAACCCTGCGCA
>JBATSQ010000036.1:0-15784 GCA_049293375.1 Candidatus Contendibacter sp.
CCGCTGCACCTCCTGCAATTTCATGGGGATGAGGAACCCGCTGCGTGCGCCGCTTTCGGCTTACCCTACATCAAGGCCGTACCCATGGGAGCTGGAGCCGATGTACACGATTACGAACGCCGGTTTACCACGGCGCAGGCTCTCTTGCTCGACAGTCATGGCGGCCCGACCATGGGTGGCAGCGGCCAGCCCTTCGCTTGGGGGCGCATCCCCAGTGAACGCCATCAGCCGTTGATTCTGGCGGGTGGTCTCAATGCCGATAACATCGCTGCCGCCATCCGCCAAGTGCGGCCCTACGCGGTGGATGTCAGCAGTGGAGTGGAAACCGCCAAGGGCATCAAGGATGCGCAATTGATGCGTGCATTTCTGCGAGGTGTATATGACGGCGACAACCGCGCCTAAGCCGGTCGATTACAGCCAGTTTCCCGATGCCGCCGGGCATTTCGGCCGCTACGGCGGCTGCTTCGTCGCTGAAACGCTGATGGAGGCGTTGCACGAGCTGAACACGGCCTGGCAGACCTACCGGAACGATCCCGATTTTTTGGCCGAACTCGACACCGACCTCGCTCACTATGTCGGTCGACCCAGCCCGCTTTATCACGCTCAGCGCTGGAGCCGCCAACTGGGCGGTGCCCAGATTTACTTGAAGCGCGAGGACCTCAACCACACCGGTGCGCACAAGATCAACAACACCGTCGGACAGGCTCTGCTGGCGGCGCGGATGGGCAAAACCCGGCTGATTGCCGAAACCGGAGCCGGTCAGCACGGCGTAGCCTCCGCGACGGTCGCCGCTCGGCTTGGCATGGAATGCGTGGTCTATATGGGCGCAGAAGACATCCAGCGCCAGGCGTTGAATGTCTTCCGGATGCGGCTGCTGGGTGCCACGGTGCAACCGGTGCACTCCGGCTCCCGCACGCTTAAGGATGCCCTGAACGAAGCACTGCGGGATTGGGTGACCAACGTAGACGATACCTTTTACATGATCGGTACGGTGGCTGGCCCGCATCCCTATCCGCTCATGGTGCGCGAATTCCAAGCCATTATCGGCCGCGAGACTCGCGCACAGATGTTGGCCAACTGCGGCTGCCTGCCTGATGCGCTGGTCGCCTGCGTTGGCGGCGGCTCTAACGCCATTGGCCTGTTCCATCCATTTTTAAATGATACCGAGGTGGCGCTTTACGGCGTCGAGGCGGCGGGCGCGGGCATTGCCACCGGTCGCCATGCTGCCACCCTGTGCGCCGGTCAACCCGGCGTGCTGCACGGCAACCGCACCTATCTGCTCAACGACGCCAATGGTCAGATTATCGAAACCCACTCGGTATCTGCCGGGCTGGATTACCCAGGTGTCGGGCCGGAACACGCCTGGTTGAAAGACCTGGGTCGAGCACGCTACGTGGCCGTCACCGATGAACAGGCGCTGCGCGGCTTTCATGATCTCACCCGCGCCGAAGGCATCATTCCGGCGCTGGAAAGCAGCCACGCCCTAGCCTATGTCAGCCAACTGGCCCCCACCCTGCGCCCGGACCAACAGATTGTGGTCAACCTATCCGGCCGGGGCGACAAGGACATCTACACGGTCGCCGCCCTGGAAGGCATTCAACTGCCATGAGTTTTAGCGCATGAATCGTATAAGCCGCTGTTTTCAGGATTTGCGCCGCACCGGTCGCAAGGCCCTGATCCCCTACATCACCGCCGGTGACCCACGCCCAGAACTGACGGTGCCCGTGATGCACGCCCTGGTGGCCGCAGGCGCGGACTTGCTCGAACTGGGGGTGCCGTTTTCTGATCCTATGGCCGATGGCCCGGTCATCCAAAAAGCCTGCGAGCGCGCGCTGGCCCAGGGTATGTCGCTGCGCGGGGTGTTGGAAGTGGTGCGCGAATTTCGCCAGACCGACCAGCAAACCCCGGTGGTGTTGATGGGCTATCTCAATCCCATTGAAGCCATGGGCTATGCTGCCTTTGTCAGCGCAGCGCATGGCGCGGGAGTAGACGGCGTGCTGACCGTGGATTTGCCGCCGGAAGAAGCCGTTGAACTGGTGGATGCGCTAAAAAACGCTGCCATCGCACCGATTTTTCTGTTAGCGCCTACCAGTTCCACCGCGCGAATCCAGCGTATCGCCACCATGGCGCAAGGCTATCTCTACTATGTTTCGCTCAAGGGAGTGACCGGTTCGGCAGCGCTGAATGTGGACGGGGTAGCCGACAAGCTGGCCATGATCCGCACATCCACGGCTCTACCGTTAGGCGTCGGCTTTGGCATTAAGGATGCCGCCACCGCCGCTGCAGTCGCCAGCATCGCCGACGCCGTGGTGGTGGGTAGCGCGCTCGTCGGTAAAATGGCCGAACTGGCCACCGAGCCTGAGCGGATACCCCAAGAAGTCGCTAGGCTAGCCGCCGCCATGCGTGAGGCTATGGATCGCGGCTAGGCATTGCCCTTCCCCTTCCTCCCCCTTGCTGTGGAACTTCAGGCATGAGCTGGTACGAAAAACTGGTCCCATCGCGCATTCGCACTGACGGCCGCACGCGGCATCAGATGCCGGAAGGCCTCTGGAGCAAATGCGAAGACTGTAACGCGGTGTTGTACCGCGCCGAACTGGATCGCAATCTGCAAGTCTGCCCCAAGTGTAGCTATCACATGCCGTTGGGCGCGCGCCAGCGTCTGTTGGGCTTTCTGGATGAGCACGACTGCGTGGAAATTGGCGATGGCATCGAGCCAGTGGACTTCCTGAAATTCAAGGATGGCAAGAAGTACAAGGATCGCTTGCTGCAAGCCCAGAAAACCACCGAAGAAAAAGATGCGCTAGTCGCCATGCGTGGCCTACTCAAAGGTATGGCGGTGGTCGTGATGGCCTTTGAATTCGGCTTCATGGCCGGCTCGATGGGATCCGTGGTGGGGGAGCGCTTCGTGCGCGCCGCGCAGACGGCCCTCAACGAGCATGTGCCGCTGATTTGCTTTTCCGCCAGCGGCGGCGCGCGGATGCAAGAGGCGCTGGTTTCGCTCATGCAGATGGCGAAAACCAGCGCGGCCCTGGCCCGCCTAGCCGAACATGGCGTTCCCTACATCTCCGTGCTGACTCATCCCACCACCGGCGGCGTATCCGCTAGTCTGGCCATGCTAGGTGACATCAACATTGCCGAACCGAAGGCCTTGATCGGCTTCGCCGGGCCGCGGGTCATTGAGCAGACGGTGCGGGAAAAGCTGCCGGAGGGTTTTCAGCGCAGCGAGTTCCTGCTGGAGCACGGCGCAATCGATATGATCGTGGATCGGCGCGACTTGCGCGACCGACTGGCGGCATTACTGGCGATGCTGACCGGGCAAAACCTGCCGTCCGCAGCCTGAGCCATGGCGGCCTGTCTCCCGGCTCCCGCTCGGCGTTTCCCTACGCTGGCGGAGTGGTTGCGCTGGCAGGAAACCCTGCACCCCAAGACCATCGAACTAGGTCTGGAACGGGTGCGCACCGTACTGCGCCGCTTGCAGCCAGAGACGGCACCTTTTTTAGTCATCACGGTGGGCGGCACCAACGGCAAAGGCTCCTGTGTAGCCTTGTTGGATGCCATGCTGCGCGCCGCCGGCTATCGGGTCGGGGTTTATAGCTCGCCACACCTGTTACGCTACAACGAGCGCATTCAGGTGGACGGCATGGAGGTGGATGACGCCACATTATGCCGACTCTTCGCCCGCATTGACGCTGCCCGCGCAGCGATTTCCCTGACCTATTTCGAATTTGGCACCCTGGCGGCCCTGGAGTGTTTTCGGGATGCTGGCGTGGAGGTGGCGGTTCTGGAGGTCGGCTTGGGCGGTCGATTGGACGCCGTTAATGTGCTAGATGCGGACGCCGCGCTGGTGGTGAGCATCGGGATTGACCATGTGGATTGGCTAGGCCCGGATCGCGACTGCATCGCTTATGAAAAAGCCGGCATCTACCGTCCTAACCGGCCCGCGATTTGCGCCGATCCCGATCCACCGCAACGCTTGCTCGACCATGCGGCCCAGATTGGCGCGCGCTTGCTGCGCGTCGGCCGCGACTATGCTTTTGCTCGCGCTGGCTCGACCTGGCGCTGGTGGTCAGAACAAGCACAATTCGCTGCGCTGCCGCTGCCGCGGCTGGCCGGGGACCAGCAAATCGGCAACGCCGCCGCCGTGCTGATGACACTGACCAGTTTGCGCGACCGGCTACCGGTGACTAGCGCGGCGATCTACGCCGGCCTGACGCAAGCGTATCTACCCGGTCGGCTGCAAATCATTCCTGGCCCGGTCGAGTGGATTCTAGATGTAGCGCATAATCCAGCGGCCGCCGCCGTGCTGGCCGCCCAGTTAAGGCAACGGGACTGTGCCGGACGCACGCACGCCATTCTGGGCCTGCTGGCGGATAAGGACGCCGATGCCGTGATCCAGGCGCTGGCTGAAGACGTTGACCTATGGTATCCGGTCACCCTGGTCGGCCAACGCGGACGGCCAAGGTCTGATCTGGCCGCGCGTTTGCGCCGCGCCGACCTGGAGACGCTGGACTCACCTGAGGAGGATCTTGCCAGTGTCTGCCAGGCTGCCCTGACCGCCGCCAGGCCGGGCGACCGTATCGTCGTTTTGGGATCCTTTCACACCGTCGCTCCCGTGCTGGCCATTGAGCCATGGCTTTCTGATTCCCTCTTGCCGCAATCACCGGAGGCTTGATTTTGGATACTCGCTTGACGCAACGTTTGGTTGGGGCCGCCGTGCTGGGGGTACTAGCGGTTATCTTTGTGCCAGGAATGCTCAAAAAAGAGAAGCCGCCGGTCGCGCCGGTCGTCACCACCGCGCCGCCCGCAGTACAGTCACCGCCGGCTTCCTCAACTCTCACGTTCTCCGATCAACCGCCGGATAAACCGTCACCGACGGTACAGTCTCCAGCGGAGCCAGCAGCAGGTGTGACACCGGCCGCCGTCGAAGCGACCGAGACCGCCCCGGCCGTGGCGACCGAAGCGAGGCCGCGCCCCCGTCCTGCACCGCCTGCAACCACCGAACTGGTACCGCGCCCCCGTCCTGCACCGCCTGCAACCACCGAACTGGTACCGCGCCCCCGTCCTGCACCGCCTGCAACCACCGAACTGGTACCGCGCTCCCGTCCTGCACCCTCGGCCCCAAACCACGCTGTGCGCCAACCCCGTCCCGCGCCGACCGTCGCCGAACCCGCACGCCGGCCAGCACCTGTTGTCTCCCCAAAACCGCTCGACACCCGTCCCAGAGCCACAGCGTCACCTTCGCCAATCGTGACGAGCGCGCCAGCTCCAGCCGAAGCCGCCAGGGCGGCGCGGGAAGAAGCGGTTCGCCGCAAAGCAGCGCAGGAAGCCAGAGAGAAGGCCCGTATCGAAGCGGAACGCATTGATGCGGAACGCATCGCCGCCGCCAAGGCCCGCGCCGAGGCCCGACAAAAAGCCGCGCAGGCCGAGGCGGCTAAGGCCCGCGCCCAGGCTGAAGCGGAACGCGGGGCGACTGCTAGAGCGCAAGCCGCTCGGCTGGACGCGACACAGCGTCAGGCGGCTTCTCCCCAAGAGTCTCCATCTGAGGCATTCGCCGCGCAAGCTGAAGCACGCCGTGCGGCGAATGCCGCGCGGCGTGAGGCGGATCGCGCCGAGGCACAACAACGCGCGGCTCAGGCTGAGGCCGCCCAAAAAACCGCGCAAGCCGAAGCCGCGCGCAATAAGGCGGCTCAGGCTGAGGCCGCCCAAAAAGCCGCGCAAGCCGAAGCCGCGCGCAACAAAGCCACTCAGGCTGAGGCCGCCCAAAAAGCCGCGCAAGCTGAGGCCGCACGCAACAAAGCCGTCCGTATCGAGGCCACACAACGCGCCGTTCAGGTGGAAACTCCGCGAGTGCGCTCCATTCCAGTGCGGCCAGAAGGCGCTGAAACCGCTAACCGGCGCACCAGATCACCTACCGAGCCACTGCCAAAGATCGAGCTGGTCGCCAAATCGCAAGCGCCGACTGCGCTTCCGCGTCAACCCGCCCCGGCGGCTGCGACGGGCGCGCCCCCGCTGGTGCGCCCACCACGCTCAGGCGGGATTGTGGTCGGCAGCTATGCGCTGCGGGAAAACGCGGACGTGCTCCGCGATCATTACCGCAATCAGAGAATCCGCGCTGAGGTTGAGCCGGTGATGGTCAATGGACGCCAGATGCACCGGGTGCGTATCTGGCGCTGATCGCCGCTGCCGTACCGTTTCCGCCTCAAGGCGGTTCTGCTAAGATGGGCTTTTTGAAAAAGACCGGCGCTAGCGCCGGATAGATCGGATGAGTACATGGTGAGCATACTGCCCGGCACAGGATATGACGCCTTATGAACTGGGCGGACTATCTGATTATCGTCATCATCGGCCTGTCCGTGTTGATGGGGCTATGGCGTGGGCTATTGCGCGAGGTCATTTCCCTGACAGCCTGGATTGCCGCATTCGCCATCGCTTTTCTGTTCGCTGAGGACGGAGCCACCTATCTGACCGGCCATATCGCTACACCTTCGCTGCGCTTTGCTGCCGCCTTCGCCGGTTTGTTTCTCGCTACGCTGTTGCTGGGCAGTCTGATTGGCTTCGTGGCCTCGCAACTGGTGGAGCGCACCGGCCTGACGGGGGCTGACCGCATCCTCGGGATGGGTTTTGGCTTGGCGCGGGGCGCGCTGGTCATCGCCACGCTCGTGCTGGTGGCGGGCTTGACCCCGTTGCCCCAGGATCCCTGGTGGCGACAGTCCCAGTTGTTGCCGCATTTCCAGGGTACAGCGCTTTGGCTGCGCACCCTGCTGCCGCCGGAACTGGCCGCAAATTTTCATTACTGAGCGGATTTCCCAACGACGGCGGCAGCCGTCCAACGTGGTGGATCGTCGCCTATGTGTGGAATTATCGGCCTTGCGGGGCGCAGTCCGGTCAACCAGAGCCTGTTCGATGGGCTAACCGTATTACAGCATCGTGGCCAGGATGCCGCTGGCATCGTCACCTGTGCAGACGGTCGCTTGTTCCTGCGCAAGGATAATGGCCTGGTGCGCGATGTGGTGCGTACCCGGCACATGCGCGCCCTGCATGGCAATGTGGGCATTGGCCATGTGCGCTATCCCACCGCAGGCAGCGCGGATTCCGCCGAAGCCCAGCCTTTCTACGTCAATTCCCCGTTTGGTATCACTCTGGCTCACAACGGCAATCTAACCAATGCCGCTGAACTCAAGGATGAGCTCTTCCGCTCCGATCTGCGCCACATCAACACCCATTCTGATTCCGAAATTTTGCTCAATGTGTTCGCCCACGAATTGCAGCAGCGCTGCCGACTGTCGGTGGATGCTGAGGATATTTTCGCCGCAGTGGCGGCCATGCACCGGCGGGTGCGGGGCGCTTACGCGGCGGTAGCGCTGATCGTCGGCTTTGGGTTGGTGGCATTTCGGGATCCGTATGGTATCCGGCCACTGGTGTTCGGTCGACGCGAGACCGAAGAGGGCGTGGAGTACATGGTCGCCTCCGAAAGCGTGGCCTTGGACGCGCTGGATTTCACGCTCATCCGTGACGTAGCGCCGGGCGAAGCGGTGCTATTCGATTTGGATGGGCGGCTCCATACCCGCCAGTGCGCCGCCAATCCCGTCTACTCACCCTGCATTTTCGAATATGTGTATCTGGCCCGACCCGATTCTATCATCGACAAAGTCTCGGTGCATAAAGCGCGCCTGCGCATGGGGGAGTATCTGGCCGAAAAGATCTTACGGGTCTGGCCGGATCAGGATATTGATGTCGTCATTCCCATCCCCGATACCAGCCGCACCGCCGCCTTGCAAATGGCCATGATCCTGGGGCTTAAGTACCGGGAAGGCTTCATCAAAAACCGCTACATCGCCCGTACCTTCATCATGCCGGGCCAAAAAACCCGCCGGAAATCGGTGCGCCAAAAGCTCAACGCCATCGAACTGGAATTCGTCGGCAAAAACGTGTTGCTGGTCGATGACTCTATTGTGCGCGGCACCACCTCCGAGGAGATCATCCGCATGGCCCGCCAGGCTGGGGCGCGCAAAGTCTACTTCGCCTCCGCCGCGCCGCCGGTGCGTTATCCCAATGTCTACGGCATCGACATGCCCGCCGCCTGCGAGCTGATTGCACATGGCCGCAGCGAGGATGAAGTGGCCCGCGCCATCGGCGCCGACCAGCTGATTTTTCAGGATCTGTCGGATCTGGAAGAAGCCGTGCGGCGCGGCAACCTCGCGCTCCAGCGCTTTGATGCCTCCTGCTTTAACGGGAACTACGTTACCGGCGACATCAATCGCGCCTATTTGGATTGCCTGGCCCGATCGCGGGACGATCAGACCCAGACCGCCCACCGCGCCAGCGATAATGCCATCATTGACTTGCACAACCACTAATCCAGCCTCATGAAGAGCATCGACGCCGCTGAACTCGGTTTCGCCAGCCTGGCAGTGCGCGCTGGCCAGGTGCGCACCCACGAAGGCGAACACGCCGAGCCGCTCTTTCTAACTTCCAGCTTCGTCTTCGCCAACGCCGCCGAAGCCGCCGCGCGCTTCAGCAGCGGTGAAGGCAACATTTATTCCCGCTTTACCAACCCGACCGTGCGCGCCTTTCAGGATCGGCTGGCGGCTCTGGAAGGGGGTGAAGCCTGTATCGCCACCGGCTCTGGCATGGCGGCTATCCTGGCCACTTGCATGAGCTTGCTCAAAAGCGGCGATCATCTGGTCTCGGCCAGCGGGGTGTTTGGCAGCACCGTCTCACTTTTTAATCTATATCTCAGCAAATTCGGCGTGGCCACCAGCTATGTGCCACTCCCGGATCTTGCGGCCTGGGCCGCCGCCATCCGCCCGGAAACCCGGCTGTTTTATCTGGAAACACCGTCTAATCCGTTGATGGAGCTGGTCGACCTGCGCGCGCTGGCAGATCTGGCCCATGCCCATGGCATCCTGCTGGTGGTGGATAACTGTTTTTGCACCCCGGCCCTACAGCGACCGTTCCACCTGGGTGCGGATCTGGTGATTCATTCCGGCACCAAGTATCTGGATGGGCAGGGGCGCTGTGTCGGCGGAGCGGTAGTGGGCGATGCCCAGCGGGTCGGCAAGGATATTTTCGGTTTCCTGCGCACCGCCGGCCCCAGCCTCAGCCCGTTCAACGCCTGGGTGTTTCTCAAAGGGTTGGAAACCTTGCATTTGCGGATGCGCGCCCACAGCGCCGCTGCCTTGCAATTGGCCCAGTGGCTGGAGCAGCAACCCGCCGTGGCGCGCGTGTACTATCCGGGTCTACCCTCCCATCCACACCATACACTCGCTTGTCGGCAGCAAAGCAATTTCGGCGGTATTGTATCCTTCGAGCTGCGGGGCGGCCAAGCGGCGGCCTGGACCCTGATTGACGCCACCCGCCTGCTGTCAATCACCGCTAATCTGGGGGACACAAAATCCACCATCACTCATCCCGCCACCACCACCCATGGCCGCCTGACCCCCGCTGAGCGGGAACGGGCTGGCATTAGCGATGCGTTGGTGCGGATTTCCGCTGGACTGGAAGACGTGGCGGATGTGCAAGCCGATCTGGAGCGGGGACTGCGCCAGTTGGGGTGAGTCCCTCACCAGGCAATGGGCTGGCCATCGCGAAAGAAGCCGCCGCTGGGACCATCGTCCGGCAGGGTCGCGGCCCAGACGATGCCGGATGCCCCCTTCTCAATCGTGCGTTCCGCGCCAGGCCCGCCCATATCGGTGCGCACCCAACCGGGACACACCGCATTGACCAGAATGTTATAGCCCTTCGTTTCCGCAGCTACGATCCGGGTCAGGGCGTTCAAGGCGGTTTTCGAAATTCGATAAGCAGGCGATTTGCCCTCCATCTCGCTGAGCTGGCCCAGGCCGCTGGACACATTCACGATGCGGCCATAGCGCTGCTGCTTCATCAGCGGAGTAAGCTCCTGGATCAGTAACAAAGCGCCGTACAAATTGACTTCCAGGGTGCTCGATAAGGTTTTCAAGCTGGCGCTGAAAACGCTGGCCCCGCTGCCTTCCTCGCCGCCGTGGCTATCCAGAAAGACGCCGGCGTTGTTGACCAGAATATCGACCCGGCCACAACGCCGATGAATGAACGCGCCCAAGTCGGCGACACTGGCTTCCGAGCTGACATCCAGGACTTGAAAGGCGACATTCAGGCCCTCCGCCCGCAGCTTCTCCAAGGCCATCTCGCCCTTGCCAGGGTTACGGCTGGTGAGCACCACTTGCAGATCGCGCTGGGCGAGTTGCCGTGCTGTTTCCAGACCCAAGCCTCGGTTAGCCCCGGTGACCACGGCCACTGGTTTGCTGTTCTTGCTGTTCATCATCGTCTTCTCCTCTCCCGTCTTTGGTTCGCGCCAACGCCTCTTTAAGGGCCGCTGATTCATCCTGCGTTCGTTGCCACTGCTAAATTGATAAGAATACTAACAGCAGAAAAAACGAAAGAAACCGCCTGAAACCGCCACTCAAGAATCTCCGACTCCCGGCATTCTCAACCCAAAATCTGAGTGCCAATGCCGACGTCGGTAAACAGCTCCACCAACACCGCGTGTTCGATCCGACCGTCGATGATGTGGGCCGACCGCACCCCACCGCGCACCGCATCCAGGGCACAGGCGATTTTCGGCAACATACCGCCGTGAATGGTGCCATCGTCGATCAACTGTTGCACCCGCCGCGCGTCGAGACCCGTCAATAGATGGCCCTCCTTGTCCAGCACGCCGGTCGTATCAGTGAGCAGCATCAGCTTCTCGGCGCGCAAGACTTCGGCGATCTTGCCCGCCACCAGGTCGGCGTTGATGTTGTAGGATTGGCCACCCGGCCCAACGCCAATGGGCGCAATGACCGGAATGAAATGGCTGCCGATGAGAGTTTCCACGATGGCCTTGTCGATGCTGGCGACAGCGCCGACATGCCCCATGTCGATGATTTCCGGCGCTTTCAGATCGGGACTGTTGCGGGTAATGGTCAGTTTGCGGGCGTGAATCAAATCGCCGTCCTTGCCGGTCAGCCCGACCGCGCAGCCGCCATGGCGGTTGATGTTATTGACGATTTCCTTGTTCACTAGGCCGCCCAAGACCATTTCGACCACATCCATGGTCTCGCTATCGGTCACACGCATCCCATCGACGAAATGGCTTTCTTTGCCGATCCGCTTGAGCAGACTGCTAATTTGCGGCCCGCCGCCATGCACCACCACCGGATTGAATCCCACCAGTTTCATCAGCACGATGTCGCGGGCGAAGCTGTTCTTCAGATGCTCGTTTTCCATGGCATTGCCGCCGTACTTGACCACGATGGTCTTGCCGGAGAAACGGCGAATATAAGGCAGCGATTCAGTCAAAACATGCGCCACTTGGGTGGCGGCCTGGGCGTCGAGGGCCATGGGTCGGGAAGTCTCTATGGAAGGGTTCGGAAAGGGGAAAGGATCAGAACGGCAACCGCAAATTTGCATCCAGCGCCAGCAGCAACCGCTGGAATTGGCTTTGAATAGCCGCCAGGGCTGCCGGATCATCGGCTTCAAAGCGCAAGGTCAGGCTAGGCGTGGTGTTGGAGGCGCGCACCAGCCCCCAGCCGCGCGGAAATTCCACCCGCAGACCATCCAGGGTGATGATCCGCGCCTCTGGACCAAAATCAGCCTGGGCGGCCAGTCGGGCCATGAAAGCCGCCGGCTGACCCTCGGCCATGTCTACTCGCAATTCCGGGGTGCTGAAGCCCGCCGGGTAGTCGGCGAAAAATGCGGCGCTGGAACCGTCATAACCCGCCACCAAGCGGAGCAGGCGCGCAGCGGCATAGAAGGCATCGTCAAACCCGAACCAGTCGTCGGCATGGACAAAATGCCCGGTCATCTCACCGCCAAGCAGAGCGCCGATTTCGCGCATCTTGGCCTTAATCAGGGAATGACCGGTTTTCCACAACACCGGCTGGCCGCCCAGCCGTTCGATCAATGCGGTCAAATGCCGAGAACATTTGATATCGTAAACCACCGCCGCGCCCGGATGCCGACGTAGCACTTCCTCGGCTAGCGGCATCAGCACGCGATCCGGCCAGATAATCTCCCCGGCATCGGTCACTACCCCCAACCGGTCGGCATCGCCATCAAACGCCAGCCCCAGATCGGCTTGCTGGCTGCGCACCGCCGCCTGCAAGTCCACCAGATTTTCCGGCGCGCTGGGGTCTGGGTGGTGGTTGGGAAAACGCCCATCGACCTCGCAGTACAGCTCGACCACTTCACAACCCAGGGCCCGCAACAGCGCGGGCGCGGTTTCGGCGGCGATGGCGTTGCCACAATCCACCACCACCTTGCACGCTCTGGGCAGGCGCAAGCGGTCACTGATACAGCGGATATAATCCGCGCCAATGTCGGCGCGGTATTCAGTGCCGTGACCATAACGCAAATCGCCGGTTTCAATGCGGCGGCGCAGATCGCGAATCACCGCCCCATGCAGGGCGATCCGATCCAGCACAATTTTCAAGCCATTGTATTGCGGCGGATTATGGCTGCCCGTGACCATCACGCCGCTGCGCGTACTGCTCAGGGTATGGGTAGCGTAGTAAAGCATGGGCGTTGACACCGCACCCAGATCCACTACATCCAGCCCGGCGGCGCGAATGCCAGCCTTAAGCGCTGCGCATAACAACGGGCTCGACAAGCGGCCGTCACGCCCGACGATGACCTGACGTTCGCCGCGCTCGGCGGCGAGACTGCCCACCGCCTGACCGATCGCCTGGACCACTTCGGGATTCAGGTCGCGCTCGACGACGCCGCGAATATCATATTCTCGGAAAATCGATTTCTTCATCAGGGTTCAATGCCGTCCTGAATGGCCAAAACCGCCAACGCCCCGACCGCTGGGCGCGAACTCTGCCACACGCACGAATTGCGCCTGCACCACCGGCACAATCACCAGTTGGGCGATGCGCTCGCCCACCGCCAGGGTGAACGGTGTCGCGCCTCGGTTCCAGCACGACACCAGCAGCTCGCCCTGATAATCACTGTCGATCAAGCCCACTAGATTGCCCAGCACGATGCCATGTTGATGGCCCAGACCGGAACGCGGCAGCACCATCCCAGCCAAACCGGGATCGCGGATGTAGATCGCCATGCCCGTGGGGATGAGGTGGGTTGCACCGGGTTGTACGGTGAGCGGTTCCGCGAGGCAAGCGCGCAGATCCAAGCCCGCCGAATGCGCGGTGGCATACTCAGGCAGCGGAATCGCCTGGCCTAAACGGGGATCGAGGATTTTCAGTTCGATGGGTTGTGGAGTCACGGGAAACAGGGTCGGCCATGGGAAAGGGTGGCGGATTTTACCCCTTACCTGCGCGTTCCCGATACCGTTGCGCAATCAGCGCCACCAGTTGCCGCCCCAACAGCCGCTTATCGGCTAGCGGTAACACCTGCTCTCCGCCTTCCCACAGCACATGCAAGGCGTTTTGCTCGCTCTCGAAGCCGCTGCCGACCACCCCTACCTGATTGGCGGCGATTAGATCCAGTTGCTTGCGGCGGCGCTTGTCCTCGGCGTAACGCAACACCTCCTGCGTTTCTGCGGCAAAGCCTACGGTAAAGGGTCGCTGCGCCGACAAGGCGGCGACTTCGGCCAGAATATCGGGATTACGCACCAGGGCCAACTGCATGCTGTCCTGGATTTTTTTGATTTTCTGTGCGGCGGGTTCGGCGGCACGGTAATCGGCGACCGCAGCGGTTGCGATAAAAATATGCGCTTGCTGTGCGTGCTGTAACACCACCTGGCGCATCTCCAGGGCACTTTCCACATCCATACGCTGCACGCCCAGCGGCGTGGGCAAGCTGACCGGGCCACTGACCAGAATCACCCGCGCGCCCGCCGCCGCCGCCGCCTCAGCTACCGCAAAACCCATTTTCCCGGTGCTGCGGTTGCTGATGAAGCGCACTGGATCCAGCGCCTCGCGGGTCGGCCCGGCGGTCAGCAACACAGTCAAGCCTTGCAGCTCATGCGGTGCGAGGGAAGCCGCTGCCGGTTCTGGTGCTAGCAGCGCTGGTTCGCGCCCACTCAGTCGCTCGACGATCAGATTACGCAATTCCAGCGGCTCCAGCATGCGTCCGGCTCCCACTTCACCGCAGGCCTGCTCACCGACCCCCGGCCCCCAGAGCAAGAGCCCACGGCGCGCCAACAAGCGGCAATTGTCTTGCGTTGCGGGGTTTTGCCACATCAAGCGATTCATAGCTGGGGCAATGGCGATGGGCCGGTCGGTCGCCAGGCACAGGGTGCTCAGCAAATCGTTGGCCAGTCCATGGGCCAGCCGGGCAATGAAATCGGCGCTGGCGGGTGCAATCACCAGCAAGTCGGGCCAACGCGCCAGCTCGATATGGCTCATACCCGCTTCGGCGCTGGCGTCCAGCAACTCGGTGCGCACCGGCCGCCCGGACACAGCCTGCAAGGTAAGCGGGCCGATAAAAGCAGTGGCAGCGGGCGTCATCGCCACCTGCACCAGCGCACCGGCTTCTCGCAGGCGGCGCGCCAGATCGGCGCTCTTGTAGGCCGCGATGCCGCCGGTGACGCCAAGCAGGATGCGTTTGTGGGCAAGAGGTTGCAACATGGCGGACACTCAGCGTGAGTCAGAAGAACAGGCGTGGCCAGCTTAGCCTAGCGGGCGTGAAGACGAAAGGTGGGCGGCGGCCCGTCCGGCGGGGCGCTCAAAAGGTGGCGTTAAAAAGCTGGCCTAACGCGCCAGGCCGCGTGTGGCTACCCCTTCATGCCGCCTAATAAAATCCCGGCGATGTAGTATTTCTGGAGCGCCACGAACAGGATCAGGACCGGCAGCACGGTCAGCACGGAACCGGCCATCATCAATTCGGTATCCTGCACATGCTCGCCGAGCAGATTGGCCAGCGCCACCGGCAGGGTATAGCGCGCGCTGTCGGTCAGCACGATCAGCGGCCACATGAAGTCATTCCATGCCCCCAGAAAGGTGAAAATTGCCAGTGTGACCAGAATAGGTCGGCACAGCGGCACAATCAGCGACCAGTAGATGCGAAACTCGCCCGCGCCATCCATCCGCGCCGCATCCAGTAAAGTATCGGGAATCGCCAGCAGGTACTGCCGAATCAGAAAGATGCCAAAGATGCTGGCCA
The DNA here is from genome assembly GCA_049293375.1 of Candidatus Contendibacter sp. Lineage (GTDB taxonomy): Bacteria > Pseudomonadota > Gammaproteobacteria > Competibacterales > Competibacteraceae > Contendibacter. The sequence goes on from JBATSQ010000036.1 coordinate 15,085, forward strand.
TGCCTGGAATAATGACACCCCAATAGGTGTTGATCAGCCCAAATTGTTTGAGCAGCAGAAACAGCGGCAGCATCGCCACCTGGGCGGGAATGACCATGGCGGATAACAGCCCTTGAAACAGGCGATCCCGATAGCGGAAGCGGAATTTGGCGAAGGCGTATCCGGCCATGGAATTGATGACCAGGGCAATCACCGTGACCGCGCTGGCCAGCAAGGCGCTGTTGAGCAGATAACGGCCCAGCTCCAAGCGGGTGAACAGCGCGCCATAATGGGCGAAGGTGACGGTGCTGGGCCACAGGCGCGGCGGGTAACTGTTGGACTCGCCCGCCGGCATCAGCGAGGCCGCCACCATCCACAGCAGCGGCAACAAGGTCAAGACCATCCCCACCGCCAGCGCGCCATACACCAAAAGACCCGGAATGAGAGAGCGTAGCCAGCGGCTCATGGCGAATCGGCCCGGCGCAGCTTCAATTGCAGCAAGGTCGCCGCCAGAATCAATGCAAACAGCACGAAGGCTGCCGCCGAAGCGTAACCCATATTCCACCAGCGGAATCCTTCCTCGTACATCAGCAGCACCACGCTGAGAGTGCGATTGGCCGGACCGCCCTGGGTCATCACATAGGGTTCGGCAAAGACCTGGAAATAACCGATCATGGTCATCAGCGCCACAAACAGAAAGGTCGGCCCCAGCAACGGCAGG
>JBATSQ010000037.1:0-9413 GCA_049293375.1 Candidatus Contendibacter sp.
CGCGCTAGAGTGCAAACCTTATTGGGTTGTGGCAGGCGTGGCCGCTGGGCCGCCCCGCATACCGCGCATGCCCCGCAGCGGCCGATCCGCGAAAAATTGATCCATCACCTGCTTCTGATCAGTATCCAGTGTGGCATACAAATCACCGGCCGCCTTGGCCATTGTCTTCAAGCCCGCCAGACGCTGCTCCAGGGCTTGGGTGCGCTCCTCAAAATGCGCGTTCAGGGTCGTGGAGTCCTTACGGTCCGTCCGATCCTGCCACATCTTTATCCGCTCGGCGCGCTGGCTTTCCTGAGCCGTCAGAAAGCCTTTCCAGGCGGTTTGCTGTTCCGGCTTGAGCTTGAGTCGCGCTTCCAGCAGCTCCATCCGTTCCGCATGACGCTGCTGCCGCCACGCCATCCGCTGTTCCGGGTCGCCGCCCATGCGCCCATAGCCCTTGCCGCCGTGCATGGGGCAATCGGCACCGTCGCCCCATGGACCGGCCAGCGCGGCAGCGCCACCCAAACCCAAGCCCGCCATCAGGGTGGTGACGATCAAACGTTTACGTAGCGTCTTCATCTTTGTAATCCTCATGGTAATTGGAAACTTCGATGACGATTAGACACCGCGCTTGTAACCAGGATTTGTCCAGCCGAGGATTTTTGTAACCGTTTGTATCAAAGCCGACCCGCCGTTACCGCAGTTCCTTGGGCAGCGCGAACACCACGTTTTCCTCGCGTCCAGCGCTTTCAATGATCGTCTCCGCGCCCAATTCCCGTAAGCGGTCGATGACCTGCCGTACCAGGACTTCCGGGGCGGAAGCGCCAGCCGTCACCCCAATGGCGGTTTTACCCGCCAGCCAAACGGGATCAATATCAGCGGGCCCGTCGATCAGCCAGGCGGGCGCGCCCTCCTTCTCCGCCAACTCGCGCAGCCGGTTGGAGTTGGAGCTGTTGCGCGAACCCACCACCAGCAATAATTGGCACCGTTCGGCCACTTCCTTTACCGCATCCTGCCGATTTTGCGTGGCGTAGCAAATATCATCCTTGCGCGGCCCGGCAATGGCCGGGAACCGTTGGCGCAGAGCGGCGACAATGCGCGCTGTGTCATCCACAGACAGGGTGGTCTGAGTCACATAGGCCAGCGCGGCGGGGTTGCGCACCGGCAGCGTTGCCACGTCCTCGACGGTTTCCACCAAATACATCCGTCCGCCCTGGCCGAGGTCGTACTGACCCATGGTGCCTTCGACTTCGGGATGACCCGCGTGACCGACTAAAATCACCTCATGACCGGCGCGGGCATGGCGGCTCACCTCCAGATGCACCTTGGTCACCAAGGGACAGGTGGCATCGAACACCTTGAGGCCACGTTGCGCCGCCTGGGTCTGGACGGCGCGCGATACGCCATGGGCGCTGAAAATCACTGTAGCGCCATCTGGCACTTCGTCCAGCTCCTCAACGAACACCGCGCCACGCTGGCGTAAATCGTCCACCACAAAGCGGTTATGCACCACCTCATGGCGCACATAAATCGGTGCGCCAAACAGCGCCAGCGCCCGTTCGACAATGCCGATGGCCCGGTCCACGCCCGCGCAAAAGCCGCGGGGATTGGCTAGATGGATGTGTACGCTCATGACGGATTTCCGGCAGGCAAAGAGAAGGCCTAGGCCCCGTCTGTTTTATTGGGCAGCGGCGCAATCCGGCTGGAGAACCAGCTATCCGCCACTAGCAACACCGCGCCGACGGTGATGGCCGAATCGGCGACGTTAAAGGTCGGCCAGTACCAGCGGTCGTAGTAGAGCTGGATGAAGTCGATGACGTGTCCCAGCCAGGCCCGGTCGACCAGATTGCCGATCGCCCCGCCCAGGATCAACGCCAACGCTGCCCCAAGCCGTTTTTCGTGCGGCTTGAGCCGCCACAGCCAGACGATCAGGCCGATGCCGACCAGCGTGCTCAGGCTCAGGAAAAACCAGCGTTGCCAGCCGCCGGCATCCCGCAGGAAGCTGAACGCGGCGCCGGTGTTGTAGGCGAGCATCCAATTGAACGAGGGCAACACCGCCACTGGCTGGTGCATCACCAGCAACGTTTCGGCAAGGTATTTGGTGGCTTGATCGAGCGCCACGACCGCGCCGCTCAGCCACCAGCACCACCTGGGGGCGGCCATCAAGCATACCGCCGAATTTCACCGGAGCCGGTCACATTCTCCACACACCGTCCGCACAGCTCGGGATGCTCAGCATTGCGGCCTACATCCTCTCGGTGATGCCAGCAGCGTACACACTTGGCCTGGGCGCTAGGCGACACCCGAATCGCCAACGGCTGACCGTTGACCTGGACTTCGACCGCTTCTGCGGACCGTGCCGCCAACGGGTGCCGCCGCGCAGAGGAAGTGATGAGGAAAAAGCGCAATTCATCCTCCAGCCTGCCCAAATCAGCCGCCAGTACGCCATCGCAGTACAAATCGACTTCGGCATCCAGCCCAGAACCAATACCACCCGCCACTCGCACCTTTTCCAGCTCCTTGCTTACCACCTCGCGGACGGCGATGAGCTGTTCCCAGTAGGCCGCGCCAAAAGCATCCTCGTCACGGACTGCAAACAGACCGTCGTACCAGGTCGTCAGGAACACTGAAGGCTCCCGCGCCCCGGGCAGATGCTTCCAGATTTCCTCGGCGGTGAAGCTCAAAATCGGTGCTAGCCAGCGGGTCATCGCTTCCAGAATGTGATACAGGGCGGTCTGCGCTGAGCGCCGAGCTACGCTGTCGCGTTGGGTGGTGTACTGGCGATCCTTGATGATGTCCAGATACAGACTGCCCAGATCCACCGAGCAGAAATTGTGGATTTTTTGATAGATCAGGTGAAACTGATAGTGGTCATAGGCTTCCACAATTTCATCCTGCAAGCGCCGGGTGCGGTCCACTGCCCAGCGATCCAGCGCCAACATCCGTTCTGGCAGCAGCTGATGTTGCGCCGGATCGAAGCCGTGGAGATTGGCCAGCAAAAAGCGGGCGGTGTTGCGCATCCGCCGGTAGGAATCGGCCATGCGCTTGAGGATTTCATCAGAAACGCCCATTTCGCCTCGGTAGTCAGTGGCGGCCACCCACAACCGCAGCACATCCGCGCCCAGCGAATTGACCACTTTCTGGGGAGCAACAACATTGCCCACTGACTTGGACATTTTGTGTCCACGGGCATCTACGGTGAAGCCATGGGTAAGAAGTCCCTGGTAGGGCGCAACCCCGCGCATCGCCACCGAGGCCAGCAGCGAAGACTGAAACCAGCCACGATGCTGGTCGGAACCTTCCAGATAAAGATCCGCTGGAAAGCGCAATTCAGAACGGCGCTCCAATACGGAGAGATGGGTGGCACCGGAATCGAACCAGACATCCAGCGTATCCCGCACTGCTTCGTAGTGCGCTGCGTCCGCGCCCAGCAGTTCCGCCGACTCCAGTTCAAACCAGGCGTCAATGCCACCCTGTTCGATCCGTTGCGCCGCCTGCTCCATCAATTCTTGCGTGTTCGGATGCAGTTCGCCGCTCTGCTTGTGGGTGAACAGGGTGATCGGCACCCCCCAATAGCGCTGGCGGGATACGCACCAGTCGGGACGGTTTTCCACCATGCCTTGCAGACGCGCCGCGCCCCAGTCCGGGGTAAAGCGCAGCTTCTTGATTTCGGCCAGGGCCTGGGCGCGCAACGGGTGCGGTTGATCCATACCGATGAACCATTGCGGGGTAGCGCGGAAGATGATCGGCGTCTTGTGTCGCCAGCAATGCGGATAGCTGTGTTGCAAGCGAGCGATCCGTAGCAGGCGACCGCGCGCCTTGAGAACGTCGATCACCCGCTCGTTGGCGGCGAAGACATGCAGGCCCGCAAACAGCGGCACATCGGGCAGAAATTTGCCATCCGGGCCCACTGGATTATCCACCGCCAACCCATAGCGCGAACCGACCACGTAGTCTTCCTGGCCATGGGCGGGCGCGGTGTGCACCAGTCCGGTACCCGCCTCGGCGGTGACGTGATCGCCGAGAATGATCGGCACTTCACGGTCGTAGAAGGGATGGCGCAGCGCCAGGCCTTCCAAATCCACGCCTGCGGCGGAGGCGATGACCTGATACTTGCGCAGGTCCCAGCGCGCCAATGCCTCTTGCAGCAGCGCGTCCGCCACCAGCAGCCGTTCCTGACCGTGATCGGTTTCGACTTGGACTACCACGTACTCGAAGCCAGGATTGACCGCCACCGCCTGGTTGGCTGGCAGCGTCCACGGCGTCGTTGTCCAAATCACTACCGCCAGCGGTCCCTGACCGTCATGCCCTTCCACATGGCGGCAGCGCGCTAACAGCGCCTCGGGGTTCGCCACCGCAAAGCGCACATCAATGGCCGGGGAATCGCGGTCTTCGTATTCGACCTCAGCCTCGGCCAGCGCCGAGCCGCAATCAATGCACCAATAGACTGGCTTGGAACCGCGATACAGATGGCCATTGGCGACGATGCGCGCCAGCGCGCGCACGATGTCGGCCTCGACGCGGAAATCCATGGTCAGATACGGTTTTTCCCAGTCCCCCAGCACCCCGAGCCGCTGAAAATCAGCGCTTTGGCTGGCCACTTGCGCACTGGCGAAAGCGCGGCAGGCAGTGCGAAATGCACGGGCGTCCACCTGAAGCCCCACCTTGCCCAGCTTCTTTTCCACTACCTGTTCAATGGGTAATCCATGACAGTCCCAACCCGGTACATAAGGGGCATCGAAACCGCTCAGGGTGCGCGATTTAACGATGATGTCTTTAAGGATTTTGTTGACGGCGTGACCGATGTGAATGGTGCCGTTGGCGTAGGGCGGTCCGTCATGCAGCACAAATTTCGGCCGACCGGCGAACTCGGCGCGCTGGCGCTGGTATAACGCCAGTTCTTGCCAGGCGCGCAGCAGTTCCGGCTCGCGCTTGGCGAGATCGGCCTTCATCGGAAAAGCCGTCTGGGGAAGATGGAGGGTGTCTTTATAATCAGCCACGGTAAACCTCGAAAAACTGGTACGCAAACAACCTTACTTTTCCAAACCCTGTGGGATGGAAGTTAAGGAAGGGCGCGGAGAGGACAGAATACCCTGCACGGCGAACCAGCCGCGAGCGGCGTACTCATCCTGTCGGATTTGCCGCCGTAGCGCCTCCAGAGAGTCGAAACGGCGCTCCGGGCGCAGGTAGTGCAGAAAATCAACCTTGACCTGCCGACCGTACAGGTTGCCCTGGAAATCGAGCAGGTAGACTTCAAGGCGCTCGCGCTCGCCGGCCACGGTCGGCCGACGACCCACATTGGCGATCCCGGGCCAGGGCCGCAAACCCATCCCGCTCATCAAAACTGCATAAACGCCGTAAATCGGCGTGACCCGCCGGTGCAAATGAAGATTGGCAGTGGGAAAACCGATGGTGCGGCCCCGCTGCTCACCATGGGCCACCCGCCCGCACATGTCATACGGTCGCCCTAGCAACCGGGTGGCCAGCGCCAAATCACCCTGGGCCAACGCTTGGCGAATGCGGGTGCTGCTTACGCGCTCGCCATCCTGTAGATAACTGCCGGTGTCCGCCACCTGAAACCCATATTGCTGACCAGCCGCTACTAGCAGGGCAAAATCGCCGACGCGACGATAACCGAAGCGGAAGTCGTCGCCCACTACTAGATAGCGGACGCCTAGACGGTCCACCAGCAAATCCTCAATAAAGCTCAGCGCAGGCAAAGCCGCCAAGCGCCGGTCGAACGGAAGACACAACACCCGTTCAACGCCCAACCCGGCCAGCGCTAGCAGCTTTTCCCGCAAGCGCATCAGCCGCGCAGGCGGCGCGGCCGGACCAGCGAAAAACTCCTGCGGTTGCGGCTCGAAGGTGATGACTAAGCGTGGGACCCGCAACCGCGCCGCCTGGCGCGCCAACTGCGCCAAAATAGCCTGATGACCGAGATGGACGCCATCGAAATTACCAATCGTGGCGACACAGCCTCGGTGGCGAAGCCGCACATTATGCTGGCCGCGAATCAATTCCATGCCGGTCGTCAGTCGTGGGAGCGGTGGTGAACGAAAATGGGCATTATAGGGATAATTCCTCACCGCTTAACATCGCCGCTCTTGTCTATCGCCGCCAAAAGCGGCGGCTGCCGCTTATTGCAGTCCTTACCCCTGGCGCAACAGCAAGTGCCGAGGCCGGATTCCCACCGCCAGCACCGCCAGTAAATAGCTAGCGCCACCGGCCACAACCAACCCGCTCAGATGCCACAAACGCGCCTTGGCGCTGGCCTGGAGCCAGCTGTCAAGATGGCCGACACCGAACCATAGCACCAGGCCCATGGCCAGATTGGCGAGCGCCAATTGCAGCAAGAACCGGGGCCAGCCACCGAGCGGCTGATAAATCGCCCGGCGCCGCAAGTTGGTGAACAGCAAACCCGCATTAAGATAAGCCGCCAGCGAGGTCGCCAACGCCAAGCCGGCATGGGCCAGCGGCCAGACCAGTAGCAAAACTAGTACGGTATTCGCCACCATGGCGATGACGCCATATTTCACCGGGCTGCGGGTGTCCTGGCGGGCGTAGAAACCGGGCGCTAGCACCTTGATGAGCATAAACGCCACCAGACCGAGTGCGAACGCGATCAGGCTGCGGGCCGACATAGCGACGTCGCGGGCCTCGAACTGGCCGTATTGAAACAAGGCCGATAATAAGGGATAAGCCAACAGCATGAGCGCCACCGTGGCCGGAACACCGATTAACAAAGCCCAGCGCAGCGCCCAATCGAGGGTTTGCGAAAAACCGCCAGCTTCCGCGCTGGCGTGTTGCCGGGATAGCTTAGGCAAAATCACCGTCCCCAGCGCCACTCCGAAAATGCCGAGCGGAAACTCCACCAGCCGGTCGGAGTAATACAGCCAACTGACACTGCCGGAAATCAGAAACGACGCCACCACCGTGTCGATTAGCAAATTGACCTGCGCCACTGAGGAGCCGAAGATTGCTGGCACCATGAGTTTTAAGACTTGTTGTACGCCCCGCGCGACCCAACCCCAACGCGGTCTTGGCAACAGCTTAATCTGGTGTAGAAAAGGGATCTGAAAACTCAATTGAATCACCCCAGCGATAAAGACGCCCCAAGCGAGCCCGACCACTGGTTGCGCCATTCGTGGAGCCAGCCACAAGGCGGCGGCGATCATGGTCAGATTCAACAGCACCGGGGTGATGGCGGGAATGGCGAACTTGCCGCAACTATTCAGCACGCCTCCCGCAAAGGCGGTCAGCGAGATGAAGAACAGATACGGGAAGGTAATGCGGAGCATCGCCACCGTCATCTCGTATTTGCCCGCATCCGCGCTAAAGCCAGGCGCAAACAGCAGGATCAACAGCGGCGCGGCCACCACCCCAATGGCGGAAATCAGCAGCAGGATAGCGCCCAGCGTGCCAGCGACTTGATCGACCAGTTCCTTGAGTTCCTCGTGCGAGCGCTGGGTTTGATATTCTGAAAAAACCGGGACGAAGGCTTGGGAAAAAGCGCCTTCCGCGAACAGCCGACGCAGGAAGTTGGGAATGCGGAACGCCACGAAGAAGGCGTCGGTGCCAGCTCCAGCCCCGAACATCTGCGCGTACACCATATCGCGGATAAAGCCAGTGACGCGCGACAGCGAGGTCATGGCGCTGACGATACCGGTAGATTTCAGGAGAGATTTACTCATGGCAGGGCGATCCGCGCAGGGCGATGGCGAAGGCGCGGATGATAGCCGGGAATGGTCAAGACTGTCAGCGCGCCGACCGAACGCCGCTATCAACGCAACCGCACCCCGCATTCAGCGTGGGCCATTTTTAGCGACACGGGTTGATCTGCGCTTGCAAAATCGCCTCCAAGTCAGTAAGTTTTGCAGTTCGCTGAAAAAGACCCTCTTGTTACCCTCAGCTCTCTTTATTTTTCTTTCCTTAAGGACTTGTCATGAAGCGGACTTTCCAGCCCAGCATTATTCACCGCAAGCGCACCCATGGCTTTCGCGCCCGTATGGCGACCAAAGGCGGCCGCCGGGTTTTAAACGCGCGCCGCGCCAAGGGCCGCGCCCGGCTGACACCCTGAGCCTGTGTCCGACGGCGCGCGCTTTCCGCGCTGCGCCCGGCTAACCGGACGGAACGCTTTCGCCAGCGTTTTCGCCCAGCCGGTCAAATCCAGCGACCGCAATTTCACTGTGCTCGCCCGCCCTAACGCCCTCGGTTATCCCCGCCTCGGCCTAGCGATTGCGCGCAAGATCGCCAAATCGGCCGTGGTGCGTAACCGCATCAAGCGCGTCGCGCGGGAGAGCTTTCGCCATCACCAAACCGAACTGGGCAGTCTGGATTGCGTGGTGCTGGGCCGCCCCGGACTGGCTGATTTGGATAACGCCGCTTTGTTTACCGCGCTGCAACGACACTGGCGCAGGTTGGCGCAACAATGCGCGCCCTCCTGATGGCCTTGATTCGCGGCTATCAATGGTTCATCAGTCCATTGCTGGGTCCGCATTGCCGTTTTTACCCCAGTTGCTCCCAGTACGCTTATGAGGCTATCGCCCGTCACGGCATCGGGCGCGGCGTCTGGCTGGCGCTCTGCCGGGTCGGGCGCTGTCATCCCTGGCATCCGGGCGGCGTTGATCCCGTTCCCGAACCTTTCCCAAAGAAGCGATGATGGAAAACCAACGTTTAATGCTGTTCGCCGCTCTGATGTTCGTGGTGTTTTTGCTCTGGCAAAACTGGCTGCAATTTCAGGCCGCCAAACATCCGCCGTCGCCCCCGCCCGTGGCGATGACCACCGCCAATCCCACTCAGCCCAGCGCGATCCCCGGCCAGGATCTGCCGACGGTGCCATCGGCAGCCGGTGCGCTCCCCACGCCGCAAGCCCTAAGCGGCGGCCAGCGGGTGCGCGTGATCACCGATCTGTTTGAAATCGAAATCGATACGGTAGGCGGTGACCTGCGCCAAGTGGGATTGCGCACCTATCCCGATTCTGTCAAACAGCCGGATCAGCCGTTTTTATTGCTCAAGGACAGCGGCCCGGAGCTGTTTATCGCCCAATCCGGTTTATTGGCGCTGCACGACGGCCCAGCGCCCACCCATTACGCGACCTTTGTTACCGAGCAGACCGAATACCGCCTGGCCGATGGGCAGGACACGCTGGAGGTGCCGCTGCGCTGGACCGATCCTGCTGGAATCAACGTGATCAAGAGCTATCTATTTCACCGTGGCAGCTTTCTGGTGGAAATGAAACAGCAAGTCGAGAACGGCAGCGCCAGTGAGTGGCAAGGCAGTCAATATCGGCAATTCCAGCGCACGCCGCCCAAGGTGGCCAGCAGCTTCTTTGGTGGCGGCGTCATCACCTATACCGGCGCGGTGATTTCCACCCCGGAACAACGCTACGAAAAGATCTCGTTTGACCATATCGCCAAGCAGGAGCTGAACCAGCC
>JBATSQ010000038.1:0-5268 GCA_049293375.1 Candidatus Contendibacter sp.
ATGCGGCGCGGGCAGGGACGAACAGCCGTCACCCCACCAGCGGGTTAGGCTTCTTTTTGACGGCGGATGCCGCTACGGCTTACCGGTATGGCTCCCACGTTCTGGAACTGCACGCCAAGATAGAGAAGCCGTATTACCTGACGGATGCGGAGTTATTGCCAAGATAAATCCAAAGTTTCCTGATGGCGGTTCGGGCCTGATAGATCAGCAGGCGACTGAGATTTTGATAGATCTTTTGCGGCACGCAAAGTTGTCTCGCTGCCCATGAATCGCTCGAAGTCCAAGAGGACGATGGAAACCAAGCGTATCACCGTCAATCGAAAAACCGCTCTGCGCGCAGCAAAGGTAAGACGCGCTGCATGATCGGGTCAGCGCTGAAGTAGTGTTGAATCACGCCCTCACGTAGATAATTCGCCAACGCAATCAGGATCATGCTTTGATCGAGCGCCAAGTAATTGGTGACAACCTGGCCGGTCTTGGGCGCGACGGCATCGTAAAAGCCAAAATCGCCGTACAGGGGATAGCGTTGGGCCAATTGGCGCAGATTGGCCGTTGCCGTCGTCGGTTCGGTGAGCAAGGCCAGCGCTGCTGCGTGTGGCGTGACAACGCCGACTCCATAGCCACGCGCGCCCAGCACGCGCGCACCGTATTCGTGGTAACCGTCGCCATCGGGGGTTGAACTGGGCGATAGTCCCCAGACTGGATAACCCAAATGCTCTAGTGCAAACCTCCGGTTAAGCTCAGTATGCACCCGCGCATTTTTTCCTAAGCTAACTGGTGCATGATACAGTTCATCCAGCACCAGCAGCGGCATCAACGCCTCAAACAGGCTGCCGCCCCAGGAGGGGAGGTAGTTCAAGCCTTTCCAGGAATAATAGCCCCCGCTCACTGCTTGGCCATTCACGGTGTTTTCAATGCGGCCCTTGGGGGACTGTGATTGCCACGCAAAAGCGCGCGGAAAGGTGCGAATCAGGCGATACCAGTGCTCTGGCGGCACGTCGCCCTTGCCAATGGCGATCAGACTGCCCAGCCGTGCTTCAGTATACAGCAGGCCGTAGCTGTACTCAGAACGATGCGCCAGATTGACGTAATAGCCGTGCATCATCCATTGCTCGACCGGATCGTAGAAAAAGCCATAATCCGCCTGGTCGATCAGGCGGGTGCAGCGCGTGGCCAGTTCAAGAACGCTATTGCGCACCACCATCAAACCGGCAGTCAGCCACGCCGAGTCAATGAAAGACAGAAAATGGCTGGTGCGCTCCAGGCTGGTGGTATCGTAATAGTTGAAGAAAAAACCACGATGAGTTTCCAGCCGCTCCAGGGTATCCAGCGTCTGCTCCAGTCGCTCCCGCGCCTCTTGCGGGTTGAGGAAACCCAGTTCACGGGCGGCCACCAAATCGATCAGGTACAAGCCGATGTTGGTGACGTTGGTGTAATCGCCCACCCAGGCGGTGCGCGGCTCCAGAGAACCATGCAACCGCACCGTATCGAGCGGCAGGCCATGAGCACGGTCGCTCAGCGCTGCCAGCCCGCGCCAGGTATCGCGCGCTAATTGCCACAAAAAGGCGTGATCATCGGCGGGCAGGCTGTGCGGATCGACCCGTAAGCGCTGCGGCCAGCCGACCAGCCGAGCGTGGATCAGGGGTTGCGCCGCCGCCTTGCCGCCGAGCTGGTTTTCCCAAGCGGTCTTGCGCGGGGGAATCACCGGATCGCGACTGCTGGGGCCCGGCGCACCCGTCTGAATAAGGGCGATGTCGTCCAGCCAGTAAGCGCCGGAACGCCCCAGATCACGTCGGGGTTGCAGAACCAGGCCAAATTGCCGCAGATGCCGCCAGTCCGCAATGCCATTCATGCGATGCAGCGGCACCTGGATGCGGTGCCAGTCGCCTGTGATGCCGGTGACCACCGTGCTGCCCTGCCGCACCAGACCGGGCGGCGCGTTGGGCAACGGTTGCTTGAATTCCAGCTTCAGCGCCTGGGCATAGCCAGCGGCGGCGTCACCGCGAATCCAGAGTTCCAGATGATCATAGGCCGAGGCGTCCAGATCCGGCAGAGTGATCTGCCAGCCCAGATCGCTCACTCCGTGCTCGGCGAACCGGTAGCGCAGATGTAGCGCGCGATGACTGCCGACCCGTTGCGCCGGTTCCAGTCGGTAGTGGAGCTGACCGCTGACTTGACTCGGTTCAGCCGTCCAGCCACTCATTGCGCCGCCCGTATTGGGCGCGCCGCTGGGCCGTTCAAAATCATGCAACAGCAAGCGTGGGGGTGCGGCGAGCGGGCTGGCCCAAGCCAAGCTACAGAGGCAGCTAAGCAGGACGCTACACGGGAGAACGGGCCAAAGGCGGGGCATGGGGCAGCGGCTCCTGTTACGCCAAGAGTAGAACTTCGATTGTAAGATGCGTAGCGCCGCACCTGGTAGAGGGCCAGGACCCTGCTTCCCCTAGGCGCGACGGAGCAATGCCAAGGTTTCGACATGATGGGTCTGGGGAAAGAAATCGAAAGGAATCAACCGCTCCACCTGATAACCTTCCTGAGTTAGAGCGTGCAGGTCGCGGCTTAAGGTGCCGGCGCTGCACGACAAATAGGCCAGTCGCTCTGGTCGAAATTCAGTCGCCGCCCAGGTGCGCACCGCCAGTTCCAGGCCGGTGCGCGGTGGATTGAGATACAGCAATCGGGTTCCAGTCGCCAGCGACCAGGTTCGCAGTTGCGGCACTCGCTCAGCACACTTGCCGCGCAGCACAAGCGCGGCTGGGGCGTTTACGGCGGCGCATTCCACCGCTTCCCCACCTAGTTCGACGCCGAGGGCGCGCGCGCCGCGTCGGGTCCAGCGCGCCAGACTGGCACCGATTCCGCAATACAGATCAGCCACTTGATCCCCCAGTTCCGGTGCTAGGAATTCCTCCGCCGTGTCCAAGGCCAGCTGGTACAGCGTGGGAATCAACTGCTGAAACGCAGTTGGGCCATACCACAGGCCACACGAATCGACCGAGCGCGGCTGGCCCCATAGCAAAGTCCAACCGCTGCGGGCGAACAAGCGGCGACCGGCAGCAGGATGCAAATGCAGCCAGAGGCCTTCCAGCCTATAGGCAGCCAGCTCCGCCAGTCCTTGCTGCTGAAGCCAACTGGCGTCGGGAAGGCGCTGAGTTTTCAGGATCAAGGTCGCTTGCGCCCCGGACTGCACATAAAAAGCCAGCGGAAAAGTCGGCCCCGGTGGCAGTGTGCGCATCAGCCAGCGCGTCACCAGCCGCACCGCTTCGGTATGCACCGGGCAGTTGGGGATTGCGATCAACGCATCGCGCCGCCACAGGCCAAAGTTCCAGCCGTTCTGCTCATGCCAAAGCGCCGATAGACACACCTTGCCGCGATAGCTCCAGCGCGCAGCGCCAGCGACCGCGCGCAATGGCACCAAACAAGCCGCCCACGGTGCGAGCGTCCGCTGTAGCCAATCGGTTTTTTGCGCGGCGCTGGCCTCGGCGCTTAACATGCGCTGGGTGCAGCCCGGACAACGGGGTTCGCAGCCGACAGGCAGGCTCATCACTGGAGCCTATGGCAACAGACAGCGGAGCGGAGGTGCTGATGGTCAGCAGCTATCTGCGGTGTGATTGGTGCGGGCAATTGGGACCGCCCGCCAGCAATTACGGCTTGGACAGTTTGCGGCTTTGTTATCAGTGCTGGTACGAAGCGCAGCGCGCCGAGGGATCGCTCGCCGCTGATGCCACCCCAGCGGACACTGACTCTGCGCTGCGGCCTGAACAACCTAGCTCCCTGAAACCTGGCACTTAGGGACGGTCGTCGGCTGGCAGGGCTTGCGTCACAATCGCCGGTTCCGTGGGCGCGGGCGCGGCACGGCCCAGACCTAATTGCGATAGCAGCATGCCGCTGAACATCAGCACGCAGCCCAACACGTTGCGACCCGACAGGATTTCGTTTAGCCATAGCCAGCCGCCCAGCGCGGCGAACAGCGTTTCCAGACTCAGAATGATCGCGGTGTGGGCGGGTGGCGCGTCGCGTTGCGCTACGACTTGCAGGGTATAGGCCACGCCCACTGACAGTAGGCCACCGTATAAGATCGGCATCATCCCACTGTAAATGCCCGCCCAACGGATGACTTCGGTAAAAGCCGCCATTAACAGACTTAGCGCGCCACAGACGATAAATTGGAGGAAGGCTAGTAGGATTGGTTCGTTCTGACGGCCTAACAACCAGCCAATCGCCAGCACATGCATAGCCCAAAAGAAAGCGCCGATCAGCACCAGGCGGTCGCCTTGATTCAGGGTGAGCTGCTCGGTCACCGTCAATAGATAGAGACCCATTACAGCCAGCACCGCGCCCACCCAAGTGCTCCACGGCGCACGCTGACCCCATAGCAGACCCAGCACCGGCACCATCACCACATACAGGCCAGTAATAAAACCGGCCTTGCCCGCTGTGGTGTAGACAATGCCGATTTGTTGCAGTGACGCGCCAGTAAACAGAATTAGGCCAGCCAGCAAACCCCCAGCGAGGGTCGAACGCCAACCGCCGAAACTGAGTCGGGTGGAGGAACGGGATTGGAGCCACAGCAACGGCAGCAAGGACAACGCGCCCAACAAAAAGCGGATGCCGTTATAAGTGAAGGGGCCGACGTGCTCCATGCCGAGCCGTTGGGCGACAAAGGCAAAGCCCCAAATGGCCGCTGCTAACAGCAGCAGCAGTTCCGCTTGCAATGTTTTGGATTTCAAAATTAGGCCAGGGTCAGGGATCATGGAGCCAGCAGCCCGGTCAACGCCATCAGCGTATAAGGCTGCGCCACGATCTTAGCAAAATCTTGCTGTGGTTGAAGCGACGAGGATGAAATTTGGACCTATCCAATGCATCATACACTTGAAAACTAAGTACTCCGTAAATTAAGTTTTTCCATAGCATAGGGAGGTGGTAATTTATCGCTAAACTCTATTAGGAGCAGGCGATGAGTAGACCACATCTTACCCTTAGCGATTCGGATCGTTCGTACTTGGTAGCGCTGCTGAAGAAAGGGTCGTTGGGAGTCAAGCAATACAAGCGGGCGACGGGATTGCTGGAACTGGATCGGGGCAAACGGCTCACAGAGGTCGCAGCGACCTTGGGGGTGCAGTATGTGACGGTCAGCGCCTGGCGGGAGGGGTATCGACGGGAGGGCTTGGCCATGTTGCAGGACAAACCGCGTTCCGGTCGTCCGGTGGAAATCGACGGGAGCCAACGGGCGAAGCTCACGGCGTTGGCGTGCAGTGAAGCCCCGGCTGGTCATGC
>JBATSQ010000039.1:0-4615 GCA_049293375.1 Candidatus Contendibacter sp.
TACTGATTGCCGCTGCGATAGTAGTAAGCGCCTTGACCCTCTATCTGATTATCGCGCCACTCGCCCACATACTTTTCGCCTTTTTTAGCGTAGACATAGCTGCCCTGGCCGTGCATTTTCGCGTTGCGAAAACTCCCGGAGTATTCGCTGCCATCGGGGTGACGATAGACGCCTTCGCCGCTTTGACAATTGCCGACCAGACAGCCTTGGCTAGGCAAGGCGGCAGAGTTGGGTAGCTTAGGAGAATCGACCTTAGCGACGGTCTCGATTTCTGGGGCGCGCCCACGGCGTTGGGGTGGCGCAGCTTCCGTTTCCGGTTGGGTGCTGACTTCTACTGCCCGCATTTTTGCCGACGGTCGCGCGGAAGGAGCGTCTGGCGCAGCTTCCGCAGGAGCTGTCGAGTTCGTCCGCTTGCGCAATAACGGTACTGTAAGCTTGACGACTTCATCTTCAGCGGTCAGCGTGACCTCTTTACTCCATTCCTCGTAGCCTTCGCGCTGAACCTGGAGATGGTAGGCACCGGTCGGCAGTTCGGTCTCCAGGGGCGCAGCGCCGACGGGCTTGCCATTGATCAGAACTTCGCTGCCTGCTTGATTCGCACGCACCACCAGGCGTACCAGTAAGCTCGGCGTTGCCTGTAACTGCTTGAGCCGGGCCTGCGCGGCGGCGATCAGCTTACGCTGTTTCGGATAGCTGGCAATAAACTGCTCAATTTCGCTGGGGTTGGTGCTATTTTTCACCGCAGCCCACGCCTGTTGCGCTGTTTGCGGGGCAGGTTCAGGCGCTGCGGGCGGTTCACGCAACGCAGAGTCGATAGCAGCGGGTCGAGAAGACGAAGACGGTTTGGGTTGCGTCGCGAGTTGTGAGGGGGATATAAGGCTGATTGCGGGTAACTCTGACTCGGATTCCGCAGTAGATGCCGTACTCTTGGGTGTGATTTCCTGCGTCGCTTGTCGGCTTGCCTGCCGTTGCTGTTCTTCTAATTGCTGCTGCGCTTGCGCCTCGGCGCGCCGCTGTTTTTCAGCCTGAGCGCGCAAGCGTTCTTCGGCGCGCTTCTGTTCTTCCGCCTGAGCACGCAAGCGTTCTTCAGCGCGCTTCTGTTCTTCCGCCTGAGCACGTAAGCGGGCTTCGCTACGACGTTGTTCCTCGGCTTGGGCGCGCAACCGCTCTTTTTCGGCCTGACGCTGTGCTTCAGCCTCCGCTTCAGCCTGTCGCCGTTCTTTTGCTTCGGCCTCCGCCTGCCGCTGCCGTTCTTTTGCTTCGGCCTCCGCCTCCGCGCGGCGCTGGGTTTCAGCGCGTCGCTGCTGTTCTTGCTCGGCGCGCCGCTCTTGCTCGGTTGGCGCTGCTTCCTCAGCTTGAACGCGCCGCCGCTCTTGCTCAGCCTGTCGTTCGGTTTCAGCCTCGGCGCGGCGTTGTGCTTCGGCGCGGCGTTGTTCCTCCAACTGCGCACGCCGCCGTTCTTGTTCGGTCTTGCGTTGTAATTCTTCGGCTTGGGTGCGTAACCGGGCTTCGGCTTGCCGCTGCTCCTCCATCTGCGCGCGGAGTTGGGCTTCCAATTGTCGCTGCTGTTCGGCCTGGGCACGCAACCGCGCCGCTTCAAGCTTGCGTTGTTCCGTCGCCAGCGTTTGTTGGCGCGCGGTGATTTCCTGATTTTGGCGCTTCGCCTCTTGCGCTTGGATTTCCCGTTTGAGCGCAAGCAGGCCGGTATGAGTGGGCAGCGCCTGCAAGCCTTGCTCAATATGCACCAGACTCATATCCAGCGCACCTTCCTGATAAGCGCGCTGGGCCTGCTCCAGAAATTGCCCGGCTTGCAATTCAGCTTGGAGTTGTTGTTCAGCTCGCGTCTTTTGCTGCTGGGCCGCCTCTAGTTGCCGGTTGATTTCCGCATGTAGCGCTACTAATTCTGGATGCTCAGGGGCTAGCTGAAGACCCTGCTCGACCAGGGTGCGGCCTTCTTCCAGCGCACCCGCCTGTTGGCGCTGGCGGGCCTGGGCCAGCAAGGCGGCGGCCTGTTCCTGCCCAGCGTTGAGGGACGGCGTAGCAGGCGACTTGCCAGCAACGGGAACCGGGGGCAGTGCCGGGGAGTGAGACCAGTACAGATACCCCCCACCCACCAACGCCAGCCCGACCAGGGCCGCTGCCAGGGCCGCCGACCGGTTGCTGCGCCGCACGGGCGCTTCTGCTGGCAGCGCCGGAACGGCCGTAGCCGCAGTGAGGTCAGCGATGTTGAGCGGGGCTGCGGGCAGAGTTTCTGGGTGATCCAGCGCGGTGATAAATTCCTGGCCGGTTTGAAAGCGCTGCTCAGGCTCCTTATGGAGCAGCTTGTTCAGCAGCGGCTGAAAGCGGCTCAGTTCCGGCGGCAATTCCGGCACCGCTGCCGTGACATGCATCATGGCCAGCGCAAAGCTGTCCTCGGCGTTGTACGGAGCGTTGCCAGTCAGCATCTCGTAGAACAGGACGCCGAAGCTGTATAAATCGGCGCGCGCATCCACTGGCTGGCCGCGAATTTGTTCTGGACTCATGTAGCGCGGCGTACCCAGGGACAGACCGGTGCGGGTCATAATGGTGCTGCTGCCCAAGGTTTTGGCGATGCCAAAATCGGTCAATACCGGCTGGTTGTTATCGCGGAACAGGATATTTTGCGGCTTGATGTCACGATGGATGATGCCGCGTTGATGAGCGTAATGCAGGGCGCTGGCCAGGGCGCGGGCGATGTTTAAGGCCTCCGGAAGTGCCAGGCCAGCGCGAATACGTTGTTGCAGGGTATCGCCTGGCAGATATTCCATGGACAGGTAATACGTCCCCTCATGCGAGGCAATATCGTAGACCGTCACGATGTGCGGGTCACTGAGCTGCGCGATAATGCGCCCTTCGCGCAGGAAGCGCTGGGCAAATTCCTCATCGGTGGTGAGAACGGGCTTAATGACCTTTAGCGCGACATGACGATCCAACGATTCCTGCAAGGCCAGATAGACGATGGCCATGCCACCCTGACCGAGTTCGCGCTCAATTTTGTAGCCTGGAATCTGCATGTTCGGTTTCCGTAACCTGATAAGAATGACCATGCTCCGGGGAGGCCGGGCATACCATCATGCTCGAAAGGGTAGCCCAAACTGATCCGGTAGCGGCTATCACGCTATGATAGACCGGCAAAGGCTGATTGATCAGCCCATCGGCAGGGTTTAGCAAACTCTGTGCCGTTCGTTCACCCTTAACCATCCACCGCGCGGTAGCCCGCGCCATCTCTGTAGAGGGTGCTTTCCCTGATGTCTGGTAACACCTTTGGTAAGTTGTTCACCGTCACGACCTTTGGCGAGAGTCACGGTCCGGCGCTTGGTGCGATCGTGGATGGCTGTCCGCCCGGTTTGGCCTTGGCCGAAACGGACCTGCAAACCGATTTAGACCGCCGTCGGCCCGGAAAGAGCCGTCACACCACCCAGCGGCGCGAGCCGGATCAGGTGCGCATCCTGTCGGGGGTGTTCGAGGGTAAGACCACCGGCACGCCGATCGGGTTGCTGATCGAGAACGTGGACCAGCGCTCCAAGGATTACGGCGACCTTCTGGACCGGTTCCGGCCCGGCCATGCCGATTACACCTACCATCAGAAATACGGCTTGCGGGATTATCGCGGCGGCGGCCGGTCCTCGGCGCGGGAAACCGCGCTGCGGGTAGCGGCGGGGGCCATCGCCAAAAAATACCTGCGCGAGCGCTACGGGGTGCTGATCCGGGGCTATCTGGCCCAGCTTGGCCCGATCCGGCCGCTCAAACTGATCTGGGAGGCGGTGGACCACAACCCGTTTTTTTGCCCAGATCCCGATAAAGTGGCGGAATTGGAGCAGTTCATGGACGCGCTGCGCAAGTCCGGGGATTCCATCGGCGCGCGGGTGACGGTGGTGGCCACCGGGGTGCCGGTCGGCTGGGGCGAGCCGGTGTTTGATCGGCTGGACGCGGACATCGCCCACGCGCTGATGGGCATCAACGCGGTCAAGGGCGTGGAGATCGGGGCCGGTTTCGCCAGCGTGGAACAGCGCGGCACCGAACACCGCGACGAAATGACCCCGGCGGGATTTTCGAGCAACAACGCCGGCGGGGTGTTGGGCGGAATTTCCAGCGGCCAGGACATCGTGGCCAGCATCGCCCTGAAACCGACCTCCAGCATCCGGCTGCCGGGGCGGACCGTCAACCTGCAAGGCGAGCCGGTGACGGTGGTGACCGAAGGCCGGCACGATCCCTGTGTGGGTATCCGCGCCACCCCCATCGCCGAGGCCATGCTGGCCTTGGTGTTGATGGATCATGCCTTGCGCCATCGCGCCCAGAATTTCGGCGTGCGAACGGAGACACCGCTCATTCCCGCTGCTGCGCCATAAGGAATACGTTCTCCAGCAAGCCCCTCTTTCAACGCGACTCGCTTTACGTGAAAGAGGGCTATCTACGGCCTCCGTCCCATCGTGCTGCCCTTACCGCTGTATCTCCGCCTGTCCGGTTTTTATCTGCTCTACTTCGCCAGTCTGGGGGTGTTGTTGCCCTATTGGGGGCCGTATTTAGCGGCGCTGGGTTTCAGTCCGGCGCGGATCGGGGAGCTGATGGCGATTCCGCAGGCCACCAAGCTGGTGGC
>JBATSQ010000040.1:0-15052 GCA_049293375.1 Candidatus Contendibacter sp.
GCTGCGCTGGCGGGCGATAAAACGGGTGCTCAAGCCGCTCTTAAATCCGGTGATTTTGCACATGCATCACAGGCTATCGTTTTGAAGCTTGCTGAAATGTACAACAGGATATCTAAGCCCAGCTAAAAAGCTAAGAGTAGATTCCATTGTATTAATCACCATTGGCGAGAGTTTCATGCAGCAAGCTATTGGTTAATGCAGATCCTCGGCATCCGGCTCGCCACACTGAGCCAGGATCGCGGCGCGCGCTCCGTCCCGTAACCGCACCGCCGCAGCCCATTCGGAGCCGTCAGGAACCAGCGGCGGCTCCACAATCACCTCCAGCCGATTCCAGCGCGGAAACCAGGACCCGGCGCGCAGGATGGCCCGCGTTCCGCGAATGACCACCGGTACCACCGGAACTCCGGCTTGCGCCGCCGCCAGAAAAGCGCCCATACGAAACGGCAGCAAGCCTGGCCTGCCGGTAAAGGTGCCTTCCGGGAAAAAGGCCAGTGATTGTCCAGCGCGCACAGCCTCGCTCAGCTTACGCGCCTCTTCCACACCTCGTTGTAGATCGAAGCGTTCAACGAACAGCGTCCCCATGCGCACCAACGGTTGCGCCAACCAGCGATTCGTCAACAGTTCCCGTTTGGCGATATAGCGAAAATGGCGCGGCAAGACGGCAGTCAGAACGTAGGCGTCCAGAAAACTCGCGTGGTTAGCGACGATCACACAAGAGCCATCCGGTACCTGTTCCAAGCCCTGTACGGCAATCGGAGTACCGCTCCAACGGGCGAGTCGTTGCGCGCCGGCTCGCGCCAAGCGCCACCGCCACATTAGCCGGGGCAGGATCAGGATGCCCAGCCAGACTCCAGGGGCTAACAACCCATACCAAAACCAGGCGCGCGCGGCATACAGCCAAGCCCGCACGTCGCGTCCCAGCCGTAACAGCCGCGCCCAGCCGCTGGCCAGCACAATGCGGGTCAGTTGCAGCCATAATTTCGGCCGCCCCTGACCGATAGCATTGCGTTCATATAATTGGCGTAACTCGGCGCGGCGGATTTTACCGCTGGAGGTTTTAAGCACCGTATACGGCGGAACCAGAACCACCTCTTCGGGCGGCGCACCCAACAAATCCACGCCCACAGTCTGAATATGCTGACGAAGCTGCACCAGGGCCGCCGACTCGGTAAGGCGTGTCTCAGCAACCACCACCAGCCGTTCACTACCGGTGGCTGGATCGGCACTGGCGAAAACAGCGACACAGCCAGCGCGGATATCAGTCAACGCACCGACCGCTTGTTCCAGCTCATAGGGATACAGATTGCGTCCGCCCCGGATAATCAGCTCTTTAACCCGTCCTGTCAGATACAAGTCACCGTTGGCCAGATAACCGCGATCCCCGGAATCCAGCCAGGCATCGCCATGGGGGAACAAACGCCGAGTCGCCTCTGGGTTGCGATAGTAGCCAGAGGTCGCGGAGGGTCCGCAGAACTCCACATGGCCCTCGCACCGCTCCGGCAATTCCCGGCCCTGGCTATCGACGATGCGCAGTGAGTGCCCGACCAACGGCTGCCCGCATGAGGGGAATAGCAAGGCGGTGGTATCAGTCATGGGCGCTAATTCGGCGCAGCCAGTCGCCATAAAACGGTCACGCCGCACCCGGTCGATCACCGGCGGGCGGCCCGGTCGCTGCAAGGTCAGGCCCACCGAACATTCGGCCAGACCGTAGACCGGGGCCAGCGCGTCGGGGCGGAAGCCATAGCGACGAAAGCGGGCGGTGAATCGCTCCAGGGTTGCGGGGTTGACCGGTTCCGCACCATTGAGCGCCATGCGCCAGGAACTCAGATCCAGCCCCACGATTTCATGATCCTGAATGGCGCGTGCGCATAATTCATAAGCAAAATTGGGAGCCGCCGACAGCGTGCCGCGATGCTGGTGAATCGCCCATAGCCAGCGCGTCGGCCGGGCCAGGAAGCTTAACGGCGACAGAATCACTAGCGGGGAGGCGTAGTACAGGCTGCCTAGACAAGCGCCGATCAGCCCCATATCGTGATACAGTGGCAGCCAACTAATGAAAACATCATCAGCGCTGGCTTGGACCTGCTGGCCCATGGCACGCAAATTGGCTAGCAGATTGGCATGGGTAAGCATCACGCCCTTAGGATCGCCCGTGCTGCCAGAGGTATATTGCAGAAACGCGAGATCGGTCGTGGCCACGGCCACGGCGCGCCATGTCAGCGTGGGTTGTTGCAACTCCGTAGTGGTCACAATGTGACCTAAGGTCTCGATCTGCGCCTGAAGCAGGCGCGCCACTAACTTCGCTTCGGGCACGGTAATCAATGCGACGACCCGGGCGTTGTTCAGTAATCGCACATGACGGCGCAAGTGATCTTCGATCTGGGTGGGTCGGCTCGGTGGGTAGATCGGAACCGGAATGCCGCCAGCCAGCAAAATGCCGAAGAAGCCCAGGAAGTAATCCGCCCCGGTGGGCAGCATCAGCGCCACGGTCTGGCGTGGTTGTAGACCACGGGCTTGTAGCCCAGCCGCGACTGCCCGCGCCGTCCGCAATAGCGTGGCGTAGGTAAAGGTCGTGTCAATCTGTTCGTTGTTGCCGTAAATCTGTAACGCTACTCGATCGGGATGCTGGCGCTCATGCCAGTCCAGCATGTCCAGCAAGGTCTCGGCTTGCTCGGGCGGATTAGCTGCGTTGGGTTGTGGTTCCAGAGCCAGCACCGCGCCCGTCGCCAGCGGATCCACCGTCGCCCCGCTGGCCTCCAAAATCAGCGCCAGCAACGCGCGCGGGGTTTCAGCCAACAGCATCCGCTCGTCCGGCGCGACCGAGAAGGCGCGTTCGATGCGTTGCAGCAATTCAGCCCGCGCCAGACTATCCAGCCCTAGATCGCGATCCAGACGATGGTCCAAGGTGATGGCGACCGCCATCCGTTCTGAGGGGCGCAGCTCTACCACCAGTTCGCGCAGCAAGGCCAGCAAGCGCGGCGCGACCTCCTGGATAGCGTCGGGCGTGAGGCCAGCCACCGCTTCGTGACTGGAAGGCAATCCATGAGGAGCAGCAGTGGGCATGGGCAGCGATCCTGCGTAGGATGAAGTCTGGATAAAGCCTGGGGAATGGTCACCTGATCGGGCCGACATTTAGAATAAGATATTTACCGTGCGTCGCGCTGGTGTGGAAAGGCGGTATGCTTGCCCGCGAGCCATTTGATCTGGAGGATGTCGCCATGACTTGCAAACTGTTTCGCTTCTGGTGGATTGCGCTGCTGCTGGGCTCGACCAGCGTCCCAGCGCTGGAAATCGGCGAAATGCAGGTGCAATCCTCTTTAAATCAACTGTTTGATGCCCGAATTCCGCTGCCCAAGCTAACGCCGGAGGAGCTTAGCAAAGTTTCGGTTAAGCTGGCTCCGGCGGCCATCTTCAAGGACTTCCAGCTCGAACGGGCCCCTGCATTGATGAATTTGGCGTTTTCGGTTGAATACAACGCTGAGGGACAAGTGTACGTCAAGGTGGTGTCGAGCAAACCGATTCAGGAGCCTTCGCTGGGCTTATTGCTGGAGTTTGGCTGGCCACGCGGCAAGACCTACCGGGAATTTACCGTGCTGCTCGATCCAGTCCAACGGCGGCTGGCTGAACGGCCCAGCGATCGCAGCAAGACGGTGTTGGAGACCCCCGTCGCTGCGCCGCCCGTGGCAGCCGCGCCTATGGTTCCACCACCAGCCAATGCCGAAAGCCTGCCCGCGCCCGTGGCAGCCGCGCCTATGGCTCCACCACCAGCGGAAAACCTGCCTTACGAGCGCGCGGAGCAAGTCACTACAAGGACGACAGCGCCGGTTCGCGTTTATCGCCCAGGAGACGTCTATGGGCCAATCCAAGCCGGCGAGCGGTTGCTGAGTATCGCGGTTAAGGTGCTTCCCGACCCCAGTATCACGAACCATGAAATGGTGACCGCCCTGTTTCGAGCCAATCCCGATGCGTTTGGTAAGGCGGGGATGAGTGCCTTGAAACGAGGAGCGATGCTGCGACTACCGAGCTTTCGCGAGATTGCGGAGAGCAGCGGTTCCGCCGCTGCTAGGCATCTGGCCGAGGTGGCCGAAATAGGCAACTCATCTGTCACACCGCCAGGGCCGCTGTTAACCGAAGCATCGCCGGCCAAGACTGAGGATAAAGCGCCGGAAGTTTTTTCACTGGAACCGCCAGCCTTGCTGGAGCCTGTGGCGACCTTGCCATCCGCGCCAAGCGAGCAAGCTGCTCAGCCCGCTCCAACATTGGAATGGGCGGCTGCCCCATCTGTCGATCTGGTGCCCGAATCGACTCCGGCTAGCCTAGAACCCGTTTCAGTAACTCCACTGCTCTTTCTGGCGCTCTCGGAAATGATGGTGGACAGTACCCGGCGCAACGCCGCACGCTCGTTGTCAATCACACCTGTCACGCCCGTCACGCCTGAAACATCGGCAACCGATGCCCCCGCACTCCCAACGACACAGGAGGCCAGCGCCTCTCTATCCGTTCCACTACTGGCTTTGAACAGCACCGCTGAAACCAGCGCAGAAGACCTATTCACCACTCTACAAGCAGTCGCGCTGTCATCGCAGTCGGAAATGAACAGGGATGCGTTGGTAACTGCCGATCTGCCACAGGAGGTCGAGAACGATTCAGAGGATTTGGATCGGGAAGCACTGGCGCAACAGTTCATCATGGCTGAACTGCCGTCTTCCGCATTCACCCATTTCGCCAGTTTCGCCGAGATGGCCGCACCAAGTCCCTTAGTGGGCGCGCCTGTGCCTTTGCCTACGCCTGTGCCATCGCCATCGCCATCGCCATCGCCATCGCCATCGCCAGCCGACACTGCGCAAACCAGTTCCCAAGCAACGCCGGACGCAGAGCTGGACTTTGATCCCACCACCGCCACGGTCGCGGGCATTTTCATAACATCGCCCGCGATTTTGGAATACGCCCAAGTAGCTTTGGCGAGCGCCGTCGCGGTCTCACCTAAAACAACCACGCCGCCTTCCTCACCTGCGGCACCCTCCTCTACCCCTTCATCCCCTCCCAACATGGATGACAAGCATTACGGCCCGGTCGCCCCCAATGAGCGACTTTGGAAAATCGCGACCAAGATTCTCCCTGATCCACGCATTAGCCAGCAGCATATGATGAAAGCACTGCTCAAAGTCAATCCGGACGCCTTTTCCAAAGCCAATGACATGAACAGTTTGAAAGCGGGCGCGATTTTACGCATACCGACCTTACAGGAGATCGCGCAACATAGCGCTTCCAAAAGCGCGAAGCGGCTATTAGAGGAACAACAAAAACAGGCCAAGGAAGCGCCGACTATGGACCACGCAGCGGAAACGACAACCCTGGTGGATGATTGAGGCATGAAAAACCCTTCCCGTTGGGGAAGGGTTTGCTGGAATGGCCAAATGCTAGGTGCGGTATTTAGCGCCAGTAGAAATTCAGCCTGGATTGGTCGGCCCCGATTTGCGCTTTTTGCGTTTGCGTTTGCTCCTTCGCACTGACCTCCACGGTGTAGCCGCCGGTCGGTAGTTGCGTCAGGAAGTATGGCCCTTTTGACGTCGCGGTCAAAATCACAGCACCTTTTACATCCAGAACACGCACCCCCACATCCGCCAGATACTCACCGCCACCCTGCATGGCAAACATCAGTTCCAGATTGAATTCCTTTGCCAGGGCGCGCAGTTCCTCACGCTCGCTTTCGCCGACGCCACCCGACGCATAGCGGATGCCTTGCTCAGAGGTTTTAACTTTAATAGAACCGCCTGGCGGGGCCCAAGCCTTATCCGGGGTCGCTTTGGAAGCCGGGACTGTTGCGGCTGGAGCGGCGGCTGGGGCCTCCACCGCTGGAGTCTGAAGTGGTATCGCGTGCTCGGCAGGTTGCGGCTGAGTCGCTTGGGTAGCGGTTTGTTGGGCGTTCGCCAGTGACAACCATCCACCGCCTAGGATCAAGCCCAACGCGGTCCAACGTACTAGCGTGGTTTTGCTCATCGGTTTACAGCCTCCTCAAAGAGCCCATGGGATCACAACAACGCGCCACACCCTTGCTCTTGGCAGCGACGCATCCGGCCTTTAGAGAGGCTGAAGGCTCTTAAATTCCCGCAGAACCGCTCTTTCCGCGATCAAGCCCCCGCCTGTTGGGCGTACCGCGCGCGCATCTCTTTCTTGTCGAGCTTGCCCACACTGGTTTTAGGAATGGCGTCAACGAACAGTACCTGGTCGGGAATACCCCATTTGGAAATGATTCCCTGGTCGGCGAACTGCTGAAGCCAATCACGCAACGTGGCGGCATCCACCGCTTCCGCCTGCTCGCGCCGCAACAGCACCAGGGCGACAGGACGTTCACCCCACTTGGGATCGGGAACGCCGATGACCGCAGTTTCCGCCACGGCCGGATGCTTGAGCAGCAAATCTTCCAGTTCCAACGAGGAAAGCCATTCGCCACCGGTCTTAATGACGTCTTTCAGGCGGTCGGTGATCTTGAGATAGCCTTCCTCATCCATGACGCCAATATCGCCAGTGTGGAGATAGCCGCCGCGCCATAGCTGCTCGGAATTTTGTGGATCCTTAAGATAACCCTGCGTGAGCCAGGGGGCGCGCACCACGACTTCGCCCGGTGTTTTGCCGTCGTGGGGCAGATCCTTCATCTCCTCATCCACAATGCGCAGCTCGACTAGCGGAATGGGCAAACCGGTTTTGCAACGAATTTCCAGCTGGCGCTCCTCGTCCCAATCGCGCATGTGCGGTTTCAGTTGCGCAAAGGTCAGGATCGGACAAGTTTCCGACATGCCATAGGCGGTGAAGACATCCACACCGCGCGCGCGGGTCTGCCGGGCCAGAGCCTGCGGGAGCGCCGCACCGCCGATGATCACCTTCCAGCGCGACAGGTCGATCTCATCCACTACCGGACAGGCGAGCAGCATTTGCAGGATCGTCGGCACGCAGTGCGAGAACGTCACTTGCTCCCGCTCAATCAGCCGCAATAAATGCTCCGGGACATAGCGACCAGGATAGACTTGCTTAACGCCTAATACGGTCGCTACATAGGGTACGCCCCAGGCGTGGACGTGGAACATGGGCGTGATTGGTAAGTACACATCTTCCCGGTTGAAGCGACCCTGGCCGGTCCCCATCAGCGCCGACAGTACGCTAAAGGTATGCAACACTAGTTGCCGGTGGCTGAAGTACACTCCCTTGGGTAGGCCGGTGGTGCCGGTGGTGTAAAAGGTGGTGGCGCGCGTGTCCTCGGCAAAATCTGGGAAGAGATGACCAGGATCGCCGGTCGCCAGCAGGGTTTCGTAGTCAATAGCCAGATCCAGTGACGTGGTCGGAAGCTGCCCGGTATCGTTCAGCAACACCAGATGTTTAACCGTCTTGATCCGGTCGCGAATGCTTTCCAAGATCGGCAGGAACTCGGAGTTGATCAGAATCACGTCGTCCTCGGCGTGATTGATGGTGTAGAGAATCTGTTCGGGAGAAAGCCGGATATTCACGGTGTGCAGCACCGCGCCGAGCATCGGCACTGCGAAAAAGCATTCCAGATAACGATGGCTGTCCCAATCCATGACGGCTACGGTGTCGCCGGGTTTGACCCCCAGCTGCGCCAGTCCGCTGGCCAGGCGACTGACCCGCTCGCTCAGATCGCGGTAGCTTTGGCGTAGAAAATCGCCATAGACGATTTCCTGTTGGGGGAATTGGCGCACCGCGTTGCGGAGCAGATGTTTAATCAGCAGCGGATAGGCGTAAGCGGAAGGCGTACGGGGGATCAGATGCTCGGACATGAACGGAGACTCCTGAAGTCAGACCACAAGGCGGAGGATAGCTATTCTGGGCTTTTTCAAGCCCTATCCGCTTAACTATAGTGGCCTTTTGTTCAATCCGCGTGCTGAGCGATGTAGGCCTTGAGCTGGGTCAGATCTGCGTCCATCACGATAAAGCGTTGGGGCAACGCTTCCAGATTTTCGTAGCCAGCCGGTCGTTCCGGTGGGCGACCTAGCGCCTCCATGATGGACTCGGCGAACTTGGCGGGCAAAGCGGTCTCCAGACACACCAGCGGCACACCGTCCTCGCGGTAGTCCAGCCCGACCTTCACACCATCAGCGGTGTGCGGGTCGATGAGGTGGCCGGATTCCTGGTAGATTTGGCGGATGGTGGCCAGACGATGCGCGTGGGTGCTGCTACCGGAGACAAAACCGGCTTGCTGGATCGCTGGGTAATACGGGGTAGCGGAGAGATCAAAATAGCCTTGCTGGTCGATTTGTCGCCATAAGGCGCGCACCACCGCGGGTTCGCGGTCGACAGCATCAAAGATGAAGCGCTCGAAATTGGACGCCTTGGAAATATCCATGGACGGGCTGCTGGTCTGCGCCACCTGCTGGGTGGTGCGCACCCGATACACGCCCGTGCGGAAAAATTCATCAAGCACATTATTTTCATTGGTAGCCAGAATCAGCCGCCGAATGGGCAGGCCCATGCGCTTGGCGATGTAGCCGGCGCAAATGTTGCCAAAGTTGCCAGAGGGCACCGCGAAGGACACCAACTGATCGGCGTGGGTGGTGACCGCCAGCCAGCCCTTGAAGTAATAGACGATCTGCGCCGCGACTCGCGCCCAGTTGATGGAGTTGACCGTTCCAATATGATAGCGGCCTTTGAATTCGGCATCGTTGCTGACCGCCTTGACCAAATCCTGGCAGTCGTCAAATACCCCGCGCACGGCAAGATTGAAGATATTGGGATCGGCGAGCGAAAACATTTGCGCGGTTTGAAACTGGCTCATCTTTTGATGAGGCGACAGCATGAACACGCGAATACCGCGCTTGCCACACATGGCGTATTCGGCACTGGAGCCGGTATCGCCAGAGGTCGCACCGAGAATGTTGAGATGACCGCCGGTTTGGCGCAACGCATACTCAAATAGGTTGCCGAGCAATTGCAGGGCAATGTCCTTGAACGCCAGGGTCGGGCCACTGGATAAGCCCAGCAACCAGACATCCTCGCGCAGCGGAATCAGCGGGGTAATATCCGTCGTGCCGAACTGGGTGGCGGTATAAGTTTTAGCGATCAAGGCGCTGAAATCTTGAGGCGGCAGGTCATCAGCAAACTTGCGCAGAATAGCGAACGCTAATTGCGGATAGGACAGTGCGCGCCAGGCGGCCAATTCATCGGGCGTGACCAGCGGATAGGATTCCGGCATGGTCAGGCCGCCATCGCACGCCAGGCCACCTAACAAAATGTCGGAGAACGTAGCGAGGGCCATACCGCCTCGCGTACTGACATATCGCATACAGGAAGCCTCAGCAAGGCATAAGGAATGGGCGACAGGAGAGCGATGCGAACATGCGGATTTCCCGCGCAACTGGCCTAAAAACCAGCCTTAGGGAGTCCGGCACTTAGCAGGTGATTCTGCTTGATGATGGCCCATCACTACAAATACAAGCGCGCGTCATCAGGCCGGACCGCCTTCAGCCTCTTGGTGATTTCCTTGGCCCATGGATTGATTTCCCCGTAGATTTTAATGAGCTGGCCCTTTGAGGCCCGAAACAAGAGCCGAGCGCGGGTATTATCGATGGAGTTATCGTAGACGTAGGTCCGGTCGGCCATCCAGGCCACCACCGAACAATAGGCCAGTGATTTGGTATAACGGGCGATGATTTTGGGAATGGGGACATCGTGTCCGCCTTCCATCACCCGCATGGCCACGCGCTTGGCATTGATGGAAGGATCATCGGTGCCGACAAAAAACAGCCGAATGAAAAACCCGGCTTCGCGTGCCCGCCGAATAAAATCCGGTTTATCGGGCGCAGAAAGCACGGTCTCAAAAGCCAGGCTACGGCTTTCTTGCAGACACTGCTCACGGATTTCGGCGGCCTGCCGCGCCGCCTGGGCTACCGCATCGGGTGCATTCCAGTCACCAAACTCATCACGGGCGATGAAATCGGGATTGACGTACACGCACCCATCCATCCATTCGTGCATGAGCAATTGCTGGGTGATCGACGTTTTGCCAGAGCCATTGGGGCCAGCCACCACGATCAACCGGGGTTTTTCCCCATCGCTCATACCGCTGGCCGTGGGGGATTAACCGCCATGATTTCGGCCCGCAGGCGTAGCATCAGCTGTTCCCGCGCTGTCTCAGCATATTGACGCGCCTGTACCGCGACCGCCTCCATCAGGGCGTCGAGCTGCTCATCGGAAGGCTCGTGGACGATGTCATTCAAGTCAAAGCGTTGTAGTTTCATCTTTATGCTCCAACATCGATCAGGCGGATGGATGGCCTCCAGAAGGCCGCCTATGGTGGTGGCTTTATCTTACCTGAATTGTAACGAACCGGCTATGGTGAAGAAATGCGTAGGAAAACAGCGCAGCAAAACCGCCTAAGCAGTCGCTCTTGGCATGTGCCGTCTGGCTAATTGAAGTAGATAGGCGATAAGCGCCGATCCGGCAAACTCCATCGACGGCAACCCAGACCCGTCCTTAAACCCGCACCGCCATCTGTCGGCACAGCCATTCCCGCCGCTCGGTGCGCAGGCCCCGTTTCTCAACCCGCCCGTTGACAGTCAGCTCCAGCTCGCCTACCTCCGGCCGACCGTAAACCACTGGCGTAAAACACACGGTATCGCGCGGATAATTGCCTGTCTCGGTGATCGCCACCGTAAGGCGTTCTCCCTGAATTTCCGCGCTGATGCGGGCAAGACCCCACGCACCGCTTTCGTAATGCCTGGTCTGCTGGTCATCCAGCGCGTAATCCCAGCAGACCGGCTGCTCGCGACAGAACAGATGCAGTTCGATAGCGTTGAGCGCCATAAAGCTGTTATGCAGCGGACCTGCGTAATACGGCAGCACTGCGCCGTCGCGGACGAACAGCGGCAATTCGTCCAGGGTAGCGGCGTACAGCAAGCTGCGGCCACCGTCCACCCACACACCGTGGTTCAGATCGAACCAGCCGCCCGGCGGCAACGCCACCATCCGTTCTTGGTGCTTGATCCCGTGGCAAAGCCATTCTGGCCCTTGGCCCTCCCCGTGCAGAATCGGCGCAACCAGCAACGCATCACCCACCAAATATTGATCGTCCATATGAGCGTATGCGGGATTGTCGTAGTGGTACAGCAATGGCCGGATCACCGGATCGCCGTCCCGCCAATGCCGGAAGAAACACTGATACAGATAGGGGAGCAGGCGATAACGGGTGCGGATGGCACCGCGAATTGCCGCCAGCGCCGTCGGCCCGAACGCCCAAGGTTCCTGCCGGTGCGAATCCCGCGCGGAATGATTACGGAAAAACGGGAACAGACAGCAGGCCTGATGCCAGCGCACCAGCAATTCCGCGTTGGTGTCATCCATGAAACCGCCGACATCGGGGCCATTGAAGGCCACGCCGGACAGGCTCAGGTTCAGTGAACAGGGCAGCGCCATGCGCAGATGGGTCCAATGGCTGGCGTTGTCGCCGGTCCACACCGCTGTATAACGCTGGGTGCCGGCGCACGCGCTGCGGGTCAGCAGAAATGGTCGGCTATCAGGCTCAAGTCGCTCGCAGGCGGCGCGGCTGGCCATGGCCATGAAATGTGCATATTGATTGTGATAGCCATCGTGGGGGATCGCGCCGTGCTGGAAGCGCATTTCTTCGGTGCGGCTGTAGCCGGTGGCGGGATCGTTCATGTCCAGCCAGACCCCATCCACCGCGCTGCCGCGCAAAAAATCCACTACATAATCAGCCCACCAAGCGCGGACAGACGCCAGGGTGAAATCGGGAAACACCGTATCGCCTGGCCAGACTTTGCCAACATAGTCACGTCCACTGGCGGTCTGGCAAAAAACCTGCCGCGTCCGGCCGCTGTTGTAAACCGAATAGCCCGGTTCACGCTTCACCCCTGGATTGACAATGGTGACAGCGCGAATCCCAGACGCTTTCAGCTCGCGGTTTAAACCGGCGGGATCGGGAAAAGCGGTGCGATTCCAAGTGAAGAGCCGGTAGTGATCCATGTAGTCGATGTCGTACCACAAGGCGCTGACCGGCAGATCGGCGGTGGCGAATCCCGCAGCCAGCTCGCGGAACTCCTGCGCACACCAGTAACCCCAGCGGCATTGGTGATAGCCAAGCGCCCACAGTGGCGGCAGCGGCGCACGGCCGGTCAGTGCGGCATAGCGCCGGGTCACATCGGCCAGTGTCGGCCCAGCCAGCAGATAGAGATCAGTGACCCCGCCGAAAGCTTGATACCACCATTCCCCCGGCCGGGTCTTACCAACATCCATCACCACACGCTGGGGATTATCGAAGAACAAACCCAAAAAACGCCCGCCCACTTGCAGGATAGCCAACGGAATGGCGACATAGGTCGGATCGTAATCGTCGCGGGCGTAGGTGTGCCGGAACACCGCCACCACATCCACCGTCAGGAAGTCGGCCGTTGCGCCCAGTTTATTGAAATGGCCCGTACGCTCGCCCAGACCGTAGCAAGCCGTTACCCCGCTCAAGGAAAAATTAAGCAGCAAGGCCGCGCCGCACCAGCCGATCCCGTCGGCGACCGTCGCGAGCGAGACTCCACCCATCGCTACTTCAAGCACGGTGGGCCGGAGCTTGACGCGAACGTTCGCCGCTTCAAACACCGCCGCCGCCTCTTCATCGAGCCGTGGAGAGACGGCGCGCCCAGCGCGATGCTCCGGCAGCACTGCGTCGGAATATTGCGCTAAGTCGGCAGCGTCAGCGATGGCCCATCGCAACCGCACGCAACCGTCCAGGATGACCGCACAAGCGACGTGCAAGCCGCCGCCAAAGCCGCCAAGCTCCACAACCTCGCTATCCAGGCGCAGTCGTTCGGCGCGGTCAAAGTTGAGCGGATGAATTTTTTGGCCGAAAAACATGGCGCTCAACGACCGATTATCATGATGCGCCGTTAAGGCAGGGTGCTAGGCTTGGCGGTCTTGTCCTTGCTCTCCGCCAGCATCTGCGCCAGTTGGGTCGGAGGAACGTAACCGGGCAACATCTCGCCCGATTCCAGAATCAGGCTGGGCGTGCCGCGCACCCCCAGCTTTTGACCGAGTTCGTATTGCGCTTGGACTGGGTTATCGCAGGTTTTCTTCTCGATATTCTCGCCGGACTTGGCCTTGGTCATCGCCGCCTTTTGGTCGGCGGCGCACCACACCGAGACCGCCTTATCATACGACTCGGAACCGATACCCTCACGCGGGAACCAGAGGTAGCGTATTCTGATGCCTTCCTTGTTATATTCGGCCATCTGGGAGTGCATCTTGCGGCAGTAACCGCAGTCGATATCGGTAAACACGGTAATGGTGTGCTTGACCGGACCCGGCGGGCCGAAGCTAATCATCTGGTTGTCACCGACCGCCGTAATAGCCTTGTTGCGCAGCTCGCCACGGCGCTGATCGGTCAGATTGCCCTGGGAACCCAGATCTAAAATATCGCCCTGCACGATAAACCGGCCATCTCCGCTCAGGTACAGCACCTGCCCACCGACAACGACTTCGTAAAGCCCCGGTATCGCAGCAGGCGCTACGCTGTCCGGCTTGGCCCCATTCAGAGCGGCTTGTAACTTGGTGAGATCGGGTGCTTTGGTTGTTACTACCGCAGGATCGGCGGCCAACGCGCCAGTGGCGTACAAAAAGGCAGCAAGGAGCGGGATTTTGCGCATGTTCTAAGGTCCACAGGTGATGAGCAAAGGAATCATGGATTCAGAGGGTTTTCAGCCCCAACGGTTCAACAATGACGCGCCAGCGCCAGAAACGCAAGCTGCCGCCGCGCCATGGCCAGAGTCAGCAGCCGCGCTGCATCGGCGTGATTTTCACTATGATCTGCCAGCGGAGCTCATCGCTCAGCAACCGCCGCCACAACGCGGCGACAGCCGCTTGCTCACCCTGGACGGTCCGAGCGGAATGCTGAGCGACCGCCAGTTTACTGAACTCCCCCAACTACTGCGGCCTGGGGATGTACTGGTTTTTAACGATACCCGCGTCATCCCAGCCCGTTTGTTCGGGCGCAAGGCCAGCGGTGGCCGGATCGAGCTGTTGATCGAGCGGCTGCTAGACGAACAACGGGCCTTAGTGCAGCTACACGCCAGCAAAGCGCCCCAACCCGGTGGCCTGTTGCTGTTAGATGGAGGCTTTTGCGTAACTGTCCGTAGTCGGCGCGGCGCACTGTTCGAGCTTGAGCTGGCAGGCGACACGCCCTGGCTGCGGCTGTTGGAGGAACAGGGGCGCGTTCCGTTGCCGCCCTATATCACCCGCACTCCGACCGCGCTGGACAGCGAGCGCTACCAAACAGTCTATGCCCGGCAACCCGGCGCAGTGGCGGCCCCGACCGCTGGCCTGCATTTCGATCAGGCGCTGCTGGATCAGCTCACCCAACAAGGCGTAGCGCAGGCCTTCATCACTCTCCATGTCGGCGCTGGCACCTTTCAGCCACTGCGGGTCGAGCGCGTCGCCGAGCACGTCATGCATGCTGAGTGGATGGACATCGGCGCTGATACCTGCGAGCGCATTCGTGTTGCACGTATTCAGGGCGGTCGCGTGATCGCAGTCGGCACCACAGCCATGCGGGCGTTGGAAACGGTGAGCGATGCGCAAGGCCAGCCGCAACCCTGGCAAGGCGAAACGCGTCTGTTTATTTATCCTGGCTATCGCTTCCGCTGCGCGGATGCCCTGATTACCAACTTTCACTTGCCAGAATCGACTCTGTTAATGCTAGTGGCGGCGTTCGCTGGTCAGGCTGCGACCCTACGCGCCTATCGCTACGCCGTCGCTCAACGCTATCGTTTCTTCAGTTATGGTGACGCCATGTTGATTACGCGCCGCGCGTAACTGGCTTAAAATTTTCAGGTCAAACTGGGCTTAATCCACCCTGCCTCTGCTTTTTATTGGAGCGTATTTATGAAACGCATTCTGTTGTTTGTCGCCACCAATCTAGGGGTGGTGGTGTTACTTGGCATCGTTGCGCGCCTGCTGGGTGTGGATCGCTTCCTGTACCAGTCCGGCCTTAATCTCCCCAGCCTGCTGATCTTCGCCGCCATCTTCGGCATGGGCGGCTCGCTGA
>JBATSQ010000041.1:0-18985 GCA_049293375.1 Candidatus Contendibacter sp.
GGAGATTTCATGCGTGTGCTCCTTTGAGGTGAGGGATGATGCTAGTGGGGTTGAGAAGGCACCGGGCGCGTGTGCGAACCCCGTTCCCGGAACCAGATAGCGCAAGAGCCATGGATTGTGGTCAAAATCGGGTAAAGAGACGGCCAGAATGCTGCTCGTGTTTTTATAATGAGACGCTGCGCCTTGGCCTCAGCGTCTGGCCTTAAAGCTTAAAAATAGTAACGTAGATTGCCATATTTTGAAACGCATACGGTTTGCCCAACAGGACGCCTCTCACCATGAGCTCTTCATTTCTTCGCGGCGCGGGTTATGTATTGACGGGTCTGCGCTGGCTACCCAGGGCCGGGGTGCGCGGCCTGGTCGCGCTGCCGCTCGCCATCAGCACCGTGCTGTTCGGTGGTGCGATCTGGCTGGGTGCCAGTCAGTTGCAACGTTTTTCATCAGTCCTGCAAGACGCACTGCCGTCTTGGTTAGCCTGGCTACACTGGCTGTTGTGGCCGCTGTTTGTGCTGGTTGCCTTTTTTTTCGCATTTACCCTGCTCGCCAATCTGATCGCTGCGCCCTTTAACGGCTTGCTGGCGGCGCGTGTCGCCCAACTGGCGCAGGCCACTGACCCCCGGCCAGCACCGCCACCAGCCGCATCGTCCTGGCGGGAGTTGCTGTTCAGCCCGCTGACTGAGCTGCGAAAATTGCTCTACTACGCACTCTGGTTCATCCCTCTGCTGGTTTTGGCGTTCTTTCCCGTGACCACTGTGGTAGCGCCCGTCCTGTGGGCGGCTTCTGGAGCGTGGATGTTGGCCCAGGAATACGCCAGCTATCCGCTCGACCGGCGCGGTCTGTCGTTTCGGGAGCAGCGCCAATTGCTGCAGCGCTATTGGCCGCTGACGCTGGGTTTTGGCGGCATGACCCTGGTGCTGACCCTGATTCCAGGCTGCAACTTTCTGGTCATGCCAGCAGCCGTGATTGGCGCGACCTTGATGTGGAATCAGGAACTCACCGGCTCCACATGAACAGCGACTCCGCTTGGCTAGGCCGCAGCGCACGGTGGTTCTATACCGGTCTGCTGTATCTGGGGCTACCGCTGGTCTTGATGCGGCTGTACTGGCGCGGTCGCCGGGATCGCGGACACCGACAGCGCTGGCTGGAACGGCTGGGTTTTGTGCCGCCACTCCCTGCCGGTAGTCTCTGGATTCATGCCGTATCGGTCGGTGAGACCCGCGCTGCCCTGCCGCTGATTCGTACTTTACTGGAACGGGATCCCCATCAGCGACTCCTGGTCACCACCACTACCCTGACCGGCTCCCGCCAGGTGCGCGAGGCTTTAGGCGATCAAGTCCATCATGTCTATGCCCCCTATGATCTGCCCAGTGCGGTACGGCGCTTCTTGCGCCGCACTCAACCCCGCTTAGCCCTCATCATGGAAACCGAGCTGTGGCCGAACTGGTTACAAGCTTGCGCGGTACTGGGTGTGCCGGTGTTCCTCGCTAACGCCCGCCTGTCAGAGCGCTCGGCGCGCGGCTATGCCCGGATCGGTTCGCTCACCCGGTCCATGCTGCAAGACATCAGCTGGATCGCTGCCCAAGCCCAAGCCGATGCCGAACGCTTTCGGAGCTTGGGCGCGCAGCGAGTCATTGTCACCGGCAACCTGAAATACGATTTGCAGACACCAGAGGATGGGCCGGAACAGGGTCGGTGCCTGCGGCAGCATCTCTTGGGCGGAAGTCGGCCAGTCTGGATTGCCGCCAGCACGCACGCGGGGGAAAACGAGCCATTGCTGGACGCGCACGCCGCGCTGCGCGAGCGCTGGCCAACCTTGCTCTTGCTGCTGGTGCCGCGGCACCCGGAACGCTTTGACAGCGTGGCGGCGCTGTGCCGCCAACGCGGTTTAGCCGTGACTCGGCGCAGCGAACAATGCCCCTGTGCGCCAGAGAGCGCGGTGTTTCTGGGCGATAGTATGGGCGAATTGCTGCTGTTCTACGCCGCCGCCGATCTTGCCTTCGTCGGTGGCAGCCTGGTGGCCACCGGCGGCCATAACGTGCTGGAGCCGGCCCTGCTGGGGTTGCCGGTGCTGTTTGGCCCGCATATGTTCAACTTTAGTGAAGCAAGCCTGCGCTTACTGGAGGCCAATGCGGCCTGGCAAGTCGCCAATACGACGGAGTTGATTGCCACTCTGACTCGGTTATTAGCGGATGCTGGGTTGCGGCGTGCAGCCGGTCAGCGCGGACGAGAGGTGGTGGAACGGCATCGCGGCGCGCTGGCGGCCTTGCTGAGGTGTATTGACCAGGCCAAAAAATAAGCAGGTGATGCATAGCTCTAGCCCTGCGGCGTACACCATCGGCTCCTAAATCATCCGCCACCGGACGGAAACCACAGGATTTATCTGTCCCGGCGTTGAGCCAGCCAGCGATCCAGGGCATTGGCAAAGGCCTGTTTATCACGGGGGTGGAATGGCGCTGGCCCCCCGGTTGCCACTCCCACCGAGCGCAATTCTTCCTTCAGATCGCGCCAGGCCAACCGCTCCCCGATATTCTCCAAAGAATACATCTCTCCACGCGGATTCAGCGCGGCGATCCCGCGTGCTACCAACCGCGCCGCCAACGGAATATCCGCTGTGATAACTATATCCCCCACATTGGCTTCACGCGCCAGGTAGTGATCGGCCTCATCCAACCCTTGGCCAACCTGCACAGCCGTGAGCAACAGCAATGGCGGCAATTGCAAGCGACGATTAGCGACCAGCGTCACCGGCACGCTAAGTCGCCGCGCGGCGCGGAAAACGACCTCTTTAACTGGAAGGGGACACGCATCGGCATCAATCCAGATCCGCATTCGAAGCTGCCACTCGTTTGATCGGCGTGAAGGATCGCCGTGATAACCACAGGTGTGGTCAGAGCTTAGTACAGCTTGGGCTGGCCCGGCGGGCGCGTTTTGAAGCGCTTGTAGACCCATAAATACTGGGTCGGCAAGGTGCGCACTGCCGCTTCCACGCCGCGATTCAACGCCGCCACTGATTCTTCCAGCGAGGCGGCGGCCGTTACCTCCGGGAGGGTGCGGAGTTGCAAACGATAGCCTTGACCATGCGCCAGACGCTCGACCCAGGTGAGAAAAACCGGCGCACCCGTTTTCCGGGCCAACCGCGACACCAGCGTCATCGTGCTGACGGGGATTCCAAAAAAGGGGACGAACAGGCTTTCGCCATCGCCCACGCCACCGGCATCCTGATCGGGCAGAATGCCCAGAACTTCCCCAGCCCGCAGCGCTGTCAACAGCGCGCGCAAGCCACTGCGCTCAACACTTACCACCCGGCCACCCAAACGACCCCGGCCTTGGCAGCTCAGCTTATCAAGGCCCAACCGGCTCGTGCGGTAGAGAATAGTCAAGGGATAGCGGCTGGAATAATACAGACCCGCCATCTCCCAAGCACCGAGGTGCGGCGTCACTAGAATGACGCCACGCTGGGCGCGCACGGCGGCGGCCAAAACATCCTCATGAGCCACCGGTTCACGAACCAGCGCTAATACCCGTTCACCGCGCCATTGCCACAGTGGCCCCAGCTCCAGCAGCAGCTTACCAGTCTCTATTAAAGTCCGGCGCAACAATCTCTGGCGGGTGGCGGGAGCCAATTCAGGAAACGCTAACTCTAAATTGCGCGCCGCGATCCGGTGTAGGGCATTAGGAACACAGTACAGCAAACGACCAAGCAGCGCGCCAACACCATGCGCCAGTGGCAGCGGCAACCCTGTCGCCAAGCGCAGCAAACCCACCATCACCTGCTGACGCATGCCTCTATTCCAGATCTCCGGAATAATCCCTGGCCAACACGGCCCGCGCTGGCTCCAGATGCACTGCCGCAACCCGCAG
The DNA here is from genome assembly GCA_049293375.1 of Candidatus Contendibacter sp. Lineage (GTDB taxonomy): Bacteria > Pseudomonadota > Gammaproteobacteria > Competibacterales > Competibacteraceae > Contendibacter. The sequence continues at coordinate 3,862 of JBATSQ010000041.1, forward strand.
TTCGATCCCATCGGCGACAATGCCCAACTGCAACAGCGAGCGATCCACCAGAACACAGTCGATGCCTTCCACACGTAAGCGCCCCAGCGCAATCGCTGCGGTTTGCGGCGCGTCGAATACCGCCAGCGTTACCCAAGACGTCGTCATGGTTGCGGTGCAATGGGCCTGGCCTCGCTATCGAAATCAGGTGGCGGCGGCGCGCCGTCATAGACCAGATTGCGTCGCATCTGTAAGTAGGCGCTGCGTTGGAAGGTATAAGGATCAATCTGATCCTCACCTAGTGCGCGCTCAATCCGTAACAAGCCGGAGCGGCGGTTGATCAGATCCAGGCCCCACAGCCCGCCGGCAACCGCTGAGGAATCCGTCAACCAATTAATGGGATTGGCGAATAAGTCACCGATCACGCCAAAGCTGTCGCGCACTGTGCTTGGCCCTAATAACGGCAATACCAGGTAATGGCCTTCCCCAAAGCCCCAGTAGCCCAACGTTTGCCCAAAATCCTCGCGATGCTTGGATAACTCCATGCGGCTGGCGACATCAAACAGACCCGCGATCCCAAATGTGCTATTCGCCACCAGCCGACCGCTGTCCATGGCCGCCTGGTGCAGCTTAAATTGCAAAAGATCATTCAGTAACACCACTACATCATTGAGATTACTGAAAAAGTTGCCAATACTGGAGATCACTGGATCAGGAACGACCCGCTGATAAACCTTGGCGGTGGGTTTGAACACCGCTTTATCTAACGCGTCGTTAAACGCGAACATGGTGCGATTGTAGCTTTCGAGAGCATCCGCATCCGCCGGCGCGCGGGTCGAAGCGCAACCAGCCAGCAGAAACAAAGCGGCCAACAAGATAACAAAGCGGCGGAACATAACGGTGATCTCAGCGGCTAAAAGTTGAAAAGCAGGCGGGTACAGTCATTTTACCTCAAGCCGGATTCCTATGACGGATAGCCATGAGTCTGTTAAACCGGTCACCCCTTAATACTTAGTAAATTTATACTATTTTTGGTATAAAAAAATACATTTGAACCATTTAACATGCAATTGATTGCGTGCTCTAGCCTTGGACTGGACTATACTACTAACGTTCTTAATGCGATCAACCAACCACGCCATGGACCTGTCCTCTTCCAGCCCGCTTTCCCAACGTCTGGAGCAACTGAACCAGATCGGTATCGCGCTTTCCAGAGAGCGGGACTTACCTACACTGCTGGAAACGATCCTGACCGCCGCCAAGAGCCTGCTCAAGGCGGATGGCGGCACGCTGTATCGGCTGGATGAAGCGCGGCAGCAACTGCATTTTGAGGTGTTGCGTAACGACTCGCTCCAGTTGCGCATGGGCGGAACTGCCGCAACACCCATCCCTTTTCCGCCGATCCCCCTGTACGATCCAACCGGCCAGCCTAACCACAACATGGTGGTCACTTATGCCGTGCTGCACGATACCACGGTCACGGTCGACGATGCGTATGCCGAGCAGAACTTCGATTTTTCCGGTACCCGCCGCTTCGATCAAAAAACCGGCTATCGCTCCCGTTCCTTTCTGACCGTGCCGATGAAGAATCATGAGAATCGCATCATCGGCGCTTTCCAACTGATCAACGCGCTCGACCCGGATACCGGCCAGGTACGGCCCTTCTCACCGGCCGACCGGCAATTAGCGGAATCTCTCGCCTCCCAAGCCGCTATCGCGCTCACCAACCACTCACTGATTTCGCAGCTCCAGCAACTGTTCGAGGCGCTGATCGAACTCATCAACACGGCGGTCGATCACAAATCCCCTTATACCGGCGCACACTGCCAGCGGGTGCCGGTGCTGACCATGATGATTGCCGAGGCGGCGCGCCATTCCGAGCGGGGGCGGCTGCAAAACTTTCGTCCGACTGCTGAGGAGCTGTACGAACTCAAGATCGCGGGGTTGCTGCACGACTGCGGCAAAATCACCACGCCGGTGCATGTAGTGGACAAATCCACCAAGCTGGAAACTCTGTGCGATCGCATCCACCTGGTGGACACCCGCTTTGAGGTGCTCAAGCGCGATGCGGAAATCGCCTGGCTGCGCGCCCAGTTAGCCGCCACGGCACATGGAGATACGGCGGCGCTACCGGCTCTAGAACAGCGCTTTCAGCAACAGTTGGCGCAACTGGAGCAAGATCGAGAGCATGTGCGCTGCTGTAATCACGGCAGTGAATTCATGCGACCTGAAGACCAGGCGTGGATCTACCAGATCGCCGCCTATCGCTGGCAAGGGCCGGACGGCCAAGAGCACGCTTTTCTTTCCGATGAGGAGGTCGCCAACCTCTGTATTGCTAAAGGTACCCTCAATGCTCAGGAACGCGCCGTGATCGAGGAGCATGTCGCGCTGACCCTGCGGATGCTGAACACCTTGCCCTGGCCCAGCCATCTACGCAATGTGCCCGACTATGCCGGCTCACATCACGAACATCTGGATGGTGGCGGCTATCATCGCGGCCTGGGTGAAAACGAGCTGCCCATTCCTTCGCGCATCATCGGTCTGGCCGATGTGTTTGAGGCGCTAACGGCCCGCGACCGGCCTTATAAAGCGGGCAAACCGCTAAGTGAAGCCTTGCGGATCCTTGGTCACATGGTACAGGAACATAAAATTGACCCGGATTTGTTTGATGTCTTCGTGCGCAATGGCGTTTGGCTGGATTACGCCCAGCGCTATTTGCCCTCCGAACAGATTGATACGGTTAACCTTGGCCAGATTCCCGGTTATATGCCTTGATCCCCTACCTAACTGGCTTACAACCGACCCTGCTCCAGGGATGCGCTTCTCGCCCATCCACTGAAGCGGGCAATAAAACCGCAGTTATACAGCAAAAAAGCGGCTTGGAATTATGGCGTTTTGACGGCTCCATAGGATGCCGCCGCCAGTGACGGCAACGCTCGTTGTTTGGCCGGCGGAAAGAACTGCCGCAGAATATCGGATCGTGCTCCCTGCATTAGCCGCTTGGCCCAGCCTTCCAACGCGCGCAATTCCCCTAGATCGTCGAGTTCGTCTTTAATCTTCACCAGCGGTGCTGGCTCGCCTTGCCTAGTCTTCTCTTGCTGATCGGCGGAACCGGTCTCGCTTTCCGCTAGGACCACATTGAGTTGCTTCAATCGATTCACAATGGCGTCTTGCACCACACGCCCCTTGATCAGCCGATGTCCACGCTGGTGATAGCTCTGGTCGTTCCACTCACCAAACACGTTGAGCAGAAAGCCCGCCCATAACGCTCTTTCAAAGGTATTGGCCAGCAAGGCTCTCGTGATCGGATACGGCTCCTTGCCGTAGAATTCCCAGAGCGCGACCCAGACCCCGCGTATGGCTTCGAACTGCTGCAAGATCATCACGCGCGCTAGCTCCATGTTACCGCCAGCCGCCGTCAGCCAGGCGGAACCGAAATCCGGGTGCTGGTTCATCCAATCTTGCGCCGCGCCGAACTGCTTGATGACGGCTTGCTGGGATTCTTCAAGCAGCTTCAAGAAATCAGCGCGCAAATTCTCCACACCAGCCCAAGAACTTAACTCGTAACTGGCTTTGGATGAGGGTAGAACATAGGGAATGGTTTTATTGCCGGCGTCTTGCACCAAGCCGCCAACGAGGGCAGCTTGTGCCCGACTAAACTCCAAAGGTGGCAATGGAGTAGGAACTTGAATCTTCAGGTCGCCAAACTGAGCGTTTTTATAAACAAAACCTTTACTGGGAAAGGTGCGCGCCATGACATCGTATTGCAAATAATTCCCTAAAAAACGCATGGCGCCCGCTGTCGCCAATGATAGAACAAAGGCATCGTAAGCCGCATCGCGCTCGCTCTCCTTTTTCGCTTTGGTTAAGGTTTGGTTGCGCTGATCGACTGCGGTGGCGAAGGCGGTGACCACTTCGCTGAAGGCGGTTTTCCACTTGGCGATTTGGGCGTTGTAGTCCCTAACGATACTGTCGATCAAATTGTATCCGTATTGGCCTAAGGCGCGATATTGGTCGATGGGATTCGGCGTTGGCCCCGTGGAAGGTGGCGCGCTATGCGGCTTCGCCGGTTTTTTGACGCCGGTCTTTTTAGGTGGTGGTGGTGGCGGCGGGCCCAATTTCACCGGAGGCGTGAGCATCGGCAGCCGATGACCCGGCGGCAAAAACCAATCGTAAATTTTCTTCAGGGTTTCTTTGTCGAATTCTCCGGTCGTACCAACGGTCGGATTAGGCATTGTTGCAGTCCTCGGCAATGAGTCAATGAGCATCAACCTTCTGCAAGCAGCGGTTGCTATGGACGGCAACAATGGGGGATGGAAATTACCGGAAAATTTCAGAAAGAAAGAATTTGATTTCAGTTGTAACCGAATCGGTAGCGGATTGTCATGGATAGCCCGTTTGTAGCGGCAAGACAGCAACACCCGCGCGGGAAAAGGAAAAGGCCAATCATCGAGCGAGACCCTCGACAGCCAAAAGGTGCGGTTACCACAAGTCAACCTTCGGGGGCAAATGCCGGGCAATGCTTTCCGCCAGCTCCCGCGCTTGCAGCGGCTTCTTGAGCACTTCGCGGATGCCCAGGTGCCGAGCTTCCTCCATCTGCATGGGACCACTGTAGCCAGTCACCAACAGAATCGGCAGCTCCGGCCGCAGCCGGTGCAGCCGACGCGCGAGCCGGGTGCCGGTCAGTTCCGGCATCACTTCATCGGTCATAACCAAATCGAAGCGGCCCGGATCGCCGACAAAAGCAGCCAACGCTTGACGGCTGCTGGAAAAGCCAACCGGCTCATAGCCCAGAAGGGCCAGCATCTCTTCGCCCAACTCCACCAGAGCCGGTTCATCGTCAACCAGGAGAATGGTTTCCCCGTGACCTTGCGGAATCACCTGTAGAGGGCTATTGCTGTGGTTCGCCGTGCGCGCGCTTTCTTCAAGGTTGGCGGGCAGATAGCATTCGAACAAACTACCCTGCCCCGGCTCACTGCGGACATGCATGGCACCGCCGTGATCTGTGACGATCCCATGCACCATCGACAGCCCAAGTCCCGTGCCGCTCCCGACGGCCTTAGTGGTGAAGAAGGGGTCGAAAATCCGGCCCAGGGTCGATTCGTCCATGCCCTGCCCCGTGTCCTGGACCTGAATGCAGGCGTAAAAACCCGCCGGCAACACGCCATGCGACACACTCAACGGCTGCATCGGCGCTCGCGTCTCTAGCGCAACCTCTAAGTAGCCCCGACCGTGCATGGCTTGCGCGGCGTTGGTGCAGAGGTTCATGAGCACTTGCTGCAACTGGACCGGATCGCCCTGCACCGTCACGTTTTCGGCTGCCAGGCGCAGTTGGATGGTCACGGTGGTCGGCAGCGAAGCGCGCAGCAACTCCAGGGTTTCTTCGAGCAAACCGCGCACGGCCACAGATTGGCGTTGCCGACGACCGCTGCGACTGAAGGCGAGGATTTGATCGACCACCGCCTTGGCGCGCTGGCTGGCGGTCATCACTTGTTGTACATGATAGTAAGGGCGACTGCGCTTGGGCAGGGCGCTGAGCGCCATCTCGCCATAACCCATGATCGCGCCCAGGATATTATTGAAATCATGGGCAATGCCGCCAGCCAGCGTACCGATGGATTCCAACTTCTGCGCCTGGCGGAGCTGATTTTCCAGCCGCTCCTTTTCCAGTTCGCCTTTTTTGCGCTCCAAGGCATTGGCGAAAATCTGGCCGACGATGCGCAGCGAAGCGATATCGTCATCCGACCACTGCTTTCCGGCGCGCACCGTGGCAAAACCGAGAAAGCCGGCCAACTTATCGCCGTAGTGCAAGGCGATGCAGAGTAAGGACTGCAATTTTTGTTGTGCGAACAGTCTCCGCTCGTTCGCGGCCACCGCCGGTAGCGCCTGGGGATGGGGCATATGCAAGAAGCCGTTCCGCTGTAGCTGGTGGATGCCCCAAGCAAAATCAGCGACAACTAACTCGTCGATCAAATTTTCAGCCAGGCCTGGACGTTGCCAGGTGTAGGTTTTGACGAGACGGCTCTCGTCTGTGCTCGCCAGAAAAATATAGCCGCGATCCACCGCCGCATGGTCGCCCAAGCGCTCCAACGCTTGCAGGATACCGGCATCCAGTTGTTCAGACGGACGGTTGATGAATTGCGTGGAGATTTCCGTGGTCAGCCTGGCGAAATTCAGTCGCGCCTGGAGCGCGCTCAACCGTGCCCCAAGTACGCGGCCTTGCCGACGTAGACGGCCCAGTAAGTAAAGCGAAGCCATCAGCAAAGCCAGAGCGCACCAATACGCCAGCCATTCGCTGCCTGCCCAACTCATGGCAGGCGGTTCCAAGACCAGTCGGGACTGTAGGTGGTGGTCATTGCGGTTGTAGAGCAGTGGCCAAGACGGATCGAGCGAGGACTATCCAGCCGATCGCGCCGACGTGACTTCATTTAGAATAGCGCGGCAACGCACACGCCGACGGCTAAAAGGCCCAATCCGATGACGGTGGTCAGACACATTCTGGCGGTGGATGATGACCCGGCCATCCGCACGCTCATTGCCGATTATCTCGCTGAACACGACTTTCGGGTTAGTCAGGCGGCGGATAGCGGCGAGATGCACCGCATTCTTGCCGCGAGCAGGGTCGACCTCATCATTCTGGATCTTAAATTGGCGGGAGAAGATGGACTCCAGCTAGCCCGCGATTTACGCACACGCTCCGAGGTACCCATCATTATTCTGACCGGCCAGCGGCGCGAGGAAATCGACCGCATTCTGGGCCTGGAAATGGGTGCGGACGATTACCTGACCAAACCGTTCAGCCTGCGTGAACTACTGGCCCGGATCAAAGCGATTCTGCGACGCATAAAGGGAACCGATGCCGCCGCCACGCCAGGCAAAAAACCCACCGCTTATCACTTCGCTGACTGGGAATTGCAGCTACGCACCCGCCGCTTGACCTCTCCCACGGGGGAGGTGGTGCCGTTGACCAACGGTGAATTCAATTTGCTATTGTTGTTTTTAAGGTCTCCGGGCCAGATCTTGAGCCGCGATCAACTGCTGAATGGCATGCATCTGCACGACCATGACGCCTACGATCGCAGCATTGATGTCCAAATTTTACGCTTGCGCCGCAAACTGGAACCCAATCCCAGCGAACCGCAACTCATCAAGACTGAACGGGGTGTGGGGTACGTGTTCATGGCGGCGGTCGAGATCGCTTAAACGCGCTGATGCTACGGCTGACAGCACGCGCAGTAGTACGTTGCACGCTGGCCGATCCGGCAACGCTGAATGGGTTGACCGCATCGGCCACAGGGCAAACCGTACCGACCGTAAACTTGCAAGGATTGCTGAAAATAGCCGGGCTGGCCATCGCTACTGATGAAATCGCGCAAGGTGGTGCCGCCCTGTGCAATCGCCGCCGCCAGAACCGCCCGAATGGCAGCAGCTAAGCGCTCACATTCCACCTCGGTGAGCTGACCAACTGGGCGCGCGGGGCTGATCCCGGACGCGAACAGGGCTTCATTGGCATAGATGTTCCCCACCCCGACCACCATGCGCGAGTCCATGATGAAGGGCTTCACGGCGCACCGTCGGCCTTCCCCCCGCCGCCGTAAATAAGTCCCGCAAAACGCAGGATCGAAAGGCTCCGGCCCCAATTCCCGCAACAGTGGATGCCGCTCCGGCGGTTCCACCGTCCACAACAAGGCCCCAAAGCGCCGACTATCATTAAAGCGCAGGCAATGACCATTAGCCAACAGCAGATCGACGTGATCGTGCTTGTGCAGCGGTGTACCAGCCGGTAACACCCGGAGTCGTCCGCTCATGCCCAGATGCAAAATCACAGCGCCGATGTCAGTGTGCAGCAACAGGTACTTGGCCCGCCGTGCAACCTGACGAATTACTTGACCGGGCAGTTGCGTCGCCAGATCAGCGGACACTGGCCAACGCAGACACGGCTGCCGTACCACCACGCCAGTCACAGTCTGGCCCGTCATCTGGGGCGCGACGCCCCGGCGCACCGTTTCGACTTCTGGCAATTCCGGCATCAGTCGCGCACCGCAGCCGCCGGTTGCAGAGGGGCGGCCAGGAAACTGCCGACGGCGCTGGTCAACAGCGGCAACCAGCGGTCGGGACACAGATGGACCGTCCCACCGACGCGCAGATACCGCTGGCCATCGCTTGGGGCCGTACCGCCGAAGTGGATTTCCTGCTCATTCAACCACAGCCGCAAGCGCGGTGGCTCCAGGCCAGCGCCGATGACATCCAGGGCGGCGACCGGATAGCTGGGCGCACAATGCGTCTCGGTCAGTTGCAACAGCGACCGAATCAGAATGGGATTAGCCGGCCCTTGCTCCGGCGCAATCAGCCACCAGACCCCTGCACGCCGCTCGAAAAGCAAGCCGCTTTGGCCTGGCCGTTCCACAGCGATGCGCTCGACACCTTCGGCAGACAACGCCAGCAAGGACGCCTTGGCGTCCGACTGCTCTTGCCTTGGCTCGAACCAGGCCAGCGCCGCCAGCGCACCAACCAGCGCCAGCAAGCCCAAATTCAGTCCATAACGCCGCCCTAACGCCGTCATGGTCAGCGCCGTCGCCGCCAAAACCAGATCAGCCATCCGCTGACCAGCAGCAACAGGGGCAAGCCTAGCAAAAACAGCGCCGCTATAAACGCCAGCAGGGCGGGCGATAAGTCTAGCTTGGCGTCGGGTGTTGCGGACAGCGGAATCACCAGCGGCGCGTCATCCCAGGCCAGCCAGTTAAAGATCGCTAGGCCCAGCTCCAGATTCGCGCCATTACCGAGATAGGTATTAGAGAGAAAATCGCCGTCGCCTAGGACGATGATGCGCTGCTGGGATGTAGCGGACGGCTGGGACGCTGAGTCCGTTCCCGGACTGGGCCGGGTCAGCGCGACCCCGACCGGCAGCGGCCCGGCGTGTTCCGTGCCGTCGGTAGCAAAGCGCAACGGGCCATCCAGCGGCCCGGTTTCCGTCCAACTGCGGGACTGGCTTTCTAGCAAAACTTCTGCGACCCAGCCCGCGTCCGGTTGCACGGCCAGCGCGGCTGCTTCCGGCAACAGCGTCGGCGCGCGTAACGCGGCGGTCACCGGATGCGGGCCGTAATCGGCGATGGGAATGAATGCGGGATTTTTGATGCCCAGGCTGGGCGCATCAGCGTCCACCACCACACCCGGCAGGAGCGTCACGCCCAAAGCCGCTGCCAGCGGTTGCAGAGTCGCCGGTTCATCCGGCTCCCGCAGCCACAGCAACGCGCCGCCGCGCTGAACATAGGCTACCAGCGCCGCGACGGTCTCCGCCGTCGGCGGCAGGCGCGGCCCGGCAAGGACCAGCACGGCGGTGGTGGCGGGAACCTGGGCTGGTTGGCCCAGCTCCAGCGGGAGCGGATGCAGGCCGACTTTCTCTAACTCCCGGCTAAAACTCCCCAAATCATGATTAGCGGCTCCCAGCGGTTTGCGCTCGCCATGGCCGGTGAGAAACAGCGCCTCCCGTTCCGGTCGGATCAGGCGTTGCAAGGTATGTGACAGGGCTTGTTCGTTGAGCTGTTGCAGTTTTTCACTGCGGCCGCGATAGTCTATATAGAGTTCGACTTCTTGGCTGATACCGAGCGCGCGCGCGCGCTCCGGCAGCAAATCGGGATTGAGGAAAGCCAGCGTCATATCGGGTTTATGCCGCTGATAGCGGCCAACTAGCCGCGCCACGGCAGCGCGCAAGGTCGGCTGCTCACGGACATAGGCGGTGATGTGAATGGGCTGATTCAGTTGCGTCAACAAGCGCTGACTGGCCACCGACAGAGTATTACGGCCCTGTGCGGTCCAATCAAACTGCAACGAATAACGGACGCTCAACCAGGCCGATAAGCCGATAACCAGCGCAAACAGGCCGGTGAACAGTTGATTCTGCACCCATAGCCGCCGCCGCTGGGAAGGATCAAGCCGCACGCATCACCCTCGCAACCGGAGATTGTCGAGGCGGCGAATGGTCAAGCCCACGAACGCCGCGCTAAAGAGCAGGTAATAGGCCAGATCCTCACTGCGCACCAGCCCCAGTTGCAAAGCATCGTAATGGCGCGCGAGCGATAGATAAGTCAGCCATGGGCTGGCCGCGCCTTGGCCTCCACCCACTGCATCCACCAGCCAGAACGCCAGCAGCACCCCGAAGGTCGCGGCGGCGGCGGTCAACGGCTGGGCAGTCAGCGATGAGAAATACAAACCAGCGGCGGCGAAGCTAGCGGCGAACAGGCCAAGTCCGACTAGCCCAGCCGACAGCTTGCCCAGATCGAGCGCCGCGCCGACCAGCAGGGCCAGCGGCATCAGCGCCATCAATGCGATCACACTCAGCAGAAACCCGAATGTCCCCAAATACTTGCCCAAGACGATCTGATGGATGCCGACCGGAGCCGATAACAGCAGATCGAGCGTTCCGGTGCGTTGCTCCTCACTGAACAGGCGCATGGTCAACAAGGGTGTCAGCAACAACAAGGCCCAGGCGGTCACCCGAAACAGCGGGGCCAGTACCAAATCGGTCACGCCGGGCGCGGGATCCAGCCCCGATAATTGCCCCTCCATCTGCTGAAAATCATTGACCAGAATGATAAAAATCCAAGCCAGCACAGCCTGGGTCACCGCCAACAAGCTCCACGCCAGCGGCGACAGGAATAGGGCGCGCCATTCGCGGGCGGCGATGACCCCGATCATGCGGCAGCCTCCTCCAGCAGCACATCGACAAAGCACTGCTCCAGGCCCCGTTGCTCCGGCGTCAGCTCCCACAGCGCCCAGCCCCCGCTGCGGGCCTGCTCCAGCAACGCGGCGCTCGGCGCGTCGCCAACCGCATGATGCAGGCGAAACCGACCCGCGCCAAGCGGTTCTACGCGCTCAACCCCCGGAACGCGCGCCAATTCCGCTATGGAAGGCGGCGCATGCAACCCAATCCGCAGGCTCGTCGATGTCTCTTGTCGGCTCCACTCCGCCAACGCACCGGCAGCGACCAACCGGCCGACGCGCAGGATTTGGACATGGCTGCAAACGGCTTGCACATCCGCCAGCACATGGGTCGATAAAATCACGCTGTGCGCCGCGCCGAGTGCACGGATGAGCGCACGAATTTCTTGCGCCTGGACCGGATCCAGGCCGACAGTCGGCTCATCCAGGATCACGACAGCGGGATCATGCAGCAAAGCCTGGGCGATGCCCACCCGCTGCCGGTAGCCTTTGGACAACTGGCCGGTCAGGCGCTGCCCCACCTCGGTCAAGCCGCAACGTTCCTTGACCCGCGCTGTGGCCTGCCGAGCGGCTGCGCGGTCAAGTCGGTGCAGCCGCGCGCTGTAGTGCAGTTGTTCGTCCACGGTCAGTTCGGCATAGAGCGGGGGCTGTTCGGGCAAATAGCCGATAGCCTTTCTGGCTTGCTGCGGTTGATCCAACAGATCAGCCCCAGCAATAGTAATGCGCCCCGCATCCGGGGCTAGCACGCCGGCCAACATGCGCAGAGTCGTGGATTTGCCGGCACCGTTGAGGCCCAGGAGTCCCAGGATTTGACCGCGCGCCAGGGTGAAACTGAGCTGGTCCACCACTTGGATGGGACCATACCGGCGGCTCAGACCCTCTACGGCGACCAGAATGTCACCATCACCGCTCTGCTCAGAATCGGAAGACTCGCTGTGCTGATCCATACCCGATATAGGGGAAAGCGCCGCACGGCCATAGTCATGGGGCCGATCCAGCGCGGTGTGGTGGAAGGGAGTGGCCACGCACTCCAGCGCTCAGGGAAAAGGCTGTGAACTTAGGCGTTTTGTGAGGGATTGGTGGGCTTATTAAAAAAACGCAGCAATTGATCGGCAACTTGCACCGAGGCCACCGAGGAGAACGACTGCATCAATTTCCCCATCTCCGCTAGAAACAGCGGACGCGCCGATTCCACCAAATTACCCGCTAACCGCAAGAAGGGGGATTCAGTCGGATAGGCATTGCTCTCAGTCGCTGATCCCTGGGTGCCACGGGTCAACTCGCCGACCACAAAACCCACCCCTCCGGCCAGCAACAATGCAAGGGGCGAGGTTAGCTTTTGCCGCACCCGGTATTCAACCAGCTTCCGGCGCGCGCCGATCTGGTGGTAGCGTTGCAGAATACGGCGCTCGGTTTCTGCAATCTGCGTGGCCAGAGATGCGCTTGGGCCACTGGGAAGGGCAGCTTTCGCCATCAGAAACCCTCCTTATCGGTCTGGTCGGCAAAGAGCGCTTTGAGACTGCGCGCCGTGACCGCAAATGCCATTTGGTTACGCCGACGATATATCAGAACGCCCAGCACTAACACTAACATCAGATTCACCGCCACCGCCAATCCTAGAGCGGCGCTGCCGGTCAGTAGCGTGCGCTCCACCAGAAATAGGGCCACGGCACCCATCAGGCCCAGCCAGGCGCTCAAGAGGAAAATCGCCGCGAGAACGCCCAGCGCCACGATCATGCCTAGACTAGCGCTCGCCTGTTTGGCTTCCAGCGCGGCCAGCTTGACATGATCGGCGGCCAAGCCACGAAACTCATTCACTAACGATCGCAGTTCCCCCATCACCCCGGCGCTACTCTCTGGGGTGATGGCGGGGGCGCGCTGTCCGGCTGTGTCATCCACGGTGGCGGCCATCCAGGGTTGGGCGCAATCAGCGGGTTCTTAGCAGGCGGCTCAGCAAAAACCCGCCCAGGGCAGCCAGTGCTACCGCCTTGACTGGGTTTTGATGCACGTACACTTTCACCGTCTCGGCCAGATCTTCCTGAATATCTTTGAGTTCCTTCCGCTTCTCACTCACCTTATCGGCAACCTGGGCGGCGACATCCGAAGCTTTTTCCGCCGCTTGGGCCGCGACCTCCGAGGCGCGTTCGGCGGTTTGCGAGGCCACGGTGGATGCCTTTTCCGCCGCCTGCGCCGCCATATCCACCGCGCGGCCGGCAACCTGCGCGGTAACATTGGCCACGCGGTCCACGGCCTCGTGAGCGCCGGAAGCTACGCGCTCCACTGTCTCATAGACATCACTCTTAGTCACTTCCATCACATGCTCCTCAGGGTTGACGATGCTCACGAAAAACCAAAATCCATTTCAAGGACAGTGGTAGCCGGTAAAAATTCCCCACGATCCTTCTTGTCTGTAGGCTCTGACCGGTCGCCACCAGCGGCCGCGAAGCCAGGCGCAACCTCTGGGCAATAGCGCAGCGCTGGGTTGGATCATTCAGCGCTGATGGCGTTCCTTCAAGCGTTGATAATTCAAGGCGGAATACTCTAAAAATTCCAGTTCTCGCGCCTGCAACGGCCGAACTTTCTGGACTGGACTACCCACATACAGATAACCGCTTTCCAAGCGTTTGCCCGGCGGCGCTACACTGCCCGCGCCAATAATAACCCGCGCTTGCACCACCGCCTGATCCATGATGATGGCACCCATCCCGATCAGGCAGTAATCGCCGATGGTGCAGGCGTGCAAAATCACCTTGTGTCCGACGGTGACGCCATCGCCGATCACGGTCGGCTGACCGCCTGGACAAAACCGGCTGTCGTGCGTGACGTGCACGATGCTGCCATCCTGAATACTGGTGCGCGCGCCGATGCGGATCTGCTGCACATCGCCGCGAATGACGCACAGCGGCCAGACCGAGCTGTCCTCGCCAATGTCCACATCGCCGATCACCACGGCGGTCGGATCCACGAAAGCTGTTGGATGGATGCGCGGAGTCTGCTGCTCAAAGGAACGAACCGCCATGGGAAACCTCACTGAAACCTTAGCGCAGCGTCACCAGCTCTTCGGCGCTGGTCGGGTGGATCGCTACCGTCTCGTCAAAATCGCGCTTGGTGGCCCCCATGCGGATGGCTACCGCGAAGCCTTGCAACATTTCATCGACAACCTCACCGATCAGATGACAGCCGATGATCCGCTCGTCCGCACCGATGCACACCAGCTTCATCAGCGTCTGCGTCGGGCGCGCGGTAAAGGCGTGGTACATGGGGCGGAACTGGGTGCGGTAAATCCGCACCGCGTCACCGTGCTGGGCGCGGGCTTCCTCTTCGGTCAAGCCGATCACGCCGATGGGCGGATGACTGAAGACTACACTGGGGATATTCTCATACACCAGCCGTCGCTCCGGCTGGCCGCCAAATAGACGGTCCGCCAAGCGACGGCCGGCGGCGATGGCCACCGGGGTCAGATGAGGCTGCACGGTTATATCGCCAATGGCGTACAGGCCAGGAACCGTGGTGTTCTGGTAGGGATCGGTGGGAACACTGCCATCAGCGCTCACCGCGATACCGGTGGCCGCCAGATTCAGGGTATCCGTATTGGGAACGCGGCCGATGGCCCAGAGCAGCGTATCAACTTGCAGCGACTCAATAGCGCCTCCGCACCGCACCTGCAACGGGCCGTCGGTCGACCGCGTTACCGCCCGGACCTGAGTACCGGTCAACACGCTCATACCATCCTCGCGTAACCGTTCAAGCAACTGCTCGCGGATCATGGCGTCAAAGGAGCGCAGCACCGAATCGCCCCGCACCAATAAAGTCACCTCGGCACCCAGTGCTTGCAGCATCCCGGCCAGCTCAACCGCAATGTAACCGCCGCCCACAATAGCGACCTGGGGTGGGCATGCGTTCAGCGTGAAAAAATCATCTGACGTGATGCCAAAGTGCGCGCCGGGTACCTGCGGAATCCGTGGCCGCCCGCCGGTAGCGAGGACGATGTGCTCGGCGCTGAACGTCCGATCGCCCACCGCCAAGGTGTGGGCATCGACAAACCGGGCAAAACCCTGGATTAAGGTCACTCCAGCCTGGGCTAGATAGCCCACGTACCAGTGGTTGATGTCGCGCACAAATCCATCGCGGGCAGCTTTCAGCTTTTTCCAGTCAAAGCCGAAATAGTCCAGCCGAAAACCGTAGCCGGCGGCATCATCCAGCGCATGCGCCAGATGGGCGGCGTACCACATGATTTTTTTGGGCACGCAACCGGCGTTGACGCAGGTGCCGCCGAGGCGATCTGCTTCGATCAGGGCGCAACGCGCGCCATAACTGGCGGCCCGTTCCGCCACGGACAGGCCACCGCTGCCACCGCCAATAACGATCAGATCGTAATGCTCAGCCATATATCCTCCGCCGCTGGATGTGATTGCGATCAGGACAG
>JBATSQ010000042.1:0-40508 GCA_049293375.1 Candidatus Contendibacter sp.
TGACCAAGGAAGACAAGCTGGATATTCTGAGCATCGACAATACCGCCGTGCGTGAAGCCCAGGTGCAACGGCTGCACAAGCTGCGCAACAACCGCGACGAGGCCAAGGTCAAGGCGTGTCTGAACGCCATCACCGAAGCGGCCAACGCCGGTTCCGGCAATCTGCTGGAAAAAGCGGTGGAAGCGGCCCGCGCTCGCGCCTCATTGGGCGAAATCTCGGATGCGATGGAAAAGGTGTTCGGTCGGCACAAGGCCGTTATCCGTGCCATTTCCGGGGTGTACAGCAGCGAGTTCGGCGAAGCGGATGAAATCGCCACCGTGCGCAAGATGGCCGACGAGTTCGAGAAGAACGAAGGTCGTCGCCCGCGCATTCTGGTCGCCAAGCTGGGTCAGGACGGCCACGACCGGGGCGCGAAGGTCATCGCCACCGCGTTCGCCGATTTGGGCTTCGACGTGGACATCGGCGCGCTGTTCCAGACGCCGGAGGAAGTCGCCCGACAGGCGGTGGAAAACGACGTGCATGTGGTCGGCATGAGTTCGCTGGCCGCCGGTCACAAGACCTTGTTGCCGCAACTGGTCGGCGAACTGAAGAAGCTGGGCCGCGAAGACATCATGGTGGTCATCGGTGGCGTCATTCCCGCCCAGGACTACGAGTACCTCAAGGCCAACGGCGCGGCCGCCATCTTCGGCCCCGGTACGGTGATTCCGGTCGCCGCGCAGAAGGTGTTGGTGGAGTTGAACGAGCGCCTGGCGGCGTGAGGGTGAGGTGAAATATGGCAGGGTGGCATTGCCCACCCTGCTTCAGATTGGAAGGCAAAGCAATAATGGCTTTAAAACCTAAAAATAGGACTCGCGCGATAGCAACAGCAGGCAATAATATTGGAATAACAAGATATCAACTTTATAAGCGGGCATATGCGAGAATTAACGAATCTATTAAACAAGAGTTTTATTTAGAAGCAATTTCAATCATTGAAAGTCTTATCTCTGATCGCCTCGAAAGCCGCCTTACCTTCTTGAAAGGTTCAGATTTTGGATTTAAAACATTAGGTCAGCTTATTAGTGAAATCAATAAAGTCGAAGCTGACAGCCAATTAAAAGATTTTGTTACCAAAAATCTCGATAGTTGGCGCTTCATAAGAAATAAAGCACTTCATGAGATGGCAAAGCTTGAACAAGGGAATATATTAACTTGGGATGATCGTATGAAGGATTTAGCTCCTTGTGCGAAAGATGGTCTTATTATATTGAGATTTATAGATAGGCGTTGTAGTCAGCTTCGCAAACTAAAATAATGGAAGTATCTAGCACGTAGCGTGGATTAGCTTAGCGTAACCCGCCGAAATTCAATGATTAAAAAACCGGCGGATTATGGATTAATACCCTAATCCGCCCTTTTGCACAACTGAAACTATACTGCTCATGGTGTATGCTGGTAAAAAGAATATATCTTGACAACTGTGCCTTTAACCGGCCATTTGATGATCAGAGGCAAATTCGTATCCGACTGGAATCCGAGGCGAAGCTGTACATTCAAGAGAAAATCAGACAGCAGAAAATAGAGTTAGTGTGGTCTTATATTTTGGATTTTGAAAATGAACAAAACCCATTTATGGAAAGAAAAAGAGCGATAGAAAAATGGAAAAATTTTGCTGTCCTTGACGTTGAGGAAAGCCATAACTTATTGATGATGGCAAGCTCTCTGATAAAAGAGGCTATTAGACCAAAAGATGCTTTACATGTCGCATCAGCACTAGAAGGCAAGGCAAGTTACTTTCTGACAACAGATGACAAGATCATTAAGAAACTCTCGAATTCCACTCAGATCAAAGTAATCAATCCAATCAACATGGTTAAAATTATTGATGAATACAATGACTGATACCGAGATTAAGCTACAAGGAATTGAAGCGTTAGTTAAAGCTTTGGGTGAAGTTCAGGCTGAAAGATTTATTAGCCTCATTCTACGGGAACCCTTCGACTATACGGTATGGCAAAGAAAACTATGGCCAGAGAAAAGCCTGGAAGGAATAAGCACCCTAGCCATGCAAATTCGTAGAAAAAATACTTAGTGCGGGTTAGCGCAGCGTAACCCGCCGGAATTGAATAATGCCGATGGTTGATTGATTAATTCAAATACAGAGTGATTAAAATGACATCCGAAGCTATCGCAACAGTTGTGAAAATGATGGAACTGCTGCCAGAATCGGCACAAAACCAGGTTTTAGAACACCTTCGGAGTTATCTACTGGAGATACACGATGAACTCCGCTGGGATGCGCTTTTTAATAAAACTCAGCCGAAGCTCATCGAGATGGCGCGTCTGGCGAAAAAGCAAATTGCCGAAGGGAAATCCAGACCTTTAAACTTGCGTGAACTATGAAATCCAATTCACCTACTGGAAAGAGCCGGATTTCTTTTTAGGTTTTATAAATGATTATCCAGACTATCAGACCTAGGGATTATCAAAAGAAGAACTGATCGAAAATCTAAAAAGCCTCCTCTGGGATATTGAATCGGATGAAGTTCCCTACATCCGTAAAGTAGAAGAGATGATCGTGGATTGATGAAAAGACGCGACCTGATCAAGTGTCTTACCGATATGGGATGCGCTTTGGTTCGGCACGGTGGCGCACACGATTGGCACACCAATCCGAAAACCTCTCAATCTCAACCCGTACCCCGCCATGCGGAAATCAACGAAAATTTAGCGAAGTCAATCATCAAAAAACCTTCCGATGTCTGACTTAACGGTTTCCAACTCACGTCAATTCTCGCCACGAAGCAGCCATGACCAAAAAACATCACAAACCCGACTGGGTTCCTGAAAATGCCGGCAAGGAGTTCACCACCTCGGTCATGGATGGCGTGGAAGGTGGCCATGACGGCATTCCCGGCCAGGCCAGTATCGCCGTGCCGCGAGCGCACACGCCGCGTCGCCGCCGCCTGACGGTGGATGAATACGTCACAGGGGTATTGGCAGGCGACCGCAACGTGCTGGGGCAGGCTATTACCCTGGTGGAAAGCAACGCCCACAGCCACTTCGAGATGGGTCAGAACGTGCTGCGGCAACTGCTGCCCCACACCGGCAAATCGATCCGTATCGGCATCACCGGGGTGCCCGGCGCGGGCAAAAGTACCTTCATCGAAGCCCTCGGCCTGCACCTGTGCGAACAGGGCCACAAGGTCGCGGTGCTGGCGGTCGATCCCAGCAGCACGGTCACCCGTGGCAGCATCCTCGGCGATAAAACCCGGATGGAACTGCTCTCGCGGGATTTGCGGGCCTTCATCCGCCCCTCACCCTCCAGCGGCACCTTGGGCGGCGTGACCCGCAAAAGCCGGGAAACGATCCTCGTTTGCGAGGCCGCCGGCTTCGACGTGATCCTCGTCGAAACCGTCGGGGTCGGCCAGAGCGAAACCACCGTCCGCTCGATGGTCGATTTCTTCCTGCTGCTGATGATCGCCGGAGCGGGCGACGAATTGCAGGGCATCAAGAAAGGCATCATGGAATTGGCCGACGCCCTGCTGGTCAACAAGGCCGACGGCGACAACAAGATCAAGGCCAACGCCGCCCGCGCCGATTACAACCGGGCGCTGCACTACCTCGCCCCCGCCACCGAGGGCTGGTACACCAAGGCCTATACCTGTTCCGCGCTGACCGGCGAAGGCATCGACGCCATCTGGAAAGTGATCAGCGAGTTCCGCCAACAGGTCACCGAAAGCGGCGCGTTCGACAAGCGGCGGCAACGGCAAACGCTGGATTGGGTATACTCCATGGTCGAGGAGCATTTGCGCGCCAGCTTCTTCAATCACAAAGGCGTCGGCGGCATTCGCGCCGAAGTGGAGAATGGCGTGCTTCAAGGCCACATCCCGCCCACCGTGGCGGCGCAAATGCTGCTCAAGAAATACGAGGGCTGAAAAGATCGACAACTGGCCTCGACAGCATGGGGAAAACCGATGAGTTGGGCTGAAATCTGTAACGATCCGGTTCTCAAAGACCTCCCCTTCAAGATACAAACCGACAAATGGGGCCATATCGTCATGAGTCCGGCCACCAACGAACACGGGATGTATCAGGCGAAAATCGTGACGCTGTTGAGCCGGCTACTGGCTGCTGGCACGATCATCAGCGAATGCTCGATCCAAACCCGCGAAGGGGTGACGGTCGCCGACGTGGCTTGGGCGTCAGACGATTTCATGCGCCGAAATCGCGGTACAACCCCCTTTCAGGAAGCGCCGGAACTCTGCGTGGAAATCCTGTTGCCTTCCAACACCCTCGCGGAAATGGACGAAAAAAAGGAATTGTATTTCGCCCGTGGCGCCAGAGAATTTTGGATTTGCGATAAACATGGGAACATGCTGTTCCACAAAAATACGGGCGCACTCGACCGTAGCGAGCTGGTCAGCCCATTCCCTAACCTGATTACGATTTAACCAAAGGAGAAAACCTATGCGTAGTCCCCGCGACTTTTTTAAAGCCAAGGTGGTTGGCGCTCCCGAACCGCTGCGCGAAATTCCGGTACGGCCCTCGCGGATGATTCACTTTTTTGATCCCAGCAATGAAAAGATGGCGGTCAAGGTACCCGACATCGCCAAAAACGTGGACATCATGCTCGGCAATCTGGAAGACGCCGTGCCGATCGATCGCAAGGAAGCCGCCCGCGAAGGCCTGGTCAAAATTGGCAAGAGCGTCGATTTCGGCGACACCCAGTTGTGGACGCGGGTCAACAGTCTCGACAGCCCGTGGTTTCTGGATGATCTGGTCCGGCTGGTCGGTGAAATCGGCAACAAGCTGGATGTGATCATGCTGCCCAAGGTGCAGGGACCGTGGGACATCTACTTCGCCGATCAACTGCTGGCGCAGTTGGAGGCCAAATACAACGTCAAAAAACCGCTGATGCTCCACGCCATCCTGGAAACCGCGCTCGGCGTGGCCAATGTCGATGACATCGCCAACGCCAGCCCCCGGATGCAGGGCATGAGCCTCGGTCCGGCCGATCTCGCCGCGTCCAGACGGATGAAGACCACCCGCGTCGGCGGCGGCCATCCCGATTATCTGGTGCGCACCGATCCCGATCCCAAGAATCCCGACGCGCCGCGCCCCACCGCCCAGCAGGATCTGTGGCACTACACCATCGGCAAGATGGTTGACGCCTGCACCAGCGTCGGCGCGCTGGCCTTTTACGGCCCGTTCGGCGACATCGCCGACCTGACGGCCTGTGAGGACCAGTTCCGCAACGCTTATCTGATGGGCTGCGTCGGCACCTGGACCCTGCACCCCAATCAAATCGCGATCGCCAAGCGAGTGTTCAGCCCCAAACCGGAAGAAGTGGCCTGGGCCAAGCGGGTGGTCGAAGCCATGCCCGACGGCAGCGGCGCGGTGATGATCGACGGCAAGATGCAAGACGACGCCACCTGGAAGCAATGCAAGGTGGTGCTCAATCTCGCCCAACTGATCGCCGGCCGCGACGCCGAATATAAGGCCCTGTACGGGTTCTAAACGTCCCTTTCCGGTCAAACCGGCCCGCGGGGCGGAGACATAGCGCTGTCTCTTGCCCCTGCCCGCCAAAGGAGTAACTGCTCATGATCCAGCCGTTCTCCATCGCCCGTCTGCCGCGCATCGAATTCGGCGCTGGCTCGATCATCAAACTCCCCGGTCTGATCGCCCCCTACGGCAAGCGTGCTTTGCTGGTCGCCGGCCAACGCTCGTTCGTCGAATCGCCCAGTTGGCCACCGCTGATGTCAGGATTGGAAAAGGCTGGTATCGCCTGGGAGATGGTGCGGGTCGGCGATGAACCCTCGCCGCAACTGGTGGATGGCGCCGTCCGTCAATTCAGTGAATCCGACATTCAGGTTGTCGTCGGCATCGGCGGCGGCAGCGTGCTGGACGCCGCCAAGGCGATTGCCGGCCTGTTGCCGGTCGGCGATTCGGTGATGGATTATCTGGAAGGGGTCGGGCCGGAAAAACCTTATCACGGCCCCGCCCTGCCGTTCATCGCCGCGCCGACCACCGCCGGCACCGGCAGCGAAGCGACCAAAAACGCCGTACTGAGCGCGCGCGGCCCAAACGGTTTCAAAAAATCCTTCCGTCATGATCTGCTGGTGCCGGAAGTCGCCCTGCTCGACCCCGATCTGCTGGCGACCTGTCCTAAGCTGCAGATCGCCGCCAACGCGATGGATGCGCTGACCCAATTGCTGGAATCCTACGTTTCCATCAAAGCCAACCCCTTCACCGATGCGCTGGCCGAAAGCGGCTTGAAAGCGGTGCGTGACGGTTTGTTCGCCTGGTACGACGGCGGGGAGCAGGCCGCCGCCGGACGCTCGCGCTTGGCCTACGCCGCGTTGCTGTCGGGCGTGTGCCTGGCGCAGACTGGGTTGGGATCGGTGCACGGTCTGGCCTCGCCGCTCGGCGCGTACTTTCCGATCCCCCACGGCGTGGTCTGCGGCACCCTGGTCGGCGCCGCCACCTGCGTCAATTTGACCGCGCTGCGGGACCGCGAGTCCGACCATCCGTCCTGGCGCAAGTACGCCCGCGCCGGCGATCTCCTGCACGGGCGGCATTTTGCCACCGCCGAAGAATCGCATGCCGCGCTGCAAGCGTTGTTGGACGACTGGACCGACCGGTTGGCTTTGCCCCAATTGCGCGCCTACGGGATTCGAGAAAGTGACTTCGGGCGCATCGTTGCCCACTCGCGCGGCGGCAGCATGAAAACCAATCCCTTGGTTTTAAGCGACGCTGAAATTACAGCAGTGCTGCAACAGCGGTTGTAGGGGTGTATCCAAGCCACGCGCCGCCACTGCGCTTATTTTAATCTCAACGATGGTTTTTAGCGCTTTCCTCCAGAACCAATTGGGTCCATGCACCGGAGCCGGCCAGGTTTTGGCCGCCATCCGCGACGATCAGCGTTCCGGTGATATAGGCCGCTAGTGGCGACGCCAGAAAAACGCTTACTTGACCGATGTCATCCGGGGTGCCGAAGCGGCCCAGTGGAATCATTTGCGTCAATTTCTCGGCCACACCGGCCGGAGCGAGTCGCCGCATGCCTTCCGTGCCGGCGATGGGGCCAGGCGCGATGCTGTTGCAGCGGATGCCGAAGCGACCCCATTCCAAGGCCAGATTGCGCATCAGATGATCGATGCCAGCCTTGGCTGCTCCCACATGCGCTTGCCAAGCGTAAGGAATGAATGCCTGTCCCGCCGAGACAAACTGGATGTTGCCCTGCGTAGCCTTCAATTGCTCGAACGCGGCGCGGCAGGCGTGAAAGCTGCCGAGCAGATCAATGTCGACCACCGCCTTGAAACCGTTGGGACTGATCTGTTCGGCGGCGGCGGGGAAATTACCGGCCGCGCCGCAGACCAGGGTATGGATCGGGCCAAGCGTATCGCGGCACTGATACATGGCGTTTTCCACCGCAACGTAGTCGCGCACATCGGCGGAATGAGTGGAAACGCGCGCGCCCAAGGCTCGCAGCTCCGCCGCCGCCGTATCCAGTTTTTCCTGCGACCGACCCAAGATGCCCAACTGCGCGCCGACTGCGGCAAAATTGCGCGCAATGCCAAGATTGATGCCGCTGCCGCCGCCAGTTACAAACACCGTCTTGCCCTGGAATAAGGTAGCGGCGAAATAGGACCTAATCTTCATACAGACCTCCCGTGGTGAGAAAGTAAAGCATTCGGTTTGCCTAAAGCTCCAGCGCGACTCTAGGGAGTAGCGCGGACTCCGCTTGACCCGTCTCTTGGTCTTGCCGAGAATCGCCAGCACCGTTTCCCCTGGATGCCAACATGGCTGACTATGAGCTGTTAATTATTGGCGCTGGCGTCAGTGGCCTGAGTATGGCGCATTATGCGGCGGCGGCTGGCTGGAAGACGCTGGTGCTGGAGCAGGAGCACCGGCCGGGCGGTTGTCTGCATTCTCACCGCTTTGGGGGGGCGCTGGACGGATTCTGGCTGGAATTGGGCGCGCATAGCGCCTTCAACTCTTACGGAAATTTGTTGGCGCTGCTGGAAGCGGTGGGTGCGCTGGGTCAATTGCAGCCCCGGGCCAAGGTGGGGTTTCGGCTGTTTGCAAACGGCGCGGTTCGTACCATCGCTTCCCAGTTGGCGGTTACGGAACTGCTGCTTGCGCCCGTGCGACTGGCGGGGCGGCGCAAGAGCGGTCGCAGTGTCGCTGATTACTATGGTGCTATTGTGGGCCGACGCAATTATGCCGCTGTCTTTGGGCCGGCCTTTGATGCTGTGCTCTGTCAACCCGCCAGCGACTTTCCCGCCGAAGCGCTATTCCGTCGCCGACTGCGGCGCAAAGAGGTTGTGCGCGGTTTCACCCTGCCGGGTGGAATGCAAACCATCGCTGATCTGTTAGCGAATCAGCCGGGCTTGTACATCGAATGGGGGCAAACCGTGCAGACGATTGCTCGCGTCGGCGACGATTTCCAGGTCCACACGGCGCAAGGCGCTTACGTTGCGCGTCGACTGTGCCTGGCGACGCCCGTTGCGATGGCCGCCGCCTTGCTCAGCACCGCTTTTCCGGTGATTGCTGGCGGGCTGGCGGAGATCGGCGTAGCCACCGTAGAGTCGGTGGGGGTGGCGCTACCGGTGGAGCGGCTGTCCTTGCCGTTGGTGGCGGGGCTTATCGGGCGGGATGAGGCGTTTTATTCCGTTGTGTCGCGGGATACGGTGCCGGATAGCCGCTATCGGGCTTTCACCTTCCATTTCCGGCCCGGCGTTCTGGATGAAGAAGAGCAATGGACTCGTATCGCCGAGGTGTGCAATGTCCCCCACGCTGCATTAAACAGGGAAAACGTGGTCTCCAAAAGCAACGTCTTGCCAGCCTTGCGCGTCGGCCATGCGCTGCGGATCGCGACGCTGGATAAAGCATTGGCTGGAACCCGGCTGGCCCTCACCGGCAATTACTTTACGGGTGTGGCGCTGGAGGATTGCGTTACGCGGTCGCTGGCGGAGTGGAATCGGCTGCGGCGGGAAGCATAAACTGATGAAGGCCAAAAAACCGGCTGCCGCATGATCTGACAACCGGTCGTTAGCTGTGGGGCCAGCCCAGTCAAAACGATGGATGAAAACTGGTAGTTTCACCGAACGAGGCTGTCATGTTCTCACCGACGGCCCAGATTTCATCGTTAATGAGCAGCTTAAACGCCAGGACGCCCTCGCGCGCTTCGGTGGTGGTCCACTGCCAGGCATCGCCACCCATATTCTCCATCCGTACCCCGGTTTCCCAGCTCAGGCTGTGACCGTCGCCGCGAATATAGAGGTTATTACCGTGGCCGACATCGAAGCGGGCGATGATCACGGTTTTAACGGGTTCAGTCAGCGCAGCGGGTTTTTCCGCTTTAGGCGCTGGCGCTTTCGCAGTTTCCGCCGTGCTGTTTGCAGCGGCGGGTTTTTCCGCTTTAGCCACTGGTGCCTTTGTCGTTTTTTTAGGAGCTTTGGGGGGTGCTTTCGTTTCCGCAGCAGGTTTGGTGGCTGCCGTGGTGTTCTTGGTGGTTTTGCTGGACTTCTCGTCAGCAGTGGTCTCGGCTGAGCCTTTCTTTTTCGGCATGAATACAGTCCTCTGAATCGCTTGATGAATCGGAGACACGGCGGGATATCTTGTCGTGAATCTCGCTTGCGCTCAGTCTAGCTTAAGCTTGGAGTGCACTCCAAGCTGCATAGCGCATAAAACGCATCGATATCCTTCAATCGCCTGAATTTTATTGGTACAGGTCGTTATGTTCCATCACGATTATCCCTTTGACCCGGCCTATGGCTACGATTTGAATACCTTATTAGCGGTGGTCGCGCCGCAGGAACCAGCGGATTTCGTGGCTTTCTGGCGCGCGCTCTCCGCCCGCGCCCGGCTCGTGACCACCGCGCCAACGCTACGGGAAGTGCCTAGTCCGCATACGCGCGTGCGGGTGTTCACGGTGGAATTTAGTTCGCTGGATGGCGTGCGGATTGGCGGTTGGTTGACTCGGCCTCGCAACGCATCTGTCGAGCGCGGCGTGGTGGTGAGCCATGGCTACGGTGGGCGGGAAGAACCGGATTTTGCGTTGCCGTTTGAGCACGCCGCGCTGATTTTTCCCTGCGCGCGCGGCATCTCCCGCAGCGCCCGCGCTGACGTTCCCGCCGATCCTAACCAGCACATTCTGCACGGCATTGGGCGGCGCGAAAGCTACGTGTTGGGTGGTTGCGCGGCCGATACGGTGTGGTGCGCCGCCTCGGCATTGCTGGAACTGTTCCCGATGGCCGCGCGCCGATTGGACTATCTGGGCACCAGCTTTGGCGGGGGCGTGGGAGCGATGGCGTTGCCATGGGACGCGCGCTTTCATCGCGTGCATTTGAATGTGCCGACCTTTGGCCATCAACCCTTGCGGATGGCATTACCCTGTATCGGCAGCGGCGAAGCGGTGCGGCTATACCAACAGCAGAACGGCCAAGCTTTGGCGACCTTGCGCTATTTTGACGCGGCGGTAGCGGCCCGGCATTTACGGATTCCTGTGCATGTCGCCGCTGCTGGTTTTGATCCGGTGGTGCCGCCGCCTGGGCAATTTGCGGTGTTTAATGCACTGGCTGGCCCCAAGGAATTGTTTGCGTTGCGGGCCGGACATTTTGAGTACGCTGGTCTGGCTGCCGAGGAGACCCGATTGCGGGATGCCTTGGCCTATTTTTTCAATGGGGTCTGACGGTGGTACAAAGGGTTGTTGCGAATCCGCAGGGGCTGGTTTTTTGCTTATGCGAAAAATTTAAATTGAACGGTGTTCAGGTAAATTTTAGTCCACTATACTCAGCCGATACTTATCCCTTCACCAAACCAGCTCTGGAGACCGTCATGGGTAATATATTCAAGCGCATTAGCGATGTCCTGACCGCCAATCTCAACGATCTGGTGGATCGAGTTGAGGACCCGGAGCGGATGATCAAGCAGCTTATCCGGGAGATGGAAGAAAACGTCACTAGCGCCCGCGAGGGTGTGATCGACGCCGTGGCGAGTGAAAAACAGTTGGCCAAGGAGCTGAATAGCCAGCGGCGGCAGGCCGATGACTGGCACAACCGGGCGCGACGGGCGATGGAGAACAGCAACGACATGTTGGCGCGAGAAGCCTTGCTGCGCAAAAAGGAACACGAGAGCACCGCCGCCAGCCTGCAAGCCTCTTGGGAGTCGGCTCGCCGCACCAGTGAGCGCTTAAAAGCGCAGTTGCGGGCCTTGGAAACCAAGCTGGAGGAAGCGCGCTTCAAAAAAGGCAGTCTGGTGGCGCGGCAACGGGCCGCCCAGGCCAGCGCGCAGATGGACAAAATTACCGATCGCTTCCAGACCGGGCTTGATCTCAACCACTCCTTTGGCCGCATGGCCGACAAGGTGGGGGAAATGGAAGCACAGATGGAGGCGCGGGCCGAAGTGTATGGCGACTACAGCCCAGCCGAACGCGAGTTCCTGAAGATGGAGGCGGATAGCGAGGTCGAGGCTGAACTAGCGGCGCTGAGAAAGGAGGTTCACAAGGAGTAACAGAGGGTACTGGCGCTGGCGTGAACCACGATAGAGGGAGGGTGCAAGGTGGACTGGGTTTTTCTGGGCATGTTGGCGGTGGCATGGTTGATTTCACCGATCATTCTGCTAGTTGCGTTTTTGGTGGCGCGTGGCCAAGTACGCGAACTCCGACAGCGGCTAACCCTAGCAGCTACCACCGATACCCGGCCCGACAGCACCCCTATTGCACCCGCATGGGTGGCGAGCGACGGCCAGCGCTATGCGCCTAGCGATCTGGAAAATCTGTTGCTGTTGCGGCTGGAGCTACAGCGGTTGGCGGATTCCGGGACCTTGGCCGAAGCGCGCCACCAGGAACTTAGCGAGGCGTTGGATCAATTGTGGACGCAGCATCTACGGCGGGGCGGCGTGTCGCCCGGCGACTCGGTGTGGCAAGTCCGCCGTGCCCTGGCCTGGAACCTGCTGGCGCAAGGCAGCGCCGCGCCACCGGGATCGCCACCTTGGCAGTCCGTCGCGTCACAACCTAACGCTGCGCCAGGTCGGATCACGCCTGATTTTTCACCCCGTGTAGATAGCTCAGAAGATGCGCGCGAAATCGGCAAGTCCACTCCTTTGCCCTCGTTCCATCCGCAGGCGCGGCAATCTTCCCAGCCGCCGGTGCTGAGCCTGGAACCATTGGAGCCAGCGCCACCCAGCGAACCCTCAGCATCCCCATCGGCCCATACCAGCCGCCCGCCAATCGTCGCGTCGGCTCCCAGTTCGGCGTGGGAACCGGCTGTAGCCTACGCGGCCGATTGGCGTCCCGCCGAACCCAATCCCCTGGAACGAGTGCTCCATGCGGTGTCCGGCTGGCCACGTCTGATTGCACCTTTTTTGGCGCAGAACATCGGCTGGTTTATCGGCGGATTCTGCTTTATTGCCGGTGCATTATTTTTGATCGCCACTACTCGTGGTTTTCTCAATGCCCTGGTGGTCTTCGTCAGCCTATTGTGCGCAACGGCTTTCTTACTTTGGGCCGGCTATCAGTTCCGCCGTAAGCGCCCAGAACTGGGGGTTGCCAGTGGCATGTTGCTGACGTTGGGGCTGTTGCTGGCACCGCTGGACCTGGCGGTCGCTGTAGGCTTGGTCGGCGCCAGCGCGGGTAGTGGTTTGCTCTTGGTTTTTAGCGTGGTGGTGGTGGCAGGTACGCTGGCGGCGTTCGTCTGGGCCGCGCTCCTGGTCAGTGGCTTAATGGATCGAACCTTGATGGGGCGCTATCCGTGGCTGCTAACCGCGCTGGCGGCGGTGCAGTTGGCCGCGCCACTGGCATTGTGGGTGCCGGGTTGGCCAGCGCTGGCCGTCGTGCACGGTTTGTTATTGGGGCTGCTCGGTTACGGCTTGCGCGCCTTCACCGAGCAATGGCTGCAACGGCTGTTCGTGGATCGGCAGCGCACCGCCTATTACGCCGCAGGGCTACTGGTGTACACCGCCACCGTCTCGTTCGTGCATTTGACCTGGGTCTGGCCAGGGCCATTGCCGGCCGGTTACGCCGGGCCGTTCCTGATGGCGTTGTGCGGCTTGCTGTTCCCGGTGGACGCGGCGCTCAAGGACTGGGTCCATAAATACGCTTTCCTGTCGCGTTTCAGCTTCGTCTTGTACAGCTTGTCTGCTGTCGCGGTGGCGATCGCCGTCCAGTTTGCGCCTATAGCGATGTTGACCCTGGCCATGGGCGCGGTGCTGTATGGGTGGGTGACCTGGCGCTATCGTACCTTGCCGCCGCTGTACTTATTATGCGGCTGTGTGGCCGGGTTATATGGCTATGGCTTGGCGCAGACCGCGCCGCCGGCCTGGCATGGACTGTTCAGCTTGCCGGGGTTGTTGGCCCTGCTGGGAATGAGCCGCTGGGTCGGCGCGCATTCACGCGCCATCGCCTTGCAATGCCTGATCGCCTTCGGTGCTTTGTTGCTGGGTGTGACCGGCTGGAGTTTGCTGTGGAGCGCACCGGGCTGGTTGGGGTGCAGCACCGCCGCGCTGGCGGCGGTGCTGGCGTACGCTGCGGTGCGCCTTGCGCTGGCGTTGCCAGAGGCAGACCCGCGCTGGGCCTGGGCCGATGCCGCTGCGCCCTTGCTGGCCCTGGTGGCGGTTGCGGTAGCGCCTGCGGGACTAGCGCCGGTGTGGGAAGTGCAGACAGCATTTGGTGGGTTGGGGCTGGCGGCGCTCTGGAGCGCACTGGGTCTGCAGGAGCGTCGCCAGACGGCCATCAGTCGAACGGTGTTCTTGTCCAGCGCGCTGCTGAACATCGGGTTGGCGCTGGGCCTGACGGTGTTCACGCTGTGGCCGACTTGGCTGGGACGGTGGGAGCCGTTGCTGGCGCTGGCCCTGGCCGGTGCGTTGCTGTTGTGGCTCAGTCTAGCGTTACGGCGGCAAGCGCTGTTCTACGGCGCGCTGCTCTGTGTCGGCGGCCTCGGGGCACTGCTTAAGCGCAGCTATTTCCCTGGGGCGAGCACCGGCTTAAGCGAACTAG
This sequence comes from Candidatus Contendibacter sp., assembly GCA_049293375.1. GTDB lineage: Bacteria > Pseudomonadota > Gammaproteobacteria > Competibacterales > Competibacteraceae > Contendibacter. The sequence continues at coordinate 13,979 of JBATSQ010000042.1, forward strand.
TGGCGGTGCTGGCGTTGTGGGGTGTGCTGTGGCGTTGGGCGCGGCGTGACTCCCTGCGCGAGGTCTTATTTGGCGATGAGCAGCAAGACCCCACGGTGGAGTCAGAGTGGGCGACGCTGCTGCGCACACCGCTGGAACAGGCTATGGCGCTGTTATGGAGCCTGGGCTTGATTCATCTTGGCCAGCGCTGGGTGATGGGCGATCCACCCGGGTCCTGGCCTTGGATTGCGAGTTTGGCCGCCTTGACCGGCCTAATGCTCATGGGCTATTTCCGGCGGTTCCGCTGGGTAGCGCTGCCGATGCTGGTGGCTTTGGCAGGGCTGCTGGTTGGACTGGAGCGTATCGGTTGGACGCTGCCATGGCTGTGGGCTGTGGCCGTGCTGTACGCGCTGCTGGTTTGGCGGCTGGGCCTCGTGGCATTGGATCACCCGTTGACGCAGCGGGTGGCGCGGGTGCTGGCGTGGACAACGTCGGATGGCGGGGGCGGTCGGCAGCAGGTTGAGCACAGTGTGCGCGACTGTGCCTTGCTGATCGCCACGGCCACGGTGGCCGCCAGCCCAGCGTTGGCCTGGTCAGGCTGGTCGGTGCCGGAACTGGGGCCAGCTTTGGCGCTGAGTCTGGCGCTGTTCGGGTTGATAAGCGGCCATTATCAGGCTGCCTCTTACGCTGCTGCCGCCCTGGTCACTCTAACCGTCAGCGTGTGGTTGATTGGCCACGGTTCGGCTCCCGTCGTGTTATTCGGTCTAAGCCAGCCGCTGAGTAATGTGTTGCTCAGTCTGGTGCTCAGCGGGGCGGCGGTCGGGCTAGAAGCGCCAGGCGCCAGTGCCCTGCGCTATTGGCGTGGGCCGTTGGCGATGACCAGTAGTGGGCTATACGTGCTGGCCTTGGCCGGTGCCGTGCTGGGTTTTCTGAGCGCCGATCTGCGCCTGCCGGGCTTGCTGGCCTTGCTGTGCCTCGCCCTGTTACCCGTGGCGCGACCCTGGCCGAACGCTGCGGTCTGGCGCGGCTGGGGTTTGCCGGTGCTGCTCAGCGCCTTGGTCGCCAGTCTGGCGGGCCGCTTTAGCTTGGAGGCGCCTGCCACCGTGTGGCTGCTGCTGGTCTGGGGCTATGCGCTCTGGATTGGCGGCAATGTGCTGCTGCCGCGTTGGAACGCCCGCTGGTCGGGTTGGGCGGTGGATCCGGTGGCTTGGCCGCTACTAGGCCTGCTGAGTGTCTTGGGGAGCGGGGCGGTCGGAGTACTGGCTGGGGTGCTGTCGTCTGCCGGGTGGTTGGGCGGCTTGGCGCTTTATCTGTTGCTGTTGCTGCGCAATAGCGCCTGGCCTGGTTTGGCCTGGCTGGCAGTGGCAGCGCTGACTGCCAGCGGGGTGGTGGCGAGCGGTGCGCTGGAATGGGTTTGGCAGGTGCTGAATGACCGGCGCGGTGTTCCGCTCAACGGTGTGATCGCGGCGCTGCTGTGGTTGAATTTATTATTCCTGCTGGGTGCCTTATGGCGGTGCTACGGCTCCTGGGTAGCGCAACGCCTGGGCTGGCGTCAATCCGAACTGGCAACTCCACTATTCTGGGTGCCGTTTGCAGTGTTGCTAGGGCTGCTGTCGCTTCTACTGTGGCTGGAGGCCAGCGCTCTAGTATGGGATGGCGCGTGGGTGCGCGCGCCGTCATCCGGGCGCTTGACGGGGTTCGCCATCCTGCTGGCGGCGACAGCGGGTCACACCGGCTGGTTGCGGCCAGTGCGCGTGACTGCACATGTGCTGGTGCTGGCGCTGAGCGCGGCCGGATTGGCGGTTTGGATGGAGCTGGCCATGCCGTTGCCTTGGCTGCCGCTGGCGGCGGCGCTTTGGCATAGTGTGTTACTGCTGGCGTGGCGCTACAGCCCGCCCCGTTGGGAAGTCGGACGCTCCGTCTTGGATCCTTGGTTGACGGCGCTGCCAGGGCTTAGTTTGGGGTTCATGCTGTTGCTGCTGGTGACTGATTCCGCCTGGCTGGTTTGCACCCTCACGTTGCTGTTGTTAGCCGTAGCCACCCTGCTGCGGGGGGGGTGGCAGGGGAGGAGATTCTGGCTACAAGCGGGCTTGGGGCTGGCGCTGGCGGGCGCTCATACCGCGTGGTTGGCGGCTGCCCCGGCTCCGGGTTGGAGCCTCTGGGTGGCACTGGCACCCTGGTATGCCCTACAGGCGGTGCTGTTGTTGCTGGCGTTCCTCGCGGTACGGCGATGGTTAAGGGCCGTGCCGGAGCAGGCTAACCCTGCGGATGCCAATGCAGTCATGCGTGGCGCCGATGTGGCGTTCAGCGTCAATGAGGCGCTGCGCTGGTTGCTAGCGCTTGGGTTGTTTTGGCTAGCAATCCATGGTGGCGCGGTGGTGATCGCCCTGACGGGATGGGGGCCGTCGCCCTGGCGCTTTGGCGCTGTGATTGATTCGTTGGCGGCCGGTGCAGCAGTGCTGCTGTTGGCGGGGTTGGCGTTGCGCAGGGCCTGGCGGCGACCGGAGGAGCCGCAGTGGGTTTACGCCACGGCGAGTCTGCTGGGCTTGCTGGCGTTGTATGGCCGACTGCTGACGCTGGGCCTGACAGCGGCGACGGTGGGCGATACCGTCGCGCTGCTAACTGCAGGCTATGCCGCTTTGGCGCTCTATCGCTTCACCGGGCTACAACCGTTATACCGGCTGGCGCTGCTTTTGCCGTTGCTGGCGCTGGCGACTGCGCCGTGGCAACTGGCCTCGGTCTGGACCGGCGGGACGTTGCTGGCGGCGGCGGTGCTGTATCTGTCCCTGGCGACCGTATGGCGTAACCCCTGGCCGTTGTATCTAGGGGTGTTGGCGCTGAACGGAGCAGTCTATTTGTGGGCACCGCTGTGGGCGGAACGCTACGGCCTGTGGCAGTTTTACATTGTCCCAGCAGCGGTGTCGGTGTTGGCGCTCTTGCATCTGCATCGCTGGGAATTACGCCCGAGCGTGTTGAGTGGAGCGCGCTTGGCGGCCTTAAGCGCACTCTACGCCGGGGCGGGATTGGATGTATTTCTGCGACCGGAATTGGGGGTCTTCGTGCTGGCGCTGGCGCTGGCGTTGCTGGGCGTTATTGCGGGCATCGCGCTGCGTATTCGAGCGTTTCTTTATGCAGGCGTGGCGTTTCTGATCTTGAATGTAGTGGGACAACTGCTGCGCTTTTATCCAGACCAAAGCCTGAGTCGGGCGTTGATCCTGCTGGGTTTGGGCGCAACGATTACCGTGGGAATGGTGTGGTTCAACCTGAAACGTGAAGCGATTTTACAGCGGGTGCGGATTTTACGGGCAGATCTGGCGGCGTGGGAGTAGGAATTATTCTGATTTAAAATTGCAAATCCGGGGCGTTACGATGGAAAGCCTGCCAAGAACCAGCAGGCTTTTTTAACGACAATGATATGGAGAGCCAATGCTTTTAAACGCTGAAACTCTCGCCGCAGCCGCACATCTCCTTGGCGTTGGGATTGGTGAAGCGGAAACCTTCGTTCAGGCCCTTCTTGGCGTAATCCACTTCCAGGCCATCCAGATAAGGCAGATTTTTGGCGCTAACCACCAGCTTGATCCCCTGCGATTCAAAGACCTGATCGTCGGGAGCAATGGTGTCGGTCAGCCCGACCGTGTACATGTAACCGGAGCAGCCGGTATTGCGCACACCCAGCCGCAGGCCTTGCGCCTGCTCTTGTTTGGCGAGAAAGGCACGGGCGCGGGTGGCGGCGTTTTCGGTGAGAGTGATCGTCATCTTCGGGTTCTCCTAATCAGGGTGAAGGCTGTTGGGATTGGAGGGCGACCGGCGGCGTTGGTTTCGTCGCATAAGCACGCAACGCCGCCTTGAGCGCAGTTTCCGCCAAGACCGCGCAGTGCAGTTTCTCTGGTGGCACCGCCAGCGCCTCAACCAAGAGGTGATGCCGGAAAGCGGCGGCTTCCGCCACCGTCCGTTGGCTCAACCATGCGGCGAGCCAGGAACCACACGCCACCGTCCAGCCACAACCATACGCTTGAAACCGGGCGGCGGTCAGGGTGCCACACCCGTCTATTTGCAGTTGCAATTGCAGAATCGCCCCGCTGACCGGTTCGCCCACCCGCGCCGTTGCCACATCCGCTGCATCCAGCGCCAGCGTCCCGACGTGGTGGGGGTGCTCAAAATGGGCGCGCGCCGCTGCGCTCAAAGTCTGCATGGCAGAAAATTACGTTGCGGATTCGTGCTGTGGGGCGGCCTCGTATTCGCTCGGATCCGGCAACGGCCAGCCTTCTTGGCTGGTGGCGGAATGCAGCGTGCACCCGTTTAAGGGCGGTAGGCACAGCTCTCCCGGCTCGATGCCGGCCGCGCGCAAGGTTTGGCACAGATGGCGGACAGTGCGATCCAGCGCGTGAATATGATCCAACATCTGGTTAATAGCGTGGGCTTCGGGATCGGGCAGATCTGGGGTTGCGCCGTAGGCGTTGAAGCCGAGCTTGCGAGCGATCTCCCGGCGCACCTCGTCCGTGCCGTTCCCGTTGTCTACTCCATCGGCTTCGACCACCCGGCCCGGTACACCGACCACCGTAGCTCGTGCAGGCACCGCGTTGATGACCACCGAATTAGAACCGATACGCGCATGATCGCCCACCTTGAACGGCCCTAGCACTTTCGCTCCGGCACCAATCACCACATGGTTGCCCAGCGTGGGATGGCGCTTGCCTTTGTTCCAACTGGTGCCGCCTAAGGTGACGCCCTGATACAAAGTGCAGTCGTCGCCAATCTCGGCGGTCTCGCCGATGACCACGCCCATGCCGTGATCGATGAAAAAGCGGCGGCCGATTTTCGCGCCCGGATGAATCTCAATGCCGGTCAGCCAGCGGGTCATAGCCGACAGAAAACGCGCTAGCCATTTCAGCTTCCGGTTCCACAGCAGGTGACTGAGTCGGTGGAACAGCACGGCGTGAATGCCAGGGTACGCGGTGAGCACTTCAAAAACGTTACGCGCCGCTGGATCGCGGTCAAATACTGAGTAAACGTCTTCCCGCAAACGTTGCCAAAACCTCATGATGGTTGTGTCTCAACCCGTGCAGATGGAAGAAGGAACTCACCGCCCATGGCGGTGACAGGGGTCAGAATTATAGCAATCCGCTGGGCAGCCGGCGCGCTGATTGTCGTTGATGGGCATGTGTAGGGTGTAGCGCCATGATTCTGCATCGTCGCAAACGGGAGATGGACAAAGTGGAAGGAACAACAGCTCAGAGCTGGGGCTTTTGGACGGACCGCAGTCTGGAGCTTGATCGGTGCCGGATGGATGGCAGCGTTGATACGCCTGCGTCCGAATAGAAAATTTGCTTGGCCAGCAAGCGGCGAAAGGCTGATGAAATACACTAGCGCAAGAGTTTTATCATTGGATTCCTACAGGAGATCGTCATTCATGTCCACACTTACGCCGTTTACGAACTCCACGTTTTCCAGTGCGAACGCGCGGCGCGCCGGGTCAAGACCACTCGCACTGCGCTCCTTTCGTTGCCAGTGCAACCGCACGGTGTTTTTCCGCAACAGCGAATGCCTGGCTTGCGGCACGCCGCTTGGTTACGAGCCAGGCACTGGACTTTTACTGACGCTCGCTCCTGGCCCCGAGGTTAATACTTGGCAACCGCTCGGTGCAGAAGATGGGTTGCTCTATCGCCGTTGCGCGAATTTTGCGACGCCCTCTGGCTGTAACTGGCTGGTTCCAGCGGAGTCGGCGGCGGTGACGCAGACCTTGTGTATGGCCTGTACCCTGAACCGCACGATTCCTGATCTTTCCATCCCAGACAACGGCTTGCTGTGGGGTCGGGTGGAAAGCGCCAAGCGACGGTTGATTTCGTCTTTGCTAGCTCTGGAGTTACCGGTCCACTCGAAACTGATCGATGATCCGGTGTCTGGAGTCGCTTTTGATTTTCTGCACCCCACCGCCGAGCAGCCATCGGTGATGACGGGGCATGATGATGGCGTCATTACCATCAATATCGAGGAAGCCGATGACGCCAAACGCGAACAGATCCGCGCGGCCCTACATGAACCCTATCGTACTCTGCTCGGTCATTTTCGCCACGAGATCGGCCATTATTATTGGGATCGCCTGGTGCGCGACAGCGCCTGGTTGGAACCCTACCGTGCGTTATTCGGCGATGAGCGGGCTGATTATGCCGCCGCTTTGCAACAGCATTACCAAAATGGCCCGCCCACCGATTGGCGTATGCGCTACGTCAGTGGCTATGCTAGCGTCCATCCGTGGGAAGATTGGGCCGAAACCTGGGCACACTATCTGCATATGGTGGATACAGTGGATACCGCCCGCTCGTTTGGGCTCGATTCGAGCGATGTGGATTTGGCGATTGAACCGTTCATGCCAGACGCCCTCTGGCAACCCGAAGCCGTTCAGGGGGAGGGCTTTCTGCATTTTCTCAATGAGTGGGTTGGGATTACTGCGGTGATGACTGAACTGTCGCGTAGCATGGGCCAGCCGGATTTCTATCCTTTTGCCCTGCCGCGCCCAGCGGTTGCCAAGCTCCATTTCATTCATCTGCTGATTCAGGACGCAGGCAGTGACGCGGTCAAATCCAGCGCGCCATCGTTCCAGAATCTTTGAGCTGCGCCGCGCTGGTCAATGGCTTTAGCTGCCGCGCGCTTCTAAGCTTGTCAACACGCGCCTGCCTATTGATCCAAGCGCAGCGGATTCAGTCAATTGCCGCAAGGGGATGGAGGAGAACCACCATGAAATCATGGATCCATGAAGATATTCTGAAAAGTTGGACTGACGCCCAAAAGCGTCTGTGGGAGAGCTTGTGTTCCTCGGTGCCATTGCGGCCACCCAAAGGAGTGGAGGCGTGGCGGGAAGCGTACTTGAAGAATCTGGCGAGCTGGGAAGCGGCAGTGCAGCATTCGCTGGCGCAGGAAACCGCCTGGGTGGAGGAATGGGTGCGGCGTGTCGCGCAAGAGAAAGGGACTCCAGAACTGATGGCTCCATGGGTGCGGCAAATGGAAGAAGTGTTGCAACGCTGGATTCAAACGCAAACCCAATGGTGGAATGACTACTTCGCGTTGCTGCGGCGCGGTGGCTTTGTCCAGCCAGAGTCAGCAGACGCGCCACTGACCGCGCTGACGTCCCCCGCCGCATCGGTGTCACCGGTCGTGGTTGCTGAGCCTCCGCCCGTGGCAGCCAGCGCACCGTTGTCGGTGGCCGTCACTGCGCCGCCGGACGATCTGAAGCTTATCAAGGGCATCGGCCCGGCCCTGGAAAAAAAATTACATGCGTGCGGCATCACCCGCTTTCGGGAGGTAGCAGCGCTGAGCGACGCGGAGATTGCGCGGATTGAAGCGGTCATCAAATTCGCCGGGCGCATCCGCCGCGAAGACTGGATCGGACAAGCCCAAGCGTTGCTTGCACGCCCGTAGGGCGCAGCGCTTTGGCATCCTTAATTGATGGAAAAACGCTTGTGATGGCTGTTTGTTCTGTTGCTACCCTGTTGCAGGGTCGCCAAGCGCTCGGCGAGCGCTTCACCGTACAGGGCTGGGTGCGCACCCGCCGTGACTCCAAAGCCGGCTTGTCCTTTATCACTGTGCATGATGGCTCCTGTTTTGAGCCGTTGCAGGTGATCGCGCCATTGGAGCTGCCCAATTACGGCAGTGAAGTGACGCATTTGACCGCCGGCTGTGCGATTCGCGTCACCGGCGTGCTGGTAGCCTCCACAGGTCAGGGGCAGGCGGTGGAATTGCGCGCTGAGTTGGTTGAGGTGGTAGGTTGGGTCGACGAGCCGGAAAGCTATCCCATTGCACCCAAGCCGCACAGCTTTGAGTACCTGCGTGCGGTGGCCCATCTGCGTCCGCGAACCAATAGCATTGGCGCGGTGACGCGGGTGCGGCATTGCCTGGCTCAGGCCAGCCAGCGCTTTTTCCATGAGCAGGGGTATTTTTGGATTCACACCCCCATTATCACCGCCAGCGACTGCGAAGGGGCTGGCGCGCTGTTTCGGGTCAGTACTTTGGATATGGCCAACCCGCCGCGCACCACCGCTGGCGGCATCGACTTCAGCCGGGATTTCTTTGGCCGTGAAACCTTCCTGACGGTTTCCGGCCAGCTCAACGTCGAAGCCTACTGCTTAGCATTGTCGAAGGTTTACACTTTCGGCCCGACCTTTCGCGCCGAAAATTCCAACACCAGCCGACATCTGGCCGAATTTTGGATGGTCGAGCCGGAAACCGCCTTTGCTGATTTGCAAGCCAACGCCGATTTGGCCGAATCCTTGCTGAAATTCATCTTTCAGGCGGTATTAGCGGAGCGCGCGGATGACCTGGCTTTTTTCGCCCAGCGCATCGACAAGTCCTGCATCACACGGCTAGAGCACGTAGTGCGGTCGCCGTTTGCGCGCATGGACTACGACGAGGCGATTCGGATTCTGCAACAGGCCCGGCGGTCGTTTGAATTCCCAGTGGCCTGGGGCATAGACTTGCAATCGGAGCATGAGCGTTATCTGACGGAAGAGTATGTGGGCGGTCCCGTGGTGCTCATGAACTATCCCAAGGCGATCAAGAGTTTCTATATGCGGTTGAACGACGATGGTCGCACCGTGGCGGCGATGGATGTATTGGTCCCCGGCATCGGCGAGATCATCGGCGGCAGCCAGCGCGAGGAGCGGCTGGAGGTATTGGATGCGCGGCTGGATGAGTTAGGCATGGATAAAAACACTTATCATTGGTATCGAGATTTGCGGCGTTACGGCAGCGTGCCCCACGCAGGTTTCGGTCTGGGTTTTGAGCGCGCCGTCGGCTATGTAACCGGCATGGCCAATGTCCGCGATGTCATCCCGTTCCCGCGCACGCCGCGTAGCGCGGATTTCTAACCATCGGTTTTCTTTTGCCTACGGCCTGCCATCATGACCACGCGTAGCGCCCCATCACCCGCAGCGCCCCCCAGCAGCGCCCGTCACACCAATGTGTTGCCAGCGGAGTATCTGCTGGACGAATACCGCATTGAGGCCGTGCTGGGTGTTGGCGGCTTTGGAGTGACCTATAAGGGGCTGGATACCCATCTGAACACCTGGGTGGCCATTAAAGAATACTTCCCGGTGGAGTGGTCGTTTCGGGATGCCGATGGCGTGATGGTGCATCCCAACACCCAGGGGATGCACAGCGCCAGCAACGCCCAGATTTCGGATTATCAATGGGGGCTGGAACGTTTTCTGGACGAGGCGCGGGTCCTGGCGCGGATTCAGCACCCCTATGTAGTGCGGGTCAAACGCTACTTCTGCGCCAATGGCACGGCTTATATCGTGATGGATTATGAGGAAGGCCAGCCTCTGAGCGCGATTTTGACCGATGGCGAAACGCTGACCGAATCCGAGGTGCGCGGTCTGCTGGAAGATGTGGTGCCGGCCTTGCGGGCCGTGCATGAACAGGGCTATCTCCACCGTGACATTAAGCCGGCTAATCTCTACGTCCGGGCCCATGACCAGCGGGTGATCCTGATCGATTTCGGCGCGGCCCGCATGACGGTGGGCCGCCGGAGTCAGAGCATCACCAGCATGGTGACGCCGGGTTATTCGCCGCCGGAGCAGTACACCACGCGCAATGACCGCTATGGAACCTGGACCGATATTTATGCCTTGGGGGCTGTGCTGTATCGCTGTGTCACCGGCCACACGCCGACCGAGGCTGCTGAGCGCTTGCTGGACGATCAGATGGAACCGGCGGTCGAGGCGGGAGCTGGACGCTACAGCACCAACCTGTTGCGCGTTATTGACCGAGCGCTGGCGGTGCGCCCGGAGTTGCGGTTCCGCGATGTGGCCGAGATGGAGGCCGCGCTAGCCAGTTTGCCCAGGGAGGACAGCGACGAGACCGTGATTATGGCTCCTGTGGTCAAGACGGGCCAACTGGTGGATGATCCCTTGGTACGCGCTGTCAAGCGTGGCCCGCCGCTGGCGGCGGACGAGAATGCGGATGACGCTGGGCTTGGACTCGCTTCGCGCCCTGTAAGCCCAGCGCTTGGCCCCAGGCGGCAGGACTTATCACCCCTGGCATCGCAACAAGCTGCTGTGCGCAGTCGACGTGCGCCATTGCCCCTCGTGAGCGGTGGCGCGGCGCTTGCGGCGGTCATCGCCGGGATCGTATGGCTCTGGCCCTCCACCCCAACGCCCCAGCCCCCAGTCACTCCTCGTCCTGCGCTGGACACGCAGAGTCCAACGCTACAGCCGCCAGTGGTCGCGACGCCAGCACTAGCGCCAACGGAGGCCGCGCCGCCCAGTACCGCGCACGGCTTATCCTCTGTAAACGCCGCCACGCCGAACCAGACCGCCGCACCCGCCGCCGCGCCTGAACCATCGCCCGCCACGGCGACACAGGGACAGCCGTCCAGTACCGAGCCAACCGCGCTGCCGATTCCGTTCCGGGACACGCCTGCTGTTGCGCAACCGCTCCCATCCCAGCAAGCGACGCCCAAAGAGGTGGCAGCGCCATCGTCGGCCGCGCCGGTTTCCTCGCCTCCCAGTCCGGTCGCCACGCCCGCTGTTCCGGTCGCGCCGCCGCTTGCGGTCCCCGTATCGCCGCCAAAGACCCCTGATGAAGCCACGCCCGTGGCAAAAAAAGCGGTCGAACGCAACGCAGTCCAAAAAGCGGAGCTGCGCAAGAAAGCGGCAGCGCGTGACATAGCCTCGACGCAGGACAAGAAGAGCCGCAAGAAGACACGGCGGAGCCGGGCTGCATCCGCGCCGAGCGTGGAGCCCATCACGGCCCCAGCGCCGAGCGTGCCGAATCGCACCAGTAGTCCTTGGGATGCGCCGGCGGCCACTGGATTTAATCAAAAATGAAATGGACGCTTTGGCCCTTTCAACACCAAAAGCTAGCGCCACCCGAACCGCAACGGATGACGGCGCGATTTATTCGCACGGATATTCCCAACGAAGGTGCGTTGGCACTGCGCTCGCCCCTGTCTCGTTTGGGCCGGGTGGTGGATAACGATCTTTGTTTTGATAACAATTCCGTTTCTGGCCACCACGCCGAGGTTTACCACCTGCCGGACGGGACGTTTCAGATTTGTGATCTGCAATCCACCAACGGCACGCGGGTGAACGGCCGCCAGATTCAAACCCAGGCGCTACAACACGGCGATGTGGTGGAACTAGGCGAAGTACGCTTGCACTTTCGCTGCCGCCAAGAGTAAAGGGGCCGGAGCGCGCCGGTGACTTTAGAAGGAGAAATAATCTGCATGCCGCTTTACCGTGGTTTTTTTAAGAAAGGTCCCGTTCCGCCTCCCTCTGAAGCTATCGAGCCCACCCGTCGCATTATCCGTCCCGATCCAGCCGCCAAAGCGCCGTCCGTTGCGCCGCACGCGCCCAGTTCGCTGGTAGAGCCAGCGGCTGCCAAGCCTGCCTCGGATGCGTTTAACGCGCTGACGAGTCCGGTGGTGGGCTGGTTGGTGGTGGTTGCTGGGCCAGGGCGCGGGGTCGTGTTGCAGCTTGGCTATGGCATCAACGACATCGGCAGCGGAGCGGGGGCGCGCATCCGGCTCAATTTCGGCGATCCCGCCATTGCTGAGGACAGCCATGCCGCAATCATCTACACCACCCGCAGCCGCCGATTTTATCTAGCGCAATCGGCGGCTGCGGAAACCTGGCTTAATGACCGTCCGGTGCGGGAATCGGTGGAATTGAAAGGCGGTGAGACGCTGCGGTTCGGTCAGACGCAGTTGCGGTTCACGCCGTTCTGTAGCCCGGATTTTGATTGGGCGTGATGCTGGCGCGCGTGGGGATGATAGGTGACATGGCGGCTTGGATCCATGACGAAGGTGCTACCCAGGGTGATCGCACCCAACAAGAAGATGATTACGGCGTGTTCGAGTTGCCGCCGGAGCTGGAGGCGGGCGATTTATTACTGGTGCTGGCGGATGGCATGGGCGGCCAGCGCGCTGGCGCGCGGGCCAGCGCGCTGGCGGTGCGCGGTTTCATCGAAGCCTATGACCTGGTGTCAGCCGCCACCATTCCAGCGCGACTGGAACAAACCCTTGACGCGGTCAATACCCGGATGGCGCACGATGCAGCGAGCAACCCGCAGGACTTGCGGGGTATGGGTTGCACCTTGCTGGCCGTGGTGCTGGCGGCGGAAGGGCTGTACTGGATCAGCGTAGGTGATTCACCGCTGTGGTTGTGGCGGCAGGGGCGCTTGCTGCGTTTGAATCAAGATCATGCCTATCGCAGTGTGCTGGCCGCGCAGGTTAGCGAGGGGGAGCTAAGCGCTGCCGAGGCAGCCTGCCACCCCGACCGCAATGCGCTGCTCAGCGCGGTCACCGGCGCGGCACCGGAACTGGTGGACTTGCCGCGCCAGGCATATCCACTACGCAGGGGCGATGAGGTGTTGCTGGCGAGCGACGGCGTGTTGACGTTGGCGGAGCGGGAGATTGCCGCTGTGTTGCGCCGCGCCCGCACTGACGGCAACCCGTGCCAACAGTTGCTCACGGCAGTGGCGGCGCGCCGCCATCCGTATCAGGACAACACTACGGTGCTGTGGGCGCGGGCGGCTGCCGTGCAGCCAGGTTTCTCCTGGTGGAGCCGATGGCGGTGGCGCGCGGTGGGGGCGTCGCCGGATTGATGGTGCGCGGTGCGGCTGAGAGCGGGTGATGGCCCCACTGGATCAGCGCGCTGGCGGTTGCCGCCTTGCCGTGTCGCCCAACCAGTCGAACAGGTCAGCGGGCTGGTGCAAAATCCCGGCAGCTCCCCACTGTTCCGGCTGATCCTGCGCGCTGAGATAGCCGAAACCGGCCACCAGGGCCACCAGACCGGCGCGCCGACTCGCTTGCACATCGCGTTCGGCGTCACCGATATAGAGGGCCTCACCGGGCGCAACGCCCACTTGCGCGCAGGCGTGCCACAGGGGCTCCGGCTCCGGTTTGCGCTGGAGCAGCGTATCGCCGCTGACCACGCAGGCGGCCCGTGACCGCAACCCAAGCGCTTGCAACAGCGGTTCAGTCAGCCAGTTGGGTTTGTTGGTGACGATACCCCAGGGAATGCCAGTGCGTTCCAAATAGACCAGCACAGCGTCCATGCCGGGAAACAACGCCGTTTCCACGGCAATGGCTTGGCGATACTGCGTCAGAAAACGCAGGTTCAGTTCAGCATACTCTGGAGTCTCGGGCTCCAGGTCAAAACAGCGCTTCAACATGCCCGGCGAGCCGTGGGAGACAGTGGCGCGGATCGCAGCCACTGGCAGGGCCGGCTGGCCGCGTTCGCGGCGTAACTGGTTTAAGGCCGCTGCCAAATCGGGCGCGGTATCCAGCAGGGTGCCATCCAGATCGAACAGCACGCACGCGGGTGTGGCGTCCCTCATGCCGCGTCGGTCTGGCAGTGGGCCAGATAATTCACCGTGATATCCGGCCCCAGTCCGTAGCGGCCGGTCAGGGGATGGTAATGCAGGCCGATGAGATGGCGCAGACTCAGGCCGACGGCGCGTGTCCACTCGTCCAGCTCAGAGGGCCGAATAAACTTGCGGTAGTCGTGGGTGCCCTTGGGCAGTAGCCGTAGCAGGTATTCCGCGCCGATAACGGCGAACAGATAAGCCTTCGGATTGCGGTTAATGGTGGAGAAAAACAGATGTCCATCGGGTTTGACGAGCCGGGCACAGGCCCGAATCGTTGAAGCAGGATCCGGGACATGCTCCAGCAGCTCCATGCAGGTTACCACATCGAAAGTCGCTGCCGAGCTTTCAGCCAACGCTTCGGCTGTCATGCGCTGGTACTCCAGCTCCACCCCGGATTCCAGCTGATGCAAGCGGGCGACCGCCAGCGGTGCGGGGGCCATGTCGATACCGAGCACCTGTGCGCCACGTAGCGCCATGCTTTCCGCCAGAATGCCGCCGCCGCAACCGACATCCAACACCCGTTGGCCCGCCAACCCGCCGACGCGCTGCTGAATGTAATGGAGCCGGAGCGGATTGATGGCGTGTAGCGGCTTGAACTCGCTCTCCGGGTCCCACCAGCGGCTGGCGAGCGCGTCAAACTTGGCGAGCTCCTGATCGTCCACATTAGGGTTAGCGGTGGTCATGGCATGGGCTTTAGCGGCTAGAGTGCAACAGCGTGGATGGATAGGACTGGCTTGGACCGGCGGATCGCGCGATTTATGCCAGACGCCCTGCAAAAATACGTTCCCGCCAGCTTCGGGCGCGCTGAACGATGGTCGTCAGCTCCAGCGTCGTCAGGCGGCGGTCGGCCAGCAGATGCTGCCCTGCAATCCAGACATCGCTCACTTGCTGGCGGCTGGCGGCGTATACCAGTTGCGAGATCGGATGATAAACCGGCTCTGTTTCGGGCTGGCCCAGATCAACGGCAATGACATCAGCGGATTTACCAGGTTGCAGGGAGCCGATTTCATCACCCAAACCCAGCGCACACGCGCCATTCAGGGTGGCCATGCGCAATACGCGGGCGGCGGGCAACACGCTGGGGTCTGCGGCCACGCCCTTGCCGAGCAGCGCGGCCGTGCGCAGCTCGCTGAACAGATCGAGATCGTTATTGCTGGCCGCGCCGTCGGTGCCGAGGGAAAGATTAACCCCGACGGCATCCAGGCGGGCCGTGGGGCAAAAGCCGCTGGCCAGCTTGAGATTGGATTCCGGGCAATGCGCGATATGCGCGCCAGCGCTTGCCAGGCGTTCAATTTCGGTGGGTTCTAACTGGGTCATATGCACCGCCAGCAGCCGAGGCGATAACAAGCCCAGTTGCTCCAGCCGCTGCAACGGTCGACAGCCGTGCTGGGCTAGAAACTGCGCGACTTCGGCAGCAGTTTCATGGAGGTGGATATGCACCGGAATCGCCAGCTCCTCCGCCAGTTGGCCAATACGCTCTAGGGTTGGGGCCGATACGGTGTAAGGCGCATGGGGAGCCAAAGCGGTGTGGAGCAGTGGCGCATCGCGCAACGCGGCGTGCAGAGCCAGGCCCTGCTCCAGATAAGCGTCCGGGCTGCGCGCGTAGGCGGTGGGAAAATCCAGCACGATCAGGCCGACGCAGGCGCGCATGCCGCACTCCCGCGCCACGGCGGCGCTGACCTCTGGATAAAAATACATATCGTTAAAACAGGTGACGCCGCCGCGCAGCATTTCGGCAATAGCCAACTGTGTGCCATCACGGACAAATTCAGGATCGACCCAGCGCGCTTCCGTCGGCCAGATATGCTCTTGGAGCCAGGCGGTCAGAGGCAAATCATCGGCCAGGCCGCGCAGCAGGCTCATGCTGGCATGGGTGTGGGCGTTGACCAGGCCGGGTAGGAGGACATGGCGGTCGAGCTGCACAACCGTTGCGGCGCTGAATTGCTGGGCGGCCTGGGCTTGCGGCAGCAGGGCGATGATCCGACCTTGCCGCATCACCAAGGTATGATGCTCCAAGACCAGACCTTCCGGTTCGATGGGAACCATCCAGCGGGCGTTCAGCAGGGTGGTGACGGGCAGCGGCATAGCGATGAGAGTGACGGGCGGGCGCAACGCCATTATAGCGGTGGCTGGGTAGGGCGCAAAAAAACGCCCCGGCGAACCGGGGCGTGGGGCCACTAGCAGGCGACTGAAGAACTACTCGCGGCACATTTCCGTGATGGTGGTGACCTCTACCCGACGATTCTGGGCGCGGCCTTCAGGGTTATCCCGACCGTTGGGCAGAGTGTTCGGCGCAACCGGCTGGGATTCGCCCATGCTGCTGGCGACCAATTTCGAGCTAGGCACATCATGCGAGGCTAGATAGCCGGCCACAGTATCGGCGCGGCGCTGGCCCAGCCGCATGTTGTAGGCATCAGTGCCTTTGGAGTCGGTGTGGCCGACGACCTTGATCTGGGATACCCGCTCGGCACGGCTCAGATCGGTGGCTAGCTGGTCAAGCCGGGCGCGACCGCGTGGCTTGAGCTCAGACCGGTCGAAATCAAATAGCGCATCCGTACCCAGCGTGACTCGTTCACACTGCGCCTGGGCGGGTTCCACCGCCGCAGTCGCGCCGCATTCCGGCACGTCTTTTTCAGGCGTCCAATAGGGCGTGCGAATGCAGCGGCCATACGGATCCTTAACGATCTTATCCCAGGGATCTACAGCGTAAATGCAACCGTACTTGTTAATCGCATGCGCGGGTAGGGCGGTGAACAACATCAACGAGGCAGCCAGGCCCAGGCTGACTTTATGCAACTTTACTTTCATCGGCTTACTCTCCCAAACAGACATAGAATTCTGTGCGCGGTATAGTCAGGTTTTGCATCGCGAGAACCGAGTTACTGAACCGCGATCCTCCACTTGATGAGCATACCGGAACGGCGAACCGGCCGGTCATGATGTAATGGTACAACACTGTGTCAGAATTGCAAAAAATGTTGTTCCAGCAATAAATGCCCTCATTTTGCGCGCTAGAGCGGTATTTTGGCAAGCAATTTTTGCGGCGATCCCTTGGTAATGCGCGCTGTTGCTAGCATGCCACAGATAATCATATCCGGCGGCGCGCGCAAATTGATTAGCAAATTCAACTTTTATGAATACTTTTTCTGATCGGGTGCGCGCCGTTGTCTGGCGCGAAGACACCCTGGAGCTATTGGATCAACGGCAATTGCCCGGCTCATTCTCCTACCAGCGCGTGTTAAGTGTTACGGAAGTCGCTGAGGCGATTCGGATTATGGTGGTGCGGGGCGCGCCTGCTATCGGTATCGCCGCCGCTTATGGCGTGGTGTTGGCGGCGCGCGCGCGCCATGCCGAAAATCCAGAGAGTTGGCGGGCCTTGATCGGCGCGGATTTGGCGTTGCTAGCAGCGTCTCGCCCGACGGCGGTGAATCTGGCGTGGGCGTTACGGCGGATGGAACGGGTGTTCGCGGAGGCCAGTGGCGATCCGACTGTACGCTTGCTGGCCGAGGCGCAAGCGCTTCATGCTGAGGATATCGCCGCCAATCGGCGCATGGGTGTACTAGGCGCGGCAGTGTTGGGGGGGCGCACGGCGGTGTTAACACATTGCAATGCCGGGGCCCTGGCAACCGGCGGCTACGGCACCGCGCTGGGCGTTATTCGCTGTGGCTATGACCAGGGCCTGATTGAACGGGTCTATGCCGACGAAACCCGACCCTGGCTGCAGGGTGCGCGCCTGACTGCCTGGGAGCTGGTGCAAGAGGGAATACCGGTCACGTTGCTGGCCGATGGAGCAGCGGCGGCCTTGCTGCGGCAGGGAGCGGTGCGGTGGGTGATTGTCGGAGCGGATCGGATCGCCGCCAACGGTGATGTTGCCAATAAGATCGGCACGTATCATCTGGCTATCGCGGCGCGTTATCACGGCGTGCGGTTCATGGTGGTAGCTCCGACCGCCACGCTGGATTTGAGCCTAGCCAGTGGA
Organism: Candidatus Contendibacter sp.; assembly: GCA_049293375.1. Lineage (GTDB taxonomy): Bacteria > Pseudomonadota > Gammaproteobacteria > Competibacterales > Competibacteraceae > Contendibacter. The sequence continues at coordinate 31,302 of JBATSQ010000042.1, forward strand.
GCCGAAATTCCCATTGAGCAACGCGGCCCCGAAGAGTTGTTAAGCCTGGACGGGCAGCCGGTCGCCGCCGCTGGAGCCGAAGTGTGGAATCCCTCCTTCGATGTCACGCCAGCGGCGCTGGTGGATGCGCTGGTCACCGAACGCGGGGTCATTCTCAAGCCCAATCAGGCGCAGTTAGCCCGGCTGATGGCGGTGTGAAAGGCGCTGGGTGGTTGTGGTGCACCCTCATTGCTCTTGTGCCGCTGATCCTAGGCGAATAGACCGCACTTCGTAGTACTCACGTAGACACTGGTTTCTAAAATTATGGGGGTTGGTTGCAATGTCAGTGGCAAATAATGTGCGCGGAGGTCTGGAAAGGCTATCCACTATCAAATCCAAGTCTCCTCGCTGTTTAGCCGCCTGGATTGCACTGAAGCGTTTGGCCAGTTCCTGGTCATAGCGATAACCCCGATAGACATCCTTGTGCGCTTCAAAGATATTCGGAGCTCCTAGGAGACTGACGCTCAACAACACCATAGCCAACAAAATCCAGCGGCGGCTCATTCTTTGTAAATGATCGCCTATCCAGAAATGGACGATCACCATAAACACAGGGTACCAGCCCAGCAAGAACAGCAGCCAAATGACGCTTTCCGCCCTCTCCGGCAAGGGATAATGGTTAATCAGAAAGCCTAGACCGTGCAGCATGCAGATTGCCACGATCCACAGTACCGGTAGCAGGAGTAAGCGGCGGTTGAAAACACCGTCGCGGTAGAGCAGCGGGCGGACCCTGGGGAAGGTTGCCATCAGGGCGATAAAGGCCGATGCCCATAAACCTAGATTGGAAAGCCAGTACAGCAGCCGCAAGGCCACCCAAGGCAAATACAGCAAGGCGGCCAGCCAGGGCAGGGGGCGCGGCACATCTTCGATCCCAGCGATCCCCGTGTAACGTTGGTAATTGCCCGGCGCAGTGAGGCTAAACAGCGCCGCCACCGTGGCAATGAGCAACAACCCCGCCCAGAAGGCGCGGGAGTTCCGGCGAGTCCAAAACGCGCATAGCATACCGCCGCCTAGAATAGCGCCGGTCAGTAATAGCGAAACTTCGTTCATACCCACTGTGACCATCACCAGGACGCTGGCCAGTATGAACAGCCGACGACTCATTCGGCGGTCGTGCGCCGTAGTCTCGCGCCAGACCAGCAGGCCCAGCAACACGAGTACACAGATATTCGCCATCTGATAAGTAATGCTGCCGCCCAGCCAGTAAAAAGTTTGGGCCGGATCGGGAGCGCCAGCAATAAACAAGACAGTGCAGATGCCTCCCCATAAGAAAATAAGAGCTGTTGAGAACTGATGACGGACGATTTTTGCGGTTAAAAAAGAAAAGGCCAGCCAAGTGGCGACCAGCAAAACCACGGGCGGAAAGCGATAGCTGTGGACGATATCTCCCGACGCTAAAAGAGCAGTCCACACAGCATTCAGGGTATAACGCCCCGACCAGTGCTGATACCAGAATTCCTGTGCGCCAAGAAACCCCAGTTGTCTAACTTTGGCGGCCACACAGAAATCGTCGGCAGCTGGATAATTGTAAAACGACAGGGCGATGAACAGGGCCAACACCCAGATCACCACGGCGGCCAGAATGCCAAGCAGCAGTCCGGGCGTGTACGCTGAAAGAAAGCCGTTGAAGCGCTGCATCAAGAGAACCAGCCTAAGCCTAAAGGGCGGCCCCCTGCATCAGCAACACACCAGAACGACCGGGTATGGCGTCCATCACCACCCCATGACGCGGCAGGGCCGTTACGGGTGTCGCGTGGGCCAGCGTTCGCAGCGCGCCAAGGCCATAGCCTTGGGCGCGCCAACCGGCAAGCAGTCGATCCAGCACCGGTAATAGGCGCAGTCCTTCCAATTCGGCGTGCAGGGTAAAAACGTGACCGGTAGGCGGTGGCGTTGCGGTGAGCGTGAGCAGGTGATCGGCGACATTGCCTGCGGTGATCCCCTCCCGGCCGATCAGTTCATCCAGCGTTGGCAGCGTGGTGGGAAATTGCGGACAGTGGATGGTCTCGCCCTCCACAACTGGCAGGAATGGCTGGCTGCCACGGGCATCGGAGCAGTAGCTGAAGCCCAGTGCTGCCGTCAGCCGTAGTGCGTGGGCGTTCATTTGCCAGCCGGCCGCGCCGTGGACGGTTGCTGGAGCGTCAAACAGGGTGGTGTAACGCGCCAACGCCCGTTGCATCTGCCGAGCTGTCCATTCCTGGTCGGCGGTGACGACCTGGTCTTGCCACAGCACATGATCCCAGCAATGAATGCCAGTCTCGAATCCGGCATCGCGCACCATACGTAGCACAGCGCCCGCGCGTCGGCCAATATCCGGGCCAGGCAGCAGCGTGCCATAGAGCAAGGTTTTCAGGCCATAGTGCTCGACTACAGAGGTGCGTTTAACCTTGCCCAAAAAGCCGCGCCGGAACACTCGCCGAATCGCCCAGCCGGTATGATCGGGGCCGAGGCTGAACAGAAAGGTGGCATCGCTTTGGTGACGGCGCAACAGCGCCACCAGACGCGGCACACCCTCCTGGGTGCCGCGTAAAGTATCCACATCCACCTTCAGGGCCAGCAGCGGCGCGGCGCGCATGGCTCAATCGCTAAGCGGCGCGCTCGCATCAGCGATATGCGTGCGATAGGCCTCGAAAATGCGCCGTAGCGCAGCGTCCATGGTCACCTTGGGTTCCCAATCCAGCTCGGCGCGGGTGTTGTCGATGTTGGGCACGCGCTGTTGCACGTCCTGATAGCCCTGACCGTAATAAGTGGTCGCCGTGGTCTCGATCAAACGCACCTTGGCGGCGTTATCGCGATACTCCGGGTAGTCCGCCGCCAATTCCAGCATCCGCGTCGCCAGTTCGCGCACCGACAGATTGTTGTCCGGGTTGCCGATGTTGTAAATCTTGCCGCTGGTGACACAGCGTTCGTTGGCGATGATCTTGAGCAGCGCATTGATCCCATCATCGATGTAGGTGAACGAGCGCCGTTGCGCCCCACCGTCCACCAACTGGATCGGTTCGCCGCGCGCGATCTGGCCCAGGAATTGCGTGATGACGCGGGAGCTGCCTTCCTTCGGGGTATTGATCGAATCCAGACCCGCTCCAATCCAGTTGAACGGGCGAAACAGGGTGAAGTCCAGCCCCTGTTCCATGCCGTAGGCCCAGATCACCCGATCCATCATCTGCTTGGCGCAAGCGTAGATCCAGCGCGGCTTGTTGATCGGCCCATAAACCAGGGGCGAGTTTTCGGGATCGAACTCGGCGTCGGCGCACATGCCGTAGACCTCCGAGGTGGAGGGAAACACCAGGCGTTTGCGATACTTGACGCACGACCGCACGATCGGCAGGTTGGCCTCAAAGTCGAGTTCGAACACCCGCAGCGGTTCGCGCACGTAGGTGGCGGGCGTGGCGATGGCGACCAGCGGCAACGCCACATCGCACTTTTTAACGTGGTATTCGATCCATTCCCGATTGATGGTGATGTCGCCTTCAAAAAAATGAAAGCGCGGATGACCGAGCAGGTCGCGCACCCGTTCATCCTGCATATCCATGCCGTAAATTTCCCAATCGGTATCCGTCAGAATGCGTTGGGACAGGTGATGGCCGATGAAGCCGTTGACGCCAAAAATGAGTATTTTTTTCACGAATCGCCGAGTCCGAAAGTAGCGAGGAAATAAAAACGGAAGAGAGCGACCCGCCGACCACCGGGTTAGTCACCCAGTCGCCAGGGGCCAGGGCCGAGCCGCTCGCTCAGTTGTTCGGGGAGCACGGGTTCAGCGCCCAGCTCCAGTCCCAGAATACGCAGCGCCCCGCCGCCGGCGCACTGGGCCAGCAAGCGGCCATCCACCCATTCCAGCCGGGGTTCCGGCTGATGGATGGCGTTCACCACGACCGGACGGGTGCGCAGAATGCGCGCCGGATGCCCGGCGATGGTAGTGAACGCGCCAGGGTAGGGCGGGGCGACCGCGCGCACCAGGTTATGCACGCCCACCGCCGATCCAGTCCAGTCGATGCGGCCATCTTCTGGTTTGCGACCAGAAAAATAGCTGCCCTGGCGCAAATTCTGGGCGATGCGCGGGGCGTCGCCAGCCACCAGAGCGGGTAACGCACGCGCAAGAGTCAGCTCTGCGGCCCAGGTCACCTTATCGAGCACCTCGCGCGCCGTATCATCCGGCAGGATCGGTGCGGCGGTCTGGCCCACGATATCGCCGGCGTCTGGCTGCGCTTCCATGTAATGCAAGGTCGCGCCAGTTTCGGTTTCACCGTGGATGATGGCCCAGTTGATCGGCACGCGCCCACGATATTTGGGCAACAGAGAACCGTGCATATTGAGCGCGCCGCGCGCTGCGATGGCCAGCAGTTCCGGGGTCAGCAGCAGCCGGTAGTAAAACGAAAACAGGAAATCCGGCGCGAGCGCGCGGATGCGCGCCAGCACGTCGGGTCGATTGGGATTCTCCGGCGCGATGACCGGCAGATCATAATCAGCTGCGGTCGCAGCGACGCTATCGAACCAGATGCTCTCGTTCGGGTTGTCGGAGTGGGTCACGACTAACGCCACCTCGACGCTATGCGCCAGCAGTACCTTGAGGCAACGCACCCCAATATTGTGATACGCAAAAACCACGGCGCGGGTCATGGGCTTTCTTCCTCCCCCTCCGAGCGTTGTTCCAAAATTGCCTGAATGGTGAAGCGCGGGCGTTCGCGCACCTGCTGGTAAATCCGTCCGACGTACTCGCCGAGCAGGCCGATGCCGAACAGCAGAATGCCCATCAGCAAGAAGTTGATGCCGAACAGGGTGAACAAGCCTTCCGCTTCCGGGCCGACCATCAGGCGGCGAACCATCAGATAGGCTACGAAGGCCGCCGAGGCCAGCGCCAGGACGATGCCCACCAGCGAGAACAGTTGCAAGGGTGCCAGGGAAAAGCCGGTGACCAGATCGAAGTTGAGCCGGATCAGTTTGTATAACGGATATTTCGATTGACCGGCAGCGCGCTCGGCGTGGGCCACCACCACCTCGGTGGGGTTGGCGGCAAAGGTGTAAGCCAGCGCCGGAATGTACGTGCTGACCTCGCGCGTCGCGGCGATGGCCTTGACGATGGAGCGGCTATAGGCGCGCAACATGCAACCCTGGTCGGTCATCTTGATCTGGGTGATGCGCTCGCGCAGCCGGTTCATCAGCCGGGAAGCGACATGCCGCCAGAGACTATCTTCGCGGGTCTGGCGGATGCTGCCCACGTAGTCATGACCTTGATCCATCGCTGCCAGGAGCTTGCCGATTTCCTCCGGCGGGTTTTGCAAATCCGCGTCCAGGGTCACCACCCGCTCGCCCCGACAATACTCGAAGCCGGCCATGATGGCCGTGTGCTGGCCCTGATTGGCGGCGAACAGAATCACTCGCGTCACCTCGGGCCGGGCCAGGAACTGATCTTTCAGCAGCGCCGCCGAACGGTCGCGGCTGCCGTCGTTGACGAACAGCACTTCATAAGGGACGTTCAATCCATCCAGGGCCGGATAGAGCCGGGCGAACAGCGCCGGTAAGGTCTCCTGTTCGTTGTAGATGGGAATGATGACCGAAAGCTGGGGTTGGCTCATGCCAGCGCCTCGCCGACCGCCGCGCACACCTGTTCCACGTCGGCGCGGGTCATGGTCGGGAACAGCGGCAGCGTCACCGTGGCGCGGGCGATGCGTTCCGTGTTGGGCAATTCGCCCTCGTGATGGCCTTGGCGACGGAACAGCGTGGTGAGATGAGCCGCCTCATAGGAGACGCCGGTGCCGATGCCGCGCGCATCCAACGCCGCGCGGAATTGCCGGCGATCCAATCGCATCCGCTCCAGCGGCAGCAAGGGCGCGAACAGATTCCAGCCATGGCCGCCCTCGTCGCCCGGATAACCGGGATGCGGCAGCACACAGCCCGACGCGGTGGGAAACAGGCGAAAGTAGTCCGCCACGCGCTCGCGGCGGCGGGCGTTGAATTCCTCCAGCCGCGCCAGTTGGCCCAAACCGATGCGGGCGTTGACGTCGGGCAGATTGAACTTGCCGCCGGGGAACGCCACGTCGCGGGTGCCGTCCGCCAGGCGGATGATACCGTGAAAGCGCAGGGTTTCCACCTCGCGCGCTTCCTCCGCGTTGTTCACCACCAACGCGCCGCCCTCAATGGCGGTCATGTTCTTGTTGGGATGAAAACTGAACACGGTCAGGTCGCCGAAGCCACCGATGCGCCGGCCGCGCCAACTGGCGCCCATGGCCAGGGCCGCGTCCTCGATCACCCGCAGCCGATGCTGTTTAGCGATGGCGTGGAGCCGCTCCATGTCCACCGGCAGGCCGCCGAAATGGGTCGGCATGATCGCCCTGGTGCGCGGGGTGATGGCGCGCTCCACCGCCGCGAAATCGAGATTGCGGCTGACCAGTTCCACATCGACGAAGACCGGCGTCGCGCCCGCCTTGGCGATCATGTTGGGCGCGGCGAAAAACGTCTGCGATGGGGTGATGACCTCGTCGCCAGGCCCGATGCCGCACAATTGCAAGGCGACTTCCAGAGCGGCGGTGGCCGAACTCAATACGCGCACCGGACGCCCGGAGAAATAGTCCGAGAGCGCCGCCTCGAATTTTTGCACTTGCGGCCCGCTGGTGATCCAGCCGGAACGCAGCACCTCGGCCACGCCATGGATGGTCTCCTCATCCAGGGTCGGGCGGGTGAAAGGCAGGTAAGGAAGAGAGGTCATCGCCACTCGCTCAGGAAGATCGGGCCAGCAGATAAACGCCGATGATGATAAAACCGATGCCGAGCCAGCGCCCGCCGGTCAACGCTTCGCCAAACCAATGCCACGCGGCCAGGGCGTTGACCACATAGCCGATGGACAGCATCGGATAGGCGATGCTGACCGGCACGCGGGACAGCGCCAGAATCCACACCAGGACGCTGACGCCGTAGCAAGCGAAACCGGCAAGGAAATGCGGGTTGGCGGCGATGGCGCTGGCCAACGACAGGGCATTGGCGGCGGTGGGCGTAATGACGCCAAGCGCGTTGGTGCCCGCCTTGAGCAACAGTTGCGCGACGGCATTGAGCAGCACGCCGGTTAGTATCAAAGCAAAGCTGGTGGCGGTCATCAGCGGCTCACGATGACGCGGCGCGGGTCGCGGGCCAACTCCCGCATCGGCAAGCCTTCGGCGGCGAAGCGTTGGTAATTGGCGGGCGTCATGATGGCGTAGCCCTTCGCCAGGGCCGTCCAACGCGCCTTCCAGTCCTCGACCCGCGCGATGCCCTTGGCCGGCTCCGCCGTCAGACCCAGGGCGAACTCGTCGATGTACTGCACCAGCGTCACCGGCCGCTGGAGATAAAACGGCAGGGTGTGGTCGTGCATCTCGATACTGTAGAACGGAATGCGCGAGTCGAACGGCTCCGGGGTCGTGGCGATGGCGCGAACGATATGATAAGACGAGGACAGGCGTGATAACTGGTCATGGCCGTTCATCGCCACCATGTCGGCGATCAGGCTGCCGAACGCCAGCGCGACGACGCCGGACGAACGGGCGTGATGGCGAAACAGCCAAACGGCCGCCGCCGCGCCGACGGTGAAGCTGAACACCGACGCTTGTACCCAAGGGACGAAGTTACGCACGATCTCCAATGGCGACGTTTGCTTGGCGAAAGCGTGGGCAAGGTAGTTGCCGCCGACCAGCACCACCACCAGCAACGCGCCGCCAGCGGCCGCCAGCACCACCGCGATGCGACTGAGGGTATCCGGGGACAGGCGCTGCATTTGCACCGCCGCGAACAGCGCCAGCGCGGGAAAGATCGGCAGGATGTAGGACGGCAGTTTGGAACTGGATGCACTGAAAAACAGGAAAATAAACGTGGCCCAAATGAGTACAAGCCGCATGGGCCGCAATACGCGCATTCTCGCCTGCGACGCTCCCGCCACTGGCGCGGCGGGAGTCGGTTCGGCGTCTTCTTGCCAGCCCTGGCGCAGCCGGATGGCGATGAACGGCAACCACGGCATGACGCCAAAGAGCAGGTAGGGTACGAAATATCCCCAGCCGCCCTCGCGCTTGTGCGCCCTGGTCAAAAAACGCCCGAAATGCTCGTGAATGAAGAAGAACCGGGCGAACTCGTCGTTGGCGAGCGACACGGCGATGAACCACGGCGCGGCGATCAGCAGAAACAGCGCCAGGCCCTTGCCGATATGCAGGCGGTTCAACAAGGCCCAATCGCGCTCGATCAGCACATAGAGCGCCAGCGCCCCGCCCGGCAACACCAAACCGACCAGGCCTTTGCTCAGCACCGCCAGCGCCAGCGCCGCCCAGACCGCCAGCATCCCGTTCCGATTTTCCACCGGCGTCGCCTCCGGGCGCTGCGCCACCAAAAAACCGAGCAGGGCGACCGTGAGAAACGCGGTCAGCCCGGCGTCCAGGGTATTGAGATGGGTATTGATGACGAAACCGCTACAACCGCCCAGCGCCGCCGCCGCCGCCAACGCAAGCTCTTCGTCGCCATACAGTCGCCGGACGGTCCAGAACATCAACAGCACGCACGCGAAAGCCGTGGTCGCCGGCCACCAGCGCGCGGTCCAGTGATGCTCGCCAAACAGCCGGAACGCCACCGCCGTGGCCCAATACTGCAAGGGCGGCTTTTCAAAGTATTTGAGATCGTTCAGCCGGGGGGTGATCCAGTCGCCGGACTGGGCCATCTCGCGGGCGATTTCGGCGTAGCGGCCTTCGTCGGGCCGCACCAGCTTGCGGTATTCCAGATTGCTGAACCAGACGACGGTAAAGACCAGCAGCAAGGCCCACAAATAAAGGCGCGGCAGTCGCTTTGGCTTGGCGGCAAATCCGGCGGAATCCTGCATAAGCAACCGCTATTTCAACACGTCATAACCAAAGGTGAACATCAGGCCCGCAGTTCCCAGCAGGTTGAGCTGTACGTTGAAATCGCCGTACTGATAGCCCAGCGCTGGCACCGCACCCGGCGCGATGCCGTTATCGTTCAAGGGAATTTTGTTTTCGTAAGGCTCCTTGTAACCCAGCAGTACGCCGCCGGTGAGCTTGAAATAAAAATCCTTGAGCACCGGGCGGTCGCTGATGAAATCCAGCGGCCAGGATTTGCCGACATACAGATACTGGCATTTCTGATCGAAGCTGTTATTGAAGTAGGCCGCGCCCGCGACCCAGCGTGACGCTGACTGCCATTCCA
>JBATSQ010000043.1:0-26647 GCA_049293375.1 Candidatus Contendibacter sp.
CGGGCATTTTCTGGGCCATCCCGGCTATCCCGCCATGCGCATGTGGCCGGACGAAGCGCAACACTTTCTGGGCCGACACGAAGATTTAGAGAAGGTCCATCCTCGCTTGGAAAAGCGGCGAGTTCCCATAGAAACTCAGCGGTTTTGCGCATTTTGCGCCGAGGCGCAACCCCTGGCCTGCATTTACGTTCCGCAACGCCGCGATCCCGCTGAATGGGGTGAGGCGGTATACATCGAACCGCTGCGGCCTATGAGCGCCGTGATGGCGTTGATGCATGACTCGTTCATTCCACACATCACAGAGGCACTAGGCTGGCAACGCGCCCGGTTGCCCATCTTCGCCGACCTGGTGCGGCAAATCGCCGTGCGTCGGCTGCTCTACCCCAGCGGTTTTCACTATCTACCGCGCGTACGCGAAGCTATTCTGGCCGATCTCTCTGCAATCGGCTCCTAAGGTTCCCTAAAACCCCATTTCCAGCGAAAATCCAGCATAGACCCCCTGTTGTAGCTGGATCTCCCAACCAGACGCTCATACAAACCTCGACCCGCCTCCTAAAAATGCCAGTAACCAGCCGCGTTGCGCAGGGAACCGCCGCTGAGGATTTTGCGTTACAGTACTTAGAAAGGCGCGGGTTGACCTTGGTGGCGCGTAATGTTCGCTGTCGATCCGGCGAGTTGGATCTCATTCTGCGCGACGGCGAGCAACTGGTGTTCGTGGAAGTGCGCAGCCGCCGCTATAGTCAGTTTGGCACCCCTGCCGAGTCCGTCACCCGCGCCAAACAACAGCGCTTGTTGCGCGCGGCGGCCTTCTACCTGCAACGCCAGCGGCTTGACCTACCGTGCCGCTTCGATGTGGTGGCGATTCTCCAGACCGCCGCTGAACCACAAGTCGAATGGATTCAGGATGCGTTTCAGCTTACGTGAATTTTTGTCGTTCAGCCGAAGTAACCGAGTATTGCCCCGATGACCGTTGATAAAACCGCCCCATTACAAGACCTGCTCGCCCGCCGCATTCTGATTCTCGATGGCGCGATGGGCACTATGATCCAAAGTTATCGCTTGCAAGAGGCGGATTATCGTGGCGAGCGCTTCCGCGACTGGCCCAGCGATCTCAAGGGCAACAACGATCTGCTGGTGCTGACCCAACCGGCAATTATCCGCGAAATTCACGCCGCCTATCTGGAAGCGGGCGCGGACATCATCGAAACCAACACCTTCAATTCGACTTCGGTCTCCATGCACGACTATGGCATGGAAAGTCTGGTGTCGGAACTGAACCGTGAGGCGGCCAAGCTGGCCCGCGAGGTCGCCGACCGCTACAGCACGCCGGAGCGGCCGCGCTTTGTTGCCGGTATCCTCGGCCCCACTGGCCGCACCGCCAGCCTGTCGCCGGATGTGAACAATCCCGGCTTCCGCAATATCCGCTTTGATGGGCTGATCGCAGCTTACACCGAAGCGGCGCAAGGTTTAATCCAAGGTGGCGCGGATATTCTGCTGGTCGAAACCATCTTCGATACCTTGAATGCCAAGGCGGCGCTGTTCGCTATTCAGCAGCTTTTCGACCAGGCTGGAATCCGCTTACCGGTGATGATTTCCGGCACTATCACCGATAAATCCGGGCGCGTTCTGTCTGGCCAAACCACCGAGGCGTTCTGGAATTCACTGTCGCCGATTCGTCCGCTCTGCTTTGGCCTGAATTGTGCGCTGGGCGCGACCCAACTCCGCCCCTACCTCGCTGAATTAGCGGGCATTGCGGACACCCACGTTTCCGCCCATCCCAACGCGGGATTGCCGAACGCTTTTGGTGAGTACGACGAAACCCCGGAGATGATGGCCACAACCATCCGCGAATTCGCCGAAAGCGGTTTTCTGAACATCGTCGGCGGTTGCTGCGGCACCACGCCCGCCCATATCCGCGCCATCGCCGAAGCGGTCAAGGATTTCCCGCCGCGCCCGATTCCTAGCATCGCACCGCGCTGCCGACTATCCGGTCTGGAGCCGCTGAACATCGGCCCCGATTCGCTATTCGTCAATGTCGGCGAGCGAACGAATGTGACCGGTTCGGCCGTATTCAAGCGGCTGATTACCAAGGGTGATTATACCGCCGCGCTGGATGTCGCCCGCCAGCAGGTCGAAAACGGTGCGCAAATCATCGACATCAACATGGACGAAGGCATGTTGGATTCCAAGGAAGCGATGACGAAATTCCTGGATTTAATCGCCGCCGAACCCGATATCAGCCGGGTACCGGTAATGATTGATTCCTCCAAATGGGAGATTCTCGAAGCGGCCTTGAAGTGCATTCAGGGCAAGCCGGTGGTGAACTCCATCAGCATGAAGGAAGGCGAAGCCGAGTTTATCCGGCAGGCCACGCTGATTCGCCGTTATGGCGCAGCGGCCATCGTGATGGCTTTCGACGAACAGGGCCAAGCCGATACCGAAGAACGCAAATTCGCCATCTGCCAGCGGGCCTATCGGCTTCTGACCGAACAGGTCGGCTTTCCGCCGCAGGACATCATTTTCGATCCCAACATTTTTGCGGTCGCCACCGGCATCGCCGAACACAACAATTATGCGGTGGATTTCATCGAAGCCACTCGCCGCATCAAGGCCGAGTTGCCGCACGCGCTGATTTCCGGCGGCGTCTCCAATGTGTCGTTCTCGTTCCGGGGCAACAACCCGGTGCGCGAGGCGATTCATTCGGTGTTCCTCTACCACGCCATCCAGGCGGGCATGAGCATGGGCATCGTCAACGCCGGGCAATTGGCGATTTACCAGGAGATTCCGGCGCAACTGCGCGAGCGGGTCGAGGACGTGATTCTCAATCGTCGCACCGATGCTACCGAACGCTTGTTGGACATCGCCGACCAGTACAAAGACGAAAGCGGCGCGTCCGGCCCCAAGCGCGAGGAACAGGACTGGCGTTCCTGGCCGGTGACCAAGCGACTGGAACATGCGCTGGTGAAAGGCATCGACGAGTTTGTCGAGACCGACACCGAGGAAGCCCGCCAGCAGGCCGAGCGGCCGTTGCACGTCATCGAAGGCCCGCTGATGGACGGCATGAACGTGGTTGGCGACCTGTTCGGCGCGGGCAAGATGTTTCTGCCGCAGGTGGTCAAATCGGCGCGGGTGATGAAAAAAGCGGTCGCCTATCTGATTCCGTTCATCGAAGCCGAACAGGGTGAGGGCGAGCGCCGCTCCAATGGCCGGATCGTGATGGCGACGGTCAAGGGCGATGTCCATGACATCGGCAAGAACATCGTCGGCGTGGTGCTCCAGTGCAATAACTTCGAGGTCATCGACCTTGGCGTGATGGTGCCCGCGCAGAAAATCCTCGACACCGCCCGTGAGCACAACGCCGACATGATCGGCCTGTCCGGCCTGATTACCCCGTCGCTGGATGAGATGGTCAACGTCGCCAAGGAAATGAAACGACAGGATTTTTCCATCCCGCTGCTGATTGGCGGCGCGACCACCTCCGGGGTGCATACGGCGGTGAAAATCGACCCGCAATATCTCGGCCCGGTGATCTATGTCAAAGATGCCTCGCGGGCGGTCGGCGTGGCGCAGAATCTGGTGAGCGCCGATAGCAAAACGGATTACGTCACCCGCACCAAAGCCGACTACGCCCAGAAGCGCGAGCAGCACGCCAAGCGCCGCAGCCGGGAACCGCTGCTGCCGCTCGCTCAGGTCTGCGCCAATCGGCCAAAACTGGCGTGGGCAGGCTATGTTCCACCGCGCCCGACTTTCCTCGGCGTGCGTGCGTTCGACGATTATCCGCTGGCGGATCTGGTGGAGCGGATCGACTGGACACCGTTTTTTCAGGCGTGGGAACTGCGGGGCCGTTATCCGGCGATTCTCGACGATCCCGCCCAAGGTGCTGAGTCCCGTCAGTTATTCGCGCAGGCGCAAGCGATGCTGGACAAGATCATCACCGAACGCTGGTTAACGGCGCGGGCGGTGATCGGCTTTTTCCCCGCCCACCGCAGCGGCGATGGTGACATCACGCTCTACACCGACGACGGCCGCCAACAGGTGCTGCTGACATTGCACCATCTGCGCCAACAGACGCCGAAACCGGAAGGCAAGCCGCATTACTGCCTGGCGGACTGGATCGCTCCGCAGGAATCCGGCCTCACCGATTATCTGGGCGCGTTCGCCGTCACCGCCGGTATCGGCATCGACGAACGGGTGGCGGCGTTCCAGCAGGCGCATGACGACTACAGCGCCATCCTGCTAAAAGTTCTGGCCGACCGGCTAGCCGAAGCCTTTGCCGAACGGCTGCACGAACGGGTGCGCAAGGAGTTCTGGGGCTATGCGGCCAATGAGGCGTTGGATAACGAGGCCATGATCGACGAGCAGTATCGCGGCATCCGGCCCGCGCCGGGCTATCCCGCTTGCCCCGATCACACCGAAAAAGGCTTGCTCTGGCAACTGCTGGATGCGGAAACCAGGGCGGGCATTCACCTGACCGAGCATTTCGCCATGACCCCGACCGCTGCGGTGAGCGGCTGGTATTTCAGCCACCCGGAAGCGCGCTATTTCGGCGTAGGCCGCATCGACCGCGACCAAGTGGCCGACTACGCCCGGCGTAAGGGTTGGACCGTGGCGGAAGCCGAAAAGTGGCTGGCGCCGAATTTGGGGTATGAGCCGGAGGAATAAACCGAAAGGCAGGAGGCCAAGGACGGCCAGAAGGAGCGCGAGTCAGGCAGCGAATAAGCTTTCGAGATTGACCCACTCCGCCGCCGGATCGGCGCTGATACCGGCGATTTTGTGTTCCAGATCGGCCCACATCGCCTCATCAAGCAACTCGTAGCTGTGGCCCCAAAAGAAGAAGACGCCATTGTTTGCCTTGGCCTGTTCGTAGCGGCTCCAGAATGCGGGGTCGGCAAACCGGCAACTAACCCCAAATTCCAGGGGATCGCCAGGCGGAAACACCCTATCGTACTCGGCAACCGTGCGGGCATAGCGATGGCCGGTCGCCCGGATCGCTTCCTTGACGGCGGGATTGAACGTTCCGAAGGGATAACAAAAACCCCGCACCGGTTGCTGAAACCAATCTTGTAACAATCGGCGGCTATCCCCTACTTCCCGCGCCAAATCCACCGCTGACAAATCAGGCAAGTTAGGATGAGTCAGCGAGTGGTTGGCGATTTCAAAGCCAGCATAAACTGCGGCCAGTTCATCCCGCCCCAACCGCCAGACCTCCTTGTCTCCATAGCGCCAACTGAAGGCACGCTGCGGTTGGTGCAGACCAGGGTTCAGGTTGAAAGTCGCTGTAGCACCATAGCGACGTAACACTTGCGTCAAGTGAAGGTCATCAACTACACCATCGTCCCAGCTTTGCGCGACCTTCACGCCCTTACCACTCGCGGGTACGCACCTTACGCACCAATGCGGTCAATTCGTCCTCAGGCACATTGCCTAAACTACGGATCAGCTCCGCGAACAGAATCGGGCGACGCATGATGATTTCACGGATATCGCTCTCCATCATGTCATCATCCCAGCTTTGCAAGCTCTCCACACCCTTACCACTCCCCGTTACGCACCTTGCGCACCAATGCAGTCAATTCATCATCAAGCACATCGCTTAAACCTCGGATCAGCTCCGTGAACAGGATCGGGCGACGCATGATAATTTCACGGATATCGCTAGACACCTTGCCTGCCAACGCCAGCAGCAAGTCCACATCCTCCCCCAAATCCGCCGCCAGTCGCCGAATCGTTTCTTCCGAAGGCGGTGCCACATCGTTGCGTTCAATTTTGCTTAAATACGCAGGCTCCACGCCGATCCGTTGCGCAGTCTGCCGTACTGAATACCGGCGGTTTACTTCACGGCGCTGCTCACGCAGCTGCCGAACATAGCTTCCAAAATCCATCCGTACCCTACCTCGTTCATCCAAGTTGGACATTAAATAAGCAATGTGTAATACACAAAACTACGTCGATTTATGGTGGCCGACTGTCTCAAATCAGGGTAGCAGCGTGCTTAACTCTCCAGGGATTTTTATCATAGATGAATTGATTATAAGCCAACAAGGATAATGATTGTCTTTATTTTGGAAGCCGTAGAAGCCAACAGAATTATTTCGATAAAAATTTTTACTGTAGCAGTGGTCGAAATATCTATTTACAGCAGACGCCTCGATCACGAGACGCCCAAGGCCAAACTAAAAGCCGAGTGTGGCGAGAACTGACTGGGCGGATCGTTATGGCGGCCTTCGGGCAGTGGAGCAGCCCTGCTGGGCAATTGCGTTTTTCAACCCCACAGGCCAACGGAACAGGACCTTATCTCCCTTTGTGGTGGTCTATACGGCCTGAGACTGGATCAGACGCTCGCCCGTCGGCGGGTGAGCGACGCGGCGCGCTTTGGCCTGCGCTTTCGGAAATTTAAAGGAGAAGCAAATCTTGAAAATAAGCGCTCACTGTGCATGGGCGACCCATGCTGCGTCACCCCGATGCCAGAGCGCCGGGCTATTGGCGACAATCGCTTTGCTGGTCGGAGGCTGCGCTACGGTAGGCCCAAACCCTACCACGCCCGAACCGACCGCTCCGGCGACATGGCAAAGCGCCGCAGCGGCGCGGGTCGGGCGGGTTCGGGCCACGCCAGCGGAATTGGCCCGCTGGTGGCACCACCTGGACGATCCGGTGTTGACTCAACTGGTCGAACAGGCGTTGCAAACCAGCCTCGATCTCCGCACCGCCCAAGCCAAACTGCGCGAAGCGCGCGCCCGCCGCGCGCTGGTCGCAACCAACCGCTTTCCGACCGTCACCGCTTCCGGTGCGGTCAATGTCTCAAAAGGTAGCGCCGAGACCGGCACCGGTAAAACCCGCGAACTGTACAGCGCCGGTTTCGACGCCAGTTGGGAGCCAGACGTATTCGGCGGGCAGCGGCGCAGCGAGGAAGCCGCCCAAGCCGATCTGGAGGCTACGGCGGAGAATCTCTACGCCGTACAAGTCTCCCTGACCGCCGAAGTGGCGTTGAATTACGTGGAGCTGCGCGCTTATCAGGAGCGGCTGGCTATCGCTCAGGTCAACGTCGCTTCACAGGCGGAAACCCTGCAACTGGCGCAATGGCGGGCGCAGGCCGGTCTGGTTTCCACGCTGGACGTGGAGCAGGCCCGCGCCAATTTGGCCCAGACCCGCGCCCAAATCCCGACGCTCGAAACCGGTTTCGCCCAAGCCCAACACCGGCTGGAAATCCTGCTCGGCCAAACGCCCGGCGCACTGGCGGGGCGGCTGACCGAGGCGAGGAGCATCCCGCAAGTCCCGGCGCGGGTGACCGTCAGCATTCCCGCCGACACCCTGCGCCAACGGCCGGACGTGCGCGCCGCCGAACGCAAATTGGCGGCGGAAACGGCGCGGATCGGCGTGGCGCAGGCGGCCCAATATCCCAGCTTTAAGCTCAGCGGTTCGCTGAGCCTGGACGCTTTAAGCCTCGGCGCGCTGGCCGGGGCTGACGCGCTGGCGCGTGGGATCGTGGGCAGCATCGCCGCACCGATTTTCGACGCCGGGCGCATCCGCCAGCAGATCGAGATTCAAACCGCCGTGCAGGAGCAAGCCTTCATCGCTTACCAGTCCACAGTACTGAACGCATTTTCCGACGTGGAAAACGCTCTGACCGCCCTGGCCAATACGCGGCAACGGCAGCGGCATTTGGTGGATGCCGTGCAGGCCGCGCGGTTGGCCGCAACTCTGGCCCGGCAACGCTATAGCGCCGGGATCATCGACTTTCAGACCGTGCTGGATACCGAACGCAGCGTGTTGAATCTTGAAGATAATCTGCAATCGAGTCAGGCTGAACACGCTTCCGCCCTGATCCAACTGTACAAGGCGCTGGGCGGCGGTTGGTCGGCCTCGGCCGCAACCGTCGCCACGTCGGCCCAAGGACACTGATCGTGAATCTCCCGCTCAATACCGCCGATGCTGAATTGGCCAAAATCATCGGCGTGGACACTCCTCCGCACAGTCGCGTCGGCAGCCTCATCCGCTGGCTGCTGGCGCTTGGCGTCCTGACTGCGCTGGCGCTTGGTGGCTACTACTATGTCCAATCCCAGGCCGACAGTCAGGCCGCGCCACCCTATCAAACCGAACCGCTGACTCAGGGCAGTCTACGGGTTACGGTATCGGCGACCGGCAAGCTGGCCCCGGTCAATGAAGTCGCCATCGGCAGCGAGCTATCCGGCACCATTGAAGCGGTGTTCGTCGATTACAACGACCGGGTGAAGAAAGGCGAGGTGCTGGCCCGGCTGAATGTCGCCAAGCTCACCGATCAAATCGCCAAGTCGAAAGCCGCCGTGGCCTCCGCCGAAGCCAAGGTGTTGCAAACCGTGGCGACGGTCAAGGAAGCCCGCGCCAATCTCGGCCGGTTGCGGCGAGTCGCCAAACTGAGCGATGGCAAAGTGCCTGCGCCCGCCGAACTGGAAGCCGCCGAAGCCAAACTGGAACGCGCCATCGCCGATGAGGCCAGCGCGCGGGCGGCGGTGGACGAAACCCGCGCCGCGCTGCGCACCACGGAAACCGATCTGACCAAAGCCTCGATCCGCTCGCCCATCGATGGCGTGGTGCTGGCCCGCTCCGCCGACCCCGGCCAAACCGTGGCCGCCTCGCTGCAAGCGCCGGTGCTGTTCAAGCTGGCGGAAAGCTTGGCGCAAATGGAATTGCAAGTGGACGTGGACGAGGCCGACGTGGGTCAGATCAAGCCGGAGCAAGCCGCCACCTTCACCGTGGACGCCTACCCCAGCCGCCGCTATCCGGCCCGCATCGATCTGGTGCGCTATGGGGCGGAGACGGTCAACAACGTGGTCACCTATAAAACTATCCTCAAGGTCAACAACGACGATTTGAGCCTGCGCCCCGGCATGACCGCCACCGCCGAAATCGTCACTGCCGAGCGGGAAAACGTGCTGCTGGCCCCCAACGCCGCGCTGCGCTTCACCCCGCCGCCGACAGAGGCCGAATCGAAACCCGGCGGCGGGCTGCTGGCCAGCCTGATGCCGCGTCCGCCGCGCGGGATGGGTGGGCGGCGCAGCGGGCGGGTGGCATCCGACAAAAAAGGCGGCCCGCGCCAGCTTTGGGTGCTGCGCGACGGTCAACCGGTCGCGGTGTCGGTCACCGTCGGCAGTTCCGATGGCCGGATGACCGAAGTCTCAGGCGAGGGGCTGGCGGTCGGTACACCGGTCATCACCGCCAGCCTGAGCAGCGCAAAATGAACGCATCGGCCGCCGCCGCCCCGCCCACCGAGCCGCCGCCACTGATCGAATTGCAAGCCGTCACTAAGGTTTATGGCCAAGGACAGGCGGCGTTTCAGGCTTTGCGCGGGGTGGATTTACGCATCGATCAGGGTGATTTTGTCGCGGTGATGGGGCCGAGCGGCTCTGGCAAATCCACGGCCATGAACATTCTGGGTTGTCTGGATAATCCCACCGCAGGCGCGTACCGCTTTCGCGGGATGCACGTCGAACAACTGTCGCGCAACCAGCGCGCCCTGCTGCGGCGGCATTATCTCGGTTTCGTATTCCAGGGTTTTAATCTATTGGCGCGGACGACGGCGCTGGAAAACGTCGAATTGCCGCTGGTGTATCGGGGCGAGGCCCGCGCTACCCGTCACGCCAGGGCGCGCGCGGCGCTGGATGCAGTCGGCCTGTTGCGCTGGGAGAAACACACGCCCGCCGAACTGTCCGGCGGCCAGCAACAGCGGGTCGCCATCGCCCGCGCCATCGTCACCGATCCCACCGTGCTGCTGGCCGATGAGCCGACTGGCAATCTCGACAGCCAGCGCAGTCACGAAATCATGGACTTGCTGGTGGCGCTGAACCGCGACCGGGGCATTACCGTGCTGATGGTCACCCACGAGCCGGAGATGGCCCACTACGCCAAGCGGATCATTCACTTTCGGGATGGCCGGGTCGATACCGACCATCGACACCGCGAGGACACCTGATGTTTTTAAGCAGCCTGTTATTGGCGCTACGCGCGATCCGCCGCAACCTGCTGCGCTCGTTTCTGACCATCCTCGGCATCGTGATCGGAGTCGGCGCGGTGATCACGATGGTCACGCTCGGCAACGGCGCCACCCGCGTGGTCGCCGATCAGATCGGCAGCCTGGGCAGTAATCTGATCATCATTCGACCCGGCCAGCAGTTGGGTCCGATGCGCGATGGTTCCGCCGCCCCGCGTTTCAAGGTGGCCGATGCCGAAGCGATTGCCGGGCAGATCGGCGGCATCAAAGGGGTCGCGCCGGTCGCCACCCGCTCCTTCACGGTGGTGTATGGCGCGAATAACTGGGCGACCAACATCACCGGCAGCACCGAATCGTATTTCGCGGTGGCGAACTGGCGGCTGGCGGGTGGGCGGCTGTTCACTGAGGGCGAGCAGCGGGCGGGTAAGGCCGTGTGCGTGATCGGCGAGACTATCCGCAAGCAACTGTTCGGGCGGGGATCGGCGCTGAACAGTCAAATGCGGGTCGGCAATTTTTCCTGCGAAATTATCGGTGTGCTGGCATCTAAGGGCCAATCGGCGATGGGTACGGATCAGGACGATATCACCGTCATCCCACTGCGCACCCTGCAACGGCGGCTGACCGGCACGCAGGATGTCAACAGCCTGATGGTGTCGGCGCAGGACGGCGCGGACACCGATCAGGTCATGGCCGATCTGCGGCTGTTGCTGCGCGAGCGGCGCAAGCTGGCGGAAAACGCCGACGATAATTTTTCCATCCTCGACACCCGCCAGATCGCGGAAACCATGACCGGCACCACCAAAGTCCTGACCGGACTGCTAGGCGCGGTGGCGGCGGTCAGTTTGCTGGTCGGCGGCATCGGCATCATGAACATCATGCTGGTATCCGTGACCGAGCGCACCCGCGAAATTGGCATCCGGCTGGCCATCGGCGCGCTGGAGCGGGAAGTGCTGCTGCAATTTCTGGTGGAAGCCGTGGCCTTGTCGTCGCTGGGCGGTCTGGTCGGCATCGCGCTGGCGGCGCTGGCCTCGGTCGGCTTGGCGCAAGTGATGCGGGTGCCGTTTTTGTTCGATCCCTTTATCAATCTGCTGTCGTTCGGGTTCTCGGCGGCGATTGGCATTGTCTTTGGCTATTTTCCGGCCCGCCGCGCCGCCCGACTTGATCCGATTGAGGCGTTACGGCATGAGTGAGCACGAGGCAAATAGCGTCAGTCCTCAGTCAGCACTTTCTCAACCCGCGTATCCGGTATCAGCCAGAGCAGCGCAACTCCCAGATAAATGACCTGGGCAATCGACTGATGGACGAAGGCCAAGGGAATCGCCAGAGCGTAGGCAACCACTGACCAATGGCCTTTGCGGTCTTTGCCAATCGCTTTGGCCAGCAGCGAATCGGGACCATCCGCCACGATGATAGCCTGGGTCAGAATCCAGTAGGCAATGGCCGCCATCAGCAACACCACGCCATACAGGGCTGAAGGAAGCGCCGAGAAGTGATTTTCACCCATCCAGCCGGTGACGAACGGCAGCAATGACAGCCAGAACAGCAAATGAAGATTGGCCCATAGCACGCCGCCCCTGACCCGGAAAGAAAATAGGGCTTCATAAAGCTAGTCGACGTTTGATGGTTTACTTTCAGGCATCCACTGCCCGCATCGTGACCACTGGTTTCGTGACTGCTCGCCGCTGCGCGCGCGCATCAATCACATTCTTGAGCGCGATCAGGCAACCCAACCCGATAAACGCGCCGGGCGGCAAAATCGCCAGCAGAAAACCCCGGTAGTCGGTGATTAAGTGCAAGGTCAGTTGCTGGCCGAAGGCGCCGAACAACAGACCGGCCTGGGCAAACAAAGTGCCTTGACCCAACAGCTCACGCATCGCCCCCAACGCCACCAACACCAGCAAAAACCCCAACCCAGTCGCCAGCCCATCCACCGCCGACCGAGCAACACCGTTCTTGAAAGCAAAGGCCTCAGCGCGGCCAATCACACAGCAATTGGTCACGATCAAGGGAATGAAGATGCCCAATACGGTATAAAGGCCCGGCAAGAACGCATGCATCGCCAATTCCACGGCGGTCACCGCGCAGGCAATCACCAGCACAAAAACCGGAATGCGCACCTCGGGACGTACCAGTGGACGAATCAAGGAAATCGCGACATTACACATCACCAGCACCAAGGTGGTCGCCAGGCCCAAGCCCAGGCCATTGACCACGGAATTGGAAGTCGCCAGCAACGGACACAACCCAAGCAACGCCACCAGGCCCGTATTCTGCGTCCACAGGCCATCTTTCATAATTCGGCTGTAGCCGGTTTCGCTCATGGTTTTTACTCCTGTGCGCTGGGGGTGGCCGGGGCGAAAAGTTGCGCCTGGTGCGCCTGAACGTATTCGAGGAATAAGCGAGTAGCTTTGACGACGGCGCGGGGCGTAATAGTCGCGCCGGTGAATTGATCGAACGCCCCGCCGTCTTTTTGCACTTTCCAGCGTTCCGACGGAGGATCACGTAAGGATTTACCGGTGAATGCAAAAATCCACGGCGAGCGCTGGTCTTCAATGGCATCGCCTAAGCCGGGTGTTTCCTGGTGAGCCAGCACCCGCACCCCAGCCAGAGTGCCATCGGCGTAAACCCCAATCAGCAGTTGAATCGGCCCACTATAGCCATCCGGCGCGAAGGGTGTGGCAAACAGCGCCACCGGCTGCCCATCCTTGCGCGCTCGATACACGGCTACCGGCTGCTCGGTACCCAGCCATTGTGGGGCAATCACGTCCATATGATCCTCAGTGACGCGATTATCGTAACGCTCTGCTGGGATTAGCTGACCCAGACTCGCCGCCAATGCCTGACGTTGCGCCTCGGCGATCAGGTCCTTGGTGCTAAGATGAGTGACCGCGACCAATCCAGTACCCACCGTGGCGAAGCCGGTCAGGATCAGGGCGGCGACGCCCATGCTGCGCGCGACCGGACTCATGGTCGTGGCGCGCCGAATACGCGCGGTTGCGTGTAGAGATCGATGGTCGGCGTGGCAATATTCATCAGCAGCACTGAAAATGCCACGCCATCTGGATAACCACCGAATGCGCGAATCACATACACCAGAATGCCGATCCCAGCGCCGTACAGCAGCCGACCACGCGGCGTGGCGCTGGCGGTAACCGGATCGGTCGCAATAAAAAACGCGCCGAAAATCGCCGCACCGCTCCAGAGATGAAACCAGGGCGGCGCGTAGCGTTGCGGATCAATAAGATAAAAGACGCTCGCCAGCAAGCCCAGCGCGCCCAGCATCCCAACCGGGATTCGCCAGTCGGCGGCGCGTACCCGGAGCAACCATAAGCCGCCGACTAGAAAGCCCAACACCCCCCATTCCCAGCCGTGACCGGAGACGAATCCGAACACCGGACTGTTGCGAATCTCGGCCACGCTCAGCCCCAGGCCCATTTGGGTGCGCAGCACATCCAGCGGGGTGGCACCCGTGAGGCCATCCACGGTAGGGCCGCCCACAACCACCATGCGCACGGTCTCCCACAAGCTCAGCGTATTGACCTGAGCGACGCCGCGTGGGATCAACCAGGTGCTCATTTCGCGCGGAAACGAAACCAGCAGCACCACATAACCAACCATGGCCGGGTTAAACGGGTTATAGCCTAAACCGCCATAGAGGTGCTTGGCGACCACTATGGCGAACAACACGCCGACCGTCGTTAGCCACCATGGGGCCAGCGGCGGTAACGCCACAGCCAGCAACCAGGCCGTCACCACCGCGCTGTAATCGCTCAGATGTAACACCACCGGTTTGCCCCGCGCTGCTAGCAGCGCCATTTCGGCCAGCACCGCCACCACAGTGGCGATCACCAGATTCACCAGCACGCCCCAGCCGAAAAACCAGATCAGCGCCGCCACGCCCGGGGTCATGGCGTAGAGCACCCGCCGCATCACCTGTCCGACACTCGTCTCCTGCCGCACATGGGGGGAGGTGGCCGTGCGAAAACGCATCATCGCTCATGCCTCCCGCTGGGGAGCTTCAGCTACGACTGCGGCGGGACGCGGCGCTTTCTGGCGCAGCTTGGCTTCACGCTCCTGTTTCTCGCGCTCCAGGCGCTCCAGGCGGGCTTGATGCCGTTGTCGAGCCAGTTCCGCCTTTTCCTTTTCCTGCTCTCGTGCCCAGATTTCATTCTTGGCATAGCGGTAGTATTGCACCAGGGGCAGCCGACTGGGACAGACCACGCTGCAACAACCGCACTCAATGCAGCTAAACAAATGATGCGCCCGCGCTTTATCGAATTCCTGAGCGCGGGCAAACCAGTACAGTTGTTGTGGCAGCAACTGAGAAGGACAGACATCGACACACGCGCCACAGCGGATGCAGGGCAATACTGGCTGTTCGGGAGCCAGCTCGGCGGCGCTGACCGCCAAAATACAGTTGGTCGCCTTGGTCACCGGCACCGCATCGCTGTGCAGGGCAAAGCCCATCATCGGCCCCCCCATAATGAGCCGCTCGACGCCCTCCCGATAACCGCTGCACTGCGCAATCAATTCGGCGAAAGACGTGCCCAGCAGGACCTCCAGATTGCGCGGCTGCCGCACTTGGCCAGTCACGGTCACAATCCGCGACAACACCGGCTCGCCATGGTGAATAGCGCGCTGCACGCTATAGGCAGTGGCGACATTGAAACACTGGATGCCAATATCCAACGGCAACCCCTGCTCCGGAATTTCCCGCCCTGTCAACAGTAAGATCAATTGCTTAGCGCTACCACTGGGATAACGGGTGGGCACCGGTCGCACCAGATAACCGGTTCCGGCGCAGGCGGCGGTCATGGCGGCAATCGCCTCCGGCTTATCGTCCTCAATGCCAATCAGCACCGTGCGCGGTTCCAGTAAATACGCCATCACCTCCAGACCCGCGACGATGGCCGCCGCCCGCTCCCGCATCAGACGGTCGTCGCAAGTGATCCATGGCTCGCATTCGGCCCCGTTCAAAATCAGGGTATCGACGCGCTCACAATGCCCGGCGGGATTGAGCTTGACTGCGGCTGGAAACACCGCGCCGCCTAGTCCAACGATACCGGCATTGCGCAAGACGTTACGCAAGGCGCTGGGATGCAGTTGCCGGTAAGGGACCGGTTCGCGCGCTAGCCAGCGCTCCTCACCGTCTGTCTCCAGGGTCACGCACCAATCCGCCAACCCAGAGGGATGCGGGACCGGCTGAGCGTCAACCGCCGCCACCCGGCCAGAGGTGGGCGCATGAATGGCGGCGCTGATAAAGCCATCCGCCTGACCAAGTACTTGGCCTTTCAATACCCGATCGCCCGGCTGGACGATGGGCTTGGCGGCATGGCCCATGTGTTGCCGCAACGGCACCACCAAGCGCGTCGGCAACGGCCCGGCGGTAATCGGCAAGATATGGGACTCAGCTTTGTGACGGACGGTTTTCAAGCCGCCGTGAAACGGAAACAACCGGCTCATGCGGCGGCCCGTTCCACTGCGCCAGGATAGCGCCACTTCCAGGTGGTAATGGTTTCCGCGATGGAGGTCATCTGAATGCAATCCACCGGGCACGGAGCCACACACAGCTCGCAGCCGGTGCATTCGCGGGTGATGACCGTGTGCATGTGCTTGGCCGCACCGAGAATGGCATCCACTGGACACGCTTGAATGCACAAGGTGCAACCGATGCAGTTCTGCTCATCAATGATCGCCAGCATTCGGGGTTTTTCGGCACCTTTTTCGGCATTGAGCGGCTTCGCTTCGCAGCCCAGCAAATCCGCCAGGGCCGCAATGCCGTTGGCACCGCCCGGTGGACAGAGGTTTATATCCGCCTCGCCGGCGGCGATAGCTTCGGCGTAAGGCCGACATCCGGCAAAGCCACACTGGCCGCATTGGGTCTGCGGCAACACGGCGTCGATCTTTTCGACCAGAGGGTCGCCCTCGACCTTGAAGCGGATGGCAGCGAAACCCAGCAATAAACCCGACGCGCCCGCCAGCGCGCCCAATCCCATGATTGCCTCAAGCATGATCAACCTCGGACCAACCCAGAAAAGCCCATAAACGCCAGCGACATCAAGCCGGCGGTAATCAAGGTGATGGCGGCACCACGAAAGTGTGTGGGCACATCCGCTGTGACAATCCGTTCGCGCATGGCGGCAAACAACACCATCACCAGCGAAAAGCCCACCGCCGCCCCGAACCCATACAGCGCGGATGCGAGAAAATCGTGCCGTGCCTGGACGTTGAGCAGCGCCGCCCCCAGCACCGCGCAATTGGTGGTGATCAGCGGTAGATAGATCCCCAACACTTGGTACAGCAGTGGACTGGCCTTATGCACTACCATCTCGGTGAACTGCACCACCACAGCGATCACCAGAATGAAAGCGATGGTGCGTAGATACTCCAAGCCCAAGGGAATCAGCAAATAATGATCCGTCAGATAGGCACAGATCGACGACAAGGTCAGCACGAAAGTGGTCGCCAGTCCCATGCCCATAGCCGTTTCCAGTTTGCGGGAAACACCCATGAAAGGACATAAACCCAAAAACTTCACCAACACATAGTTGTTGACCAAAATCGTGCCGAGCAAAATCAGGGCATATTCTTTCATGGAACCCGATGCCTGGACGGAAAGAGGTTAAGCGGGAGATATGGGAGAAGCGGGGCGCGCGGCTTGGCCCTGCGCCTTGGCCAACGCCAATCTAGCAGACTCATCCCAGTGGACGCCAGATGACCAAAGCGCAAAGAGAGAGCATGGCATTCTAACAAAACCCATCTTCTATCAAAGAACGCGCAGAGTGGATGAAAAATAAAGAAAATGATCAGTTTATCCAGGCCACAACCCCAACACCGCAAAGCCCCCGCCCAACGTCCACAATACACTGCGGGTCGCGGCGGCGATGGTGATCGCCGCCACGCTGGCGAACAAGCGAGCATTATCCCAGGCAAGCCACAAGACGCCATGCGGCATCAACACCGCCGGAACAATCAAGGCAGTCAGCGTAGCCACCGGCACGAACGGCAACAAACGGCGAAAAGCGGGTGGAAGCGCCACCCTACCCTCGGCGGCGATGAAGGATAACCGGATCGCGAAGGTCAACAACCCGCACAGCACCATGCTCAGCCACACGCTCATCGCATCGCGCCCGCCAGGCTCCAGCCGACGCCCATACCCGCGAGCGCGGCTACCAGTAAGCCCAGCTTGAAAGGTAGACCCGCAGTCAGCAACGCGACTACTCCGGCTACCCCCGCCACTACCAGTAGAATCCGGGTACGAATCAACGGCACCACAATAGCGATGAAGGTCAATGGCAACGCGAAGTCAAGCGGCCAGGCCGCCGGTAAGCGCGCCCCCAGCCAGACCCCAGCAGCGGTCGCTAACTGCCAACCACTCCACAAGGCCAGACCCGCGCCCAGATAAAACCAGTGCCGATCCGGGCCAGTATCGTCAGCTGCTTGCCGCTGGACAATAGCGGCATAGGCCTCATCAGTAAGCAGATAGGCCAAGAGTAACTTCCAGCGTCGCGGCAGGTGGGCGATGCGCGGGGCCAGCGCCGCACTGTACAAGGCATGGCGCAGATTCAAAAGCCCCACTTCGGCCACTGTCACCGTCAGTGGCGCACCCGCGCCCAACAACTGGCAGAACAAAAATTGGGCGGAGCCAGCAAAAAGAATCGTGGACATGGCCAACGCCGCTACAGGACTCAGGCCCTGGCTCAAGGCCAGCGCACCGTAGATCATGCCAAAGGGCACAACACCCACCAGCAGCGGTGCCAAAGCCAATGCGCCGTTGCGCAATTCATGAACAGGAGAAGAGAGCATGAACCGTCTGAAGTCAGAAAATAGGAGAAAGGGCGACATTATGCGTCATTGCCAGTCGCCTGCAAAAATGCGCTAAGCTTTCGCGCTCGTTTCACCGCACCGGATGGAGATCATGGCCGCGCTCACCCGTATTCAACAGCACTTTGCCGCCAGCATCATTGCGAAACAACACACGCTGGCTGCCATGGAGCCGCGCATCGCTCAGGCCGCCGCGCTGATGGCCGAGCGGTTGCGCCAGGGCGGCAAGCTTCTGGTCTGTGGCAATGGCGGTTCCGCCGCCGACGCGCAACATTTCGCCGCCGAGCTGGTCAACCGCTTTGAAATCGATCGGCCCGGACTGGCGGCCATCGCCTTGACCACGGATAGTTCAGCGCTCACCTCCATCGCCAATGATGACGCCTTTGCGCACATTTTTGCGCGCCAGGTGCGCGCCCTGGGTCGATCTGGCGATGTGCTGCTGGCGATCTCGACCAGCGGCCATTCTCCAAACATCCTGAGCGCCATAGCGGCCGCTCAGGACCTTGGATTAACGACCGTCGCCTTAACCGGACGGGACGGCGGACCCTTGGCCGGGCAACTCGGCGCGGACGACATTGAGATTCGGGTAGCGGCCATAGCAACCGCCCGCATTCAGGAAACCCATATTCTGATTATCCATTGTCTGTGTGATTTAGTGGATCAGCACTTATTTGGCGAGGAGAAACTGGTATGAAAGCATGGCAACTGCATTTGACGGCAGCGGTTGTGGCCACGACCACCCTCAACGGCTGCGTCGGCCTGCTGCTGGGCGGCACAGCCCTGGGCGTTGGCGTGGCGCACGACCGGCGCACCAGCGGAACGGTGGTGGATGATCAGACGGTTGAAGTGAAGCTCGACGGTGCCCTCAACCAGAGCTTGGCACCCGACAACCACGTCAACATCACCAGCTATAATGGCGTGGTGTTATTAAGCGGTGAGGTCGGGTCAGAGGAGATCAAGCAGCAGGCGGAGATGATCGCCCGCAGCATTGAGCCGCCGGTTCGCGAGGTGCATAACGAACTGGCGGTGGCCCCGCCCAGCGATTTTTCTAGTCGCAGCAACGATACGTTTCTCACCACCAAAGTGAAAACCGCCTTAATTACGATCCATAACATTCCCGGCTTCGACCCAACGCGGGTCAAAGTGGTCACGGAGCGCGGCATTGTGTATTTGATGGGCCTGGTGAGTCCCGAAGAAGCAGACGCGGCGGCGAACGCAGCCAGCCAGGTTAGCGGCGTGAGCCAGGTGGTGACGCTGTTTGAACAAATCCGCTGAGCGGCCTACTTGACGATTTTCAGCGTCGGCTTGCGCTTGGCGGGCGCGGGCCGCTTTGGGGAGTCGGGCGTGCTGGCGGGCGGACCAGGGGGTAACGGTTCCTCATCGCTCCGGTTGTCGCTAAAGGCCATGCCTTGGCCATTTTCTCGGGCGTAAATAGCCAGAACCGCCATTACCGGAATTTGCAGAGTGCGGGCCACACCGCCGAAGCGGGCGCTAAACTCAATCCACTCATTGCCCAGCTGCAAATCGCGCACCGCAGAGGAGTTGATATTGAGCACGATTTGCCCATCACGTACATGCTGGTGGGGCACAACGACCCCGGGCGCTTCCGCATTCACCACCAGGTACGGTGTCAAATCATTATCCGCAATCCACTCGTAGAAGGCGCGAATCAGATAAGGGCGGCTTGAGGTCATCACGAAGGATCGGTGGCGGCTGGTGAAACCCGACTTGACTGGACACAGAGACGCTGGCCCGCCGCCGCCGGAGTACGGGTTTCCCTCCGGCGGCAAGCTGCGCTTAATGCACGTCCTTCCAGTACTCCTTCTTCAGCAGATAAAACACCACAAACAGTAAGCCCAAGAACAGGAGCACCCAAACACCCAAACGCTGCCGTTCCAATTTGGCTGGTTCACCGACATAAGCCAGGAAGTTCACCACATCCGTGATCGCTCCCTTGAACTCGGTTGGACTCATGCTGCCGGGCTGGGTGATCTCAACCCCCTTGAGAATCTTGACTTCCTTGCCTTCCGCGTCCTTATGCACGGCGTAGACCGGCCTAGGCATCCCCTGCAATTCCCACAGCACATGGGGCATACCGGCATTGGGGAACGCGGCGTTGTTGACCCCAAAGGGCCGGGTCGGATCCTGATAAAACGTAAGCAGATAGGTGTACAGATAATCTACACCACGCGCGCGGGCGATTACGCTGAGATCCGGTGGCGTCACGCCGAACCACTGCTTGGCATCGGCCTTGGGCATGGCGTTCTTCATAGTCTCGCCTACCTTGGCCCCGGTGAAGATCAGGTTGTCCTGCACCTGCTGCTCAGTTAGACCGATGTCACGCGCCATCCGATTGTAGCGTTGGTGCTCCAGGGAATGGCAGCCCATGCAGTAATTAACGAACAGCTTGGCCCCCCTTTGCAAGGAAGCCTTGTCGTGCGGATCAATGGGCGCTTTCTCCAATGGATAGCCCTCTCCGCCTGTCGCTAGGCTAAGACCCGGCAGCGCCAGAAATAGCAGTGCAATGATTATTTTTTTCATTTCCAGGTCACCCTTTCTGGAACCGGCTTGGTCTTTTCAAACCACGGCAGAATCGGCAGCACGAAGAAGAACGCAAAGTAAATGAAGGTGCAAATTTGCGCCAGAGACGTGCGTTCCGGAGTGGTTGGTAAGGCCCCCAGATAGCCCAGAATCAGGAAGGAAACCACGAACGCGACCAGCGCCAGCTTGAACAACAGGCCCCGATAGCGGATGGATTTCACTGGGCTGCGATCCAGCCAGGGCAGGAAGAACAGGATCACGATGGCGGCACCCATCACCAGCACGCCCCAGACCTGGGTGCCGGCAAAGGATGGCACCGCGCGTAGCATGGCGTAGAACGGGGTGAAGTACCACACCGGCGCGATATGCGGCGGGGTCTTCATCGGGTCCGCAGGATCGAAGTTTGGGTGTTCTAAGAAGTAGCCGCCCATTTCCGGCATGAAGAAGACGATGGCGGCGAAGAAAATCAAGAAGGCCGCTACACCCACCAAGTCCTTGACAGTGTAGTAGGGATGAAAGGGAATCCCATCCAACGGCCGACCTTTATCATCCTTCAATTTCTTGATTTCGATGCCATCAGGGTTGTTAGAACCCACTTCATGCAGCGCCAGAATATGGGCCACCACCAGACCGACCAACACCAGCGGCAGGGCGATGACGTGCAGCGAGAAGAAACGATTCAGGGTGGCGTCAGAGACCACGAAGTCGCCACGAATCCATACCGACAGATCAGGGCCGATCACGGGAATGGCGCTAAACAGATTGATAATGACCTGCGCACCCCAGTAGGACATCTGACCCCACGGCAACAGATAGCCCATGAATGCTTCGGCCATCAGGGCCAGGAAAATGACCACCCCGAAAATCCAGATCAGCTCGCGCGGTTTTTTATAGGAACCGTAAAGCAGCGCCCGGAACATATGCAGATAGACCACGACAAAGAAGGCTGACGCGCCGGTGGAATGCAGGTAACGAATCAGCCAGCCCCAGTTCACATCACGCATGATGTATTCCACCGAAGCGAACGCATCAGCAGCAGCGGGTTTGTAACTCATGGTCAGCCAGATGCCGGTCAGAATCTGGTTGACCAACACCAGAATCGCCAGCGAACCGAAGAAATACCAGAAATTGAAATTCTTCGGCGCGTAATATTCGGTCAGATGCTCGCGCATCATTTTGGTCAGTGGGAAGCGCTCGTCAATCCAGCCGAGCAAGCCGGTTGTGCCTTGTGTATTGGCCATTATGCAGTCTCCGGATCAACGCCAATCAACAGCCTGGAATCACTCAGAAACCGGTAGGGTGGCACCACCAAATTGGTCGGGGCGGGAACTCCCTTGTACACCCGTCCGGCTAGGTCAAAACGCGAACCGTGGCAGGGGCAGAAAAAACCACCCTTCCAGGCTGGGCCTAAATCGGCCGGCGCCACATCAGGTCGGAAAGTCGGCGCACATCCCAGATGGGTGCAGATTCCAACCAAAACCAACACATCAGGTTTGATTGAGCGGTTAGCGTTTTGGGCGTACTTGGGTTGTTGGCTGGCGGTGTTGGAATTGGGGTCGAGCAATTGATCCTTGAGAGTGGGCAGGTCATCCAGCATTTTCTTGCTGCGCCTCAGTAGCCATACCGGTTTACCGCGCCATTCAACTGTGATCCTGGCGCCCTCCTCCAATTTGCTGATATCCGCTTCCACGGGCGCGCCGGCGGCTTGAGCGCGCTCGCTGGGCGACCAAGACTTTAGAAACGGAACGGCGACGAACGCCACGCCAACGCCGCCGACCACGGTCGCCGTGGCGGTCAGAAACCGGCGCCTGCCGAGATCGACGCCATCTACCGTACTCATAAGCAGTCTCCTGTTGTTGATTTATCGTTAGATTTAGGATGGGTTGGCAACGTAAACGATGGGTAGGGGTTTCGTGTCCGCAGTAACCAAGCCGGGAGCCGTAGGTCCTTCGAAACCAGCCCGCTGGGGGCGCGCTGCGTGTTGCGCAAACTCCATCATGACGAACGCCCGCTGTTTCCGTAGCATGAGTAAAACTATAACTCAAGGAGGGTATTAGGGTCTATGTGCTTGAACAGGGGTTTTCAAGGTGATGCCCAAGAGCGGCAATGGACGCCACCATAGGGCGGATGATCATCAAAACGTAGGAGGCGCGTTGCTGAAAAGCGTCTTTAACACTGCTTGCACGCCGTCACCGGCAGACACGCGCCCAGATTTTCCCCTTCAGGCGTAGGCGCTGATCGCCAAGGTCTAAAAGCCATCGTATTGCGCTATCTTCTTATAAGATCATGATAAAAAAAGAATTTTCTTATTTTCTTAGTAAAATACTTGGTAATACCCAAAGTTGCTAAAAACTCGCTGTATTTAAAGGAAAAAATGAATTAAACGCTAAAAAAATCCAAAGAATATAAAATTGTTTAATTTATAAGATTTTGTTTTATATATAATAAATTTTAATTTTTTCCTAATTTTTACGCTTGTATTGAAAAATAAGGAGACAAGGCTATAAATAAGGTGCTAGCCTTTAGACTTCTCAGCTTGATTGGTTCGGGCCAAAGCGCAGCCTCGCGCAGAGCGGGGACGTTTTCCGGCCCGCCCCACGGAGGTTGAATGATGAGCGAAAGCAACCAGCGTCTCCTGAAAGCTCGCTTGCCCCACTCTAAGGCTTCTGGCTTCCCACACTTTCTGCTGATCGGCGCACTGGCACTCGCCTGCGGCCTGCCGACCAATGCCGACGCGAAAGGCAGGTGCGTGACCGACCCCGGAACAGTGCTCGCCGCTAAGCAGATCGGTAAGGCATCCTGGTATGGGCCGGGGTTTCATGGCAAAAAGACCGCCAGCGGAGCGCCTTTTAACCAAAACCAATTGACCGCCGCCCATCAACGCTTGCCTCTTGGTACCAAGGCCAGAGTCACTAATCTCAGTAATGGCAAGGCGGTGGAAGTCACCATTAATGATCGCGGACCGTATGGAGGCGGTCGCATCATCGACCTCTCCTATGCTGCCGCGCGGCGGTTAGCGATCAATGGCGTGGGCCGGGTGAGCATCGAAACGCTGCCCTAAAGCACCCAGCTCGCCAAGCTGCCTAATTTTGCGCAATATCCTTGAGAATTTCGGCGTACTTCTCGGCATCGGTGGTTCGCAGCAACCGCTGTGCGGTGCTGGTGAGGGTACCGACATCACTGCCCTGAATGGCCTGCTTGACGCCCAGCAGGTTGCTAGGGTGCATGCTGAATTCGGTCAGCCCCAGGCCCAGCAGCAGACCGGTGTAACGCGGATCGCCCGCCATTTCTCCACAGAGACTGACCGCAATATCCGCCTTGTGCCCAGCGCGAATGGTGTGCCGAATGAGCGTCAGCACCGCCGGATGCAGCGGATCGTAGAGATAGTTAACTTCATCGTCGACCCGGTCAATCGCCAGCGTATACTGGATCAGATCGTTGGTGCCGATGGACAGAAAATCCAGATAGCGCGCAAATTGCTCGGCGCACACCGCCGCCGCCGGAATCTCGATCATGCCGCCAACGGGTAGCTGTTCGTCGAAGGGCAGACCCTGGTCTAGCAACTCCTGCTTGATGTCCGCCACCAGCCGCAACACCTGCAAAACTTCCTGGATGGTAGACAGCATGGGAATCATCATCCGCACCGGACCATGGGCCGAGGCGCGCAGGATCGCCCGGATTTGAGGCCGAAACATGGCCGGATTTTTGAGGCATAGGCGAATCGCCCGTAAGCCGAGCGCCGGATTAGAACAGCCCGGCCCGCTGCGTCCGCCATCGATTTGCTTGTCTGCGCCCAGATCCGAGGTACGGATGGTGACTGGCTTGCCTTCCAGGAGCTTGATGACGTGCAGATAAGACGCTAAATGCTCTTCCTCGTCGGGAAACTCGGCCCGATTCATAAAGAGGAATTCAGTGCGGTATAAACCGACGCCATCGGCCCCTACCTCCCGCACCGCCACGGCGTCTTCGGGCAGCTCGATATTGGCGTGCAGCTTGACTAACACACCGTCGCGGGTGAGCGCTGGCTTGGTTTTGAGCTTGATGAGTTCGCGTTGTGCGCGCTGCTCTTCGCGCTGCTTGTGGCGGTAGTAGCGCAGGATGCGTTCATCCAGTCCCACCAGGATGACGCCCTGACGGCCATCAACGATGGCGGGCTCGTCGTTACCCAGATAAGCGCGGGCATTACGCGCCCCGACCACCGCTGGAATCCCCAGGCTCCGGGCCAGAATGGCGGTATGGGACAGTGGGCCGCCATATTCGGTAACGAAAGCTAGAACTCCCTGATTTTGCATCAGGATGGTATCCGCCGGAGTGAGTTCATCGGCGACCACGATGCGGCCTTCCAGCCGGGTCGCCAACAACTCAGCATAGCCTGGCTCGTTGACATACGCTGGATCTTCAGCCGTCAAAATCCGTTGCACCCGCCTTACCACATGATCAATGTCATCCCTACGGGTGCGTAAATAGGGATCGTCCATGTCATCGAACACCTGCACCAGGGTATCGCGCTGGATTTTCAAAGCCCATTCTGCATTGCAGCGCTGGCTACGGATCAACCGGATCGGCGCTTCGCTAAGGGTGGCGTCGTCCAGCATCAGCAAATGGGCGTCGAGAAATGCAGTGATATCGCCAGAGGTGGTGGCTGGAATCCGCGCCCGGATGATTTGCAATTGTCGGCGCGCTGCGGCTATACCGCCCAGAAACCGTTGCACTTCATCCTCAACGATGGCCTCCGGGATGGTGTATTCGGCAATTTCCGGTTGATCGCGCTCTAGCAGATACGTTCTACCAATCGCGTAACCCCGAGAAACCCCAATGCCATGCAAGGAAAACGGCATGGATACAACCCTCTTATTCGTCCTCGTCGAAACGGCGGCGCACCAGGTCATCCAGATGGGCGAGCGCCTGTTCCGCTTCGGGACCACTAGCGCACAACTCCAGGCGAGCGCCACAGGCGGCGGCCAGCATCATCACTCCCATGATACTCTTACCGTTCACCTCGCGCCCGTCGCGCAGCAAGCGCACCTCGGCGTCGAAGCCCGCCGCCAGGGTTACGAACTTGGCGGCGGCGCGGGCGTGCAGTCCTAGCTTATTAATGATGACGATTTCTCTTTTCAGCACCGCAGCGTCTCTAGGGTGGGCGGCCAACATGACGGCATGGTGTCATCCTTATTTTAGTTCCCGATGATGGGCCATGACATCATCGCGCAAGGCGCTGAAGTGGCGGGCCAGGGCGTTGGCTATATAGACCGAGCGGTGCTGGCCGCCGGTACAGCCGATCGCAACGGTCAGATAACTGCGTTCGCTAGCTTCAAAGCGGGGCAGCCACGTTTCCAGAAAACCAGCCAAGGCAGCGATCATGGCCGCGACCTCCGGCTGGCGTTCAAGAAAATCGATGACTGGCGGGTCGAGGCCGGTCAGCGGGCGCAGGGCCGGCTCCCAGTGTGGATTGGGTAAACAGCGCACGTCAAAAACGAAATCAGCGTCGGCCGGCACGCCATTTTTGAAGCCGAACGACTCAAACAGTAACGACATGGCTTCCGGCGGCGTATCGTGCAACCGGGCGCGCAACAATTCGCGCAACTGATAGATGTTGGTGTCGGTGGTATCGACGATCAGGTCGGCGCTGGCGCTAATCGGCTCCAGCAGGAGCCTTTCCTGCCGGATGGCTTCCCGCAGCGGTAGATTGCCCAGATCCAGCGGATGACGGCGGCGCGTCTCGCTGTAGCGCTTGAGCAGAGTGTCATCATTAGCCTGGAGAAACAGCACCTCCACGCTCAGATCGCTGGCGCGCAGCTCGGCTAGTGTGGTTGGGAATGCGTGTAGCTCATCGATAAAGTTGCGCGCGTCCACCCCCACCGCCACCGCAGGCGGCGCGCAGTCACTGGAGGCGAAAATTTCCCGCGTCAGCGGCAGAATAAGCTTGAACGGCAAATTATCGACGCAGTAGTAGTCCAAATCCTCCAGCGTCTGCAAGGCGATGGTCTTGCCAGAACCAGACAAGCCGCTCACGATAATCAGGCGCATGAGACCGCACCCGCCATGGCTTTTTCCATGCGTGCCATGAGGTCATCTTCGGCGCGATAGCCATTGAGCCGCAAAATATGATCGCGCACCGCGCATTCCACCAGCACCGCCAGGTTGCGGCCGGTCGCGATGGGCAGGGTTATAGTGGGTATTTCGACCCCCAAGATGGTCTGGGTATCGCGTAAGCCCTGCAAGCGCGCTTCCGCCAGCGGCGTAATTTCTTCCTGTTTAACCAGACGGATAATGAGTCGCACCCGCTTGTTGCGCTTGATGGCGCTGTCGCCAAACATA
>JBATSQ010000044.1:0-13041 GCA_049293375.1 Candidatus Contendibacter sp.
GCAACGCGAAAATGCACGGCCAGGGCAGCTATGTCTACGCTAAAAAAGGCGAAAAGTATGTGGGCGAGTGGCGCGATAATCAGATAGAGGGTCAAGGCGCTTACTACTATCGCAGCGGCAATCAGTATGAGGGGGAATGGCGGCAGGGTCGCAAACACGGTCAAGGTACCTATGTTTATGCCAACGGCGACAAGTATGTTGGCGATTTCGCCAACGATCAGCCCAACGGCCAGGGCGCGTATTACTATCGCAACGGCGACCGCTATGAAGGGGAATGGCGCGACGGGCAAAAGGACGGCCAAGGAGTGCTCTACGAAAATGGCCAGCGCTTGGTCGGTGAGTGGCGCAACAATCAGAAAATCCGAGTGACGGTGGAAAAGTAGCGCAAAGATGAAATAGAAAAGCTGGGGTTTTGGATTTGGCCGACTGCGCCCATGTAACGGCATTGGGTTTTATGACAAGATAAGTAGATGATCTGACTTAGCCCCGCGAACGGCGGTCAACGGTACGCCGCGATCCAAGGTTACAAATCGCCCTCCCTGGACAACGGCCAACGCCAGCAGATATGCATCGGTGACCTGTCGGGAACCCAGAATCTGATCCCACATCAGGCAATCCGGCTGTAGCAAACTGATCGTATCCGGCCAGAAAGCGTGCGCCGGATGACTGGTCGCTTGTGATAGGCGTACGGCGACATGCGCGGCGGGTACAGAGTTAGGATAGGCAGGATGGGAGAAAATTCGAATACACCCATTCTGGGTGATAGGGCACGAGGCCCAGCCCTGATCGGCATGGGCCGTTAGCCAATGGAGCGCTAAGTGATGGTGAAGATGCCCAGCATCCAGCAGGGCAATCAACACATTCACATCCAATAACGCCCGCATTAAAGACCCTCTTCCTCACGCAGCGCGTTGACCTGCACATTGGTCACTAATCCCTTTGCCGGAAACGGCTGAAATCCCAGGGCCGAAGCCGGATCATCGCGTTCGATACCTCCAGCGGGAGCGGCCATCCCCTGGCCGGTTAACGCCTGGCGCAACAGTCCGGAAACGATCCGCCCGATGGGGACACGCCGACGATAGGCTAGTTCCTTGGCTGCCATCAAAACTTCTTCATCGATATCCAATGTCGTGCGCATAGTGAGTCTCGCCAGCAAGATGCAGTGATGCTTTGATTATAACGCATCAATCTGTTTCTTGTCTGATGATCCCTCTTTAACCGATCCCGTTTCTCGGTGATTCCCTCAAGCGGTTGCGCACCCGACCTCATTTTTACCGCCACCCTCTTTGATTAGATCAGCTTCACTTACGGAGCACCGCGCCGGATGCCCGCAGATTCTCGTTGCTTCAATTCCGCCGCGTCTTAATCTCCACTCGGTGATCGCCAGTCGGTACACATCCCCCCGTAGTTCCTTGATCCGCGCGATTTGCAGATCATGTACCGAATCGGTTTCGGTCTGTGTTTTCTTGGTGCTTACGTTATCCCATTCCACCACCGTATCCGCTTGTAGCAGCAGGCGATGGCAATCGCTTTGACCGCACTGACGGCTTGGGGACAATCGGGGAGGCTGGGGTTTTGGAGTTGGCCGGTCTTATCCATGTAGCGGCATTTTGTTCGATCGATCCAGAATTCTTCGGGGGTGGCGTGTTCCAGGGCGCTGGCTTGTTGGCCGCGCATCCGGTTGTAGGCGATCCAGGCTTGTTTGTCGTTGGTTTTGCTCCAGCGCAGATAGCGCATATGGCCGACATCGAGGTTGAGTCCTTGGACGGTGATGCCGGTGGTGACGATGCCGTAGAGTTTGTTGGGTTTGACGGCCAGATGAAACAGACCATAGCTCAGGCCGGGTTGGTCGATCATCTTCGCTAGGATAAAAC
Organism: Candidatus Contendibacter sp.; assembly: GCA_049293375.1. GTDB lineage: Bacteria > Pseudomonadota > Gammaproteobacteria > Competibacterales > Competibacteraceae > Contendibacter. The sequence continues at coordinate 1,875 of JBATSQ010000044.1, forward strand.
AAATTACGGTTTTCTAACTATGGCAAAAATAAAACCAAAGAAACCAAGTGTGATTAAAAACATTACCGAAAATCTCCCCTGAAAATAGATATCCTGAATTTTAAAAATGACAAGAAGAAATAACCATAAAATTAAAAATTTTATCAAGCTATGCTTCATAGTTCTTACTATCTAGAAGGGTATAAAAAAATATCAGTGATTGCGTACATAACAGTTAATATTAATGCAACCCAAACTCCAAAATAAGTCAGCCCTGTAAAAAAACCACCAATCATAGTTATAGCTACCCCACTAGCTATATCTCTTAAAAATCCTTCCCAATAACCCGATAGATACTCAGTAGCAGAGATATATAAAGTTATCATTGATGCGAGTACAATTAAAGCTAATAAATATACTCCTAAATATGCTGCTATAAGTACAAAAGGAAGAGCGGCAGCAGTAACCGAGAGAGACATCATAATAGCAAGAAAACCATAACCTACTTTATCAAATAGTGTTCCCCCGCTCCCCTTCCCTTTAATCAAATACCCCCCGACCCCGGTCTCAGGGTCAATGATAATGTAGCCAAAGCCACTGAAGCCATAGGCATGGATGGCCTTTTCATGGACGGTGACTTCCTTACCGGCGGCGATGGCGTTTTGGATTTCTTCAGCCACACCGCGACTTAAGGAGAGCTTGGGCAGGGCGATAGAGGCGCCGATCCCAATCCTGCACGGGGCAATTCCGCCGCCCATCAGGCGATGGATGAGGGCGCGGGCCACACGGGTGCCCAAAGCGAAAAGCGGTTGCATCGGCTAATCCAGCATCGCTGCTGGTCGGCGAAAGCCATTGATACGCCTGTTTTGCCTGACGCCGCTACGCTGCCCACGGATTAATGGCCGTAACGTGAGCGGCCTTATAGGGAGCCGTGTCGCGTGACGCCACCATAAACCCGCGCGAGACGGCGATGGCGGCAATATAGCCGTCGGGTATTGGAAATCCTCGTCCGGCGATCTTGGCAGTCACAGCCAGTTCGGCATAGTGCCGTACAGCAGAACTGCCGAAAGGCAGCACCCGACCCCTGAGCAATCCCAGCAGACCGTCAAGGGTTTGGGCTAACCGATCCTTGCTCTGGCTGGCTGGGAGTGCGCCGATGCCAAACAGCAGCTCGGCCCGCGTCACGCTGGTGAGGTAGAGCGTCTCGGCGGTTTGCTCGTTCAGTCACGTCCGCACCGCCGGGTTCGGCTCAGGTTTCAACGCCTCAGAAACCACCTGGTAGTCATAGCCTTTGTCTAAACACAGCCCCTGGGGGTGCTCGGCGGTGGGTTCAGGGCGCAGCACCACCATGCATTCCTGGGTTGCGCGGGTCCGCTTCATGCCATGCCGGTTGGCACCGGCTACCACCAAGCCAACGGGCACATTGTGCGCCGTCGAATGCCCGGCCAATTCGGTCTGATCCAGGGCGCGCCATTGGCAGCCCGTGCGCAGCACGTCTACTGGACGTCGCCTAGCGAGAACGCCAGACCGGATGCGTTACGCGCCGCGCCAAACCCACCCAGCCATGAGGAATAAAATCGGTGTTGTTCTCTTCCAGGCACCGTACCGAATACATCGGCGTACCCTTGATCGGCAGATCCCCGCCATAACCGCCACAGTAGCTGCCCCCACTCGCGCTCACGCAGGAGGCCGCGCCGCGATAGGGGCAACTATGCTTGTCCACTGGGGCTAATCCTTCACTACCATAGCGCTTGGCCTTAACTGGCCGGGCAATTTCATAGTTCATCTACCCACTCCTCGCTTTGATGGTTTAGCGCCGTCTCCCCGTCAGCGCTTTATTTTTTATGTTGTTTTATAGGTTAATCATGATCTTGGATTGTCTAATATCCAGTTTTGCGCGACTGGAGTAAATAAGCGGTTTATTCGATCACATCATGGTTTTTACCTATATTCCTCAAGCGATGGCTCTATTCGCGGCAGTGCACGCTGTCCGCTCATTGCCGATGTTCAGGTTCCCGGATCATAATCGCATCAGCATCGCGTCCATCCGCCTTCAACCTGCCAGAGCCTTTTATGCCGCTTGCTCCACCCTCCGATTGGGAACCGGCTGACGAAATCAGCCCAGCTCCCCACCTCCCCAGACGGGCGTTTCTCTTGCAACTGACAACTCTGGCCGCGACCGTCGGCTTGTTGCCATCCAGCGCGGCGCTGGGATGGGATACCCCGCCACCCCTGACGCTTCAACCTCGCTGGCCGATGGAGCCGTCGGCGCGGCGGCGCTACGATTACGCGCCCCGCATCTGGCGTCAACCATCCCGTCCAGTCCGGGACTACCCACTGTCACCGCGACCCTGGACAGAGCCTTGGACAGCCGCTGATCTCAATACCCGCGTCGAAGATTACATCAAGGACTTGCGTCAAGCCGGTCGGCTGCGGCCGGACGAACGTACAGCCTGGTTGGTGTATGACTTTACTAGCCGCCGCTTCCTAGTCAAGATCAACACCAGCCTCTCCTATCAAAGCGCGAGCATGATTAAGCCGTTCATCGCACTGGCGTTCTTTGAAAAAGTCCGCCAAGGACAACTGGATTACACCGGCTTTCACCAGCAACGAATGGAGGCGATGATCCAACACAGCAACAACCACGCCACTAACTATTTTATCGATCTCCTAGACCAAACCAGCCACCGTTCTGGCCCGTCCGAAACGGAACACACCCTGCGGCGGCGCTATCCCAGCGTGTTTCGCCAGACCCGGATCGTCGAATATATCCCCAACACCGGCCGCACTTACCGCAACCGGGCGTCCGCGCTGGATTACCATCGCTTCCTCCAGGCGCTTTGGTATGACCAACTGCCCTACGCCGACGAGATCCGCCGCCTGATGTATCTGCCGAACCGGGATCGCGTTTATACCGGAGCCAGGGGAGTGCCGCGCGGCACCGAGGTCATCGACAAAACCGGCTCCACAGCCCGCTTGTGCGGCGATATGGGCATTCTCATCGCGCAAGGGCGTGATGGTCGCCAGTACCCCTACACCTTCATCGGCATCATCCAGAAAGCCCGGCCGACCAGCAACTATGGGCCATGGCAACGCGCGCGGGGCAATGTCATCCGCGAGGTCTCCAACATGACTTACGCTCATTTGCGCGAGCTGTATGATCTGGTTTGATCCTGTGCCGATGCAACGCCCCCGGAGCGCCTCGCCTTATGCCCCATAACTTCGATCATACGCCGGACCGGCGCGGCTCAGACAGTCTGAAGTGGCAACGCTATGGCGATGCCCTGCCGCTATGGGTGGCGGATATGGATTTCGGGTCGCCGGAACCGGTGCTGGCGGCGTTGCACGAACGAGTAGCGCATGGGGTGTTGGGCTACGGCGCGCCTCCAGACGCGCTGAGCGCGGTGATTTGCGCCCGAATGGACGCCTTGTACCACTGGACGGTGACCCCGGATCAAATCGTCTATCTGCCGGGGCTGGTGTGCGGTCTGAACGTGGCGTGCCGCGCGGTGGGCGCGCCGGGCGATGCGGTGCTGGTGCAAACGCCGGTTTATCCGCCGTTTCTGAGCGCACCCATCCACCAGGATCGGCAATTGCGCATCGCCGAGTTGACGGCGGAAACACGCGCTGGGCGACTGCATTACCACTTTGACGACGCCATCCTCGCCGCCGCCATCAGCCCTCAGACCCGCTTATTCATGCTCTGCCACCCCCACAATCCGGTTGGACGGGTGTTCAGCCCCGCCGAACTGCTCCGGCTGGCCGCGCTGTGCGAGCGCCATGATCTGACTATCTGCGCCGATGAGATCCATGGCGATCTGCTGTTGGACGGTCGGACCCACACACCCTTCGCTACCCTCGCGCCGGAAATCGCCCAGCGCTGCATCACCCTGATGGCTCCCAGCAAAACGTTTAACATCGCCGGACTGGGAGCCAGTTTCGCCATCATTCAGAATCCCGAACTACGACGGCGCTTTCAACACGCCATGCGCGGTATCGTACCGGATCCCAATATTCTGGGCTTGCACGCCGCGCTGGCGGCTTATCAGCACGGCAGCGACTGGTTGCAAGCACTGCTGTCCTATCTGACCGCAAACCGTGATGAGGTCCTTGACTTTGTCGATCGCCATCTGCCTGGCATCCGCGTCACCACGCCGGAAGCGACCTATCTGGCGTGGCTGGATTGTCGCGCCGCAGCTTTGCCCGATGATCCGCACCGCTTTTTCCTGCGTCATGCCGGGGTGGCGCTGAATGATGGTGCCACCTTCGGGCCAGGCGGCGCGGGCTTCGTGCGCTTGAACTTCGGCTGCCCACGCGCCTTGCTGGCCGAGGGGTTGGAGCGAATGCGCACCAGTCTGGCCCAGCGGTCGTGAGCAGACCGCCATCACCCCCTATAAATCCCTGCAACGTTGCGCAGCAAGGAGAATGCATCCATGCGAACCGTTTCCATTTCCGCCCTCAGCGCGGCGCTGGCTGTCGGCATCGCGCTGGTTCCTCATACCGCCCTCACCGCTCCGGCCAAGGAAGCTGTGGGCAAGACGCCGCCAGAAATCATCGCCAGTCGCGCCGTAACCCAAAAATTGGGCGCGGCCCTCAAAGCAGCGCTGGAACAGGCAATCGAAACTGGTGGCGTTATTAATGCTCTTACTTTCTGCCATGAGAAAGCTGGCCCGATCGCTGCGGACCTAGGACAGGAACAGGGTGTGCTGATTGGGCGCACCAGCCTCAAAACCCGCAACGCCGCCAATGCGCCCGACAATTGGGAGCTGGCGGTGCTGACGCAATTTCAGGCACGCAAGGAGCAAGGCGAGGCGAGCGAGGCGCTGGAATTCGCCGCCGTGATTGAGGATGACGCCGGTAAGAAAACCTTCCGCTACATGAGAGCTATCCCGACCACCACCCTGTGCTTGCGCTGCCATGGCGAAAACCTTGAAACCGAGGTAGACGCCAAGCTGCGGGAGTTATACCCAAACGACCAGGCCCGTGGTTTTAAGGAAGGCGACTTGCGCGGCGCTTTCACCCTCGCTCGCCCGATACCTTAAGGAGAAGCTTTATGGAGTGGGATGCACGCTTGACCGTCGCCGCCATTATTGAGCGCGACGGACGTTTTTTGCTGGTGGAGGAAACGGCGGATGGTAGCGACGAGCTCGTGTATAACCAGCCCGCAGGCCATCTGGATCCGCATGAAACGCTAGCGGCGGCGGCGATCCGGGAAACGCTAGAAGAGACCGCCTGGGAGATTCAGGTGGAGGCGATTGTCGGCGTGTATTACTGGACGCATCCCCAGGGCCAAACCTATATACGCACCTGTTTTGCCGGGCAAGCGCTGCGCCACCACCCCGATCAGCCGCTGGATCACGGCATCGCGCGGGCGCTGTGGCTCACGCGGGAGGAAGTCGCGGCGCTGGGGATCAAATTGCGGAGTCCCATGGTGCTGCGTTGTATTGATGATTACCTGGCGGGTACGCGCTATCCACTGCAAGTGTTCAGCTATCTCTAAACCAGCGCGGACGCTGCCCACCAACCACCGTCCGCGCCCAGATCCAAGACCGCTACTTCTTCGGACGCCGACTGACAAAAAAGGTAGCGCTACCCTCAACAACCACCGTGCCGCGCACGGTGCAGACCGTACTCATCACCACCCGACGGCGTTCCTGGTTGATGTCTTGAATGGTGCAAAGGGCTGTAACGGTATCGCCGATATGCACCGGAGCGGTGAAGCGTAATTGCTGATCTACATACACCGCGCCCGGTCCTGGCAGGCGGGTGCCGGCGACACAGGAAATCAACCCGGCGCAGAACATGCCATGGGCAATCCGGCCCTTAAAGCGGGTCTGCGCTGCAAACTCTTCGTTGCAATGAATGGGATTATTGTCACCGGTGAGTCCGGCGAACATCACGACATCGGTTTCCGTCACCGTTTTCGCGTGCGAGGCGCTCATGCCCACCGCCAGATCTTCAAGATAATAGCCATGGATACTGTCGTTTAAGCCTTCGTGCGTCGAATACATGGATGGCTCCGTTTTGGGTAATGTACAAAAGAGCAGCGTCCTGACTCCTGGTCAAGGCCACCGCCGGGAATAGCGTATTTCAGGATAGCCACGACGATCAGGCGTTGGGATCGACCACCACCCGACCCCGTACTTGACCGGCCAAAATAGCTTCGGCCAAACGCAGCGTCTCCGCCAAAGGGGCAACCTGACTCATACGCTCTAGCAGCGCCATCGGTAAATCCCGCGCCAACCGTTCCCACACGGCTTGCCGTAGCTCCGACGGATACAGTACCGAATCCACCCCCAGCAATTTCACGCTGCGCAGAATAAACGGCATGACCGTGGTGGGCAGCTCCGCCCCGCCGGCCAGACCGCTGGCCGCCACCATGCCGCCGTAATCACTTTCCGCCAGCGCCCGCGCCAGCATGCGGCCCCCGACGGTATCCACCACGCCAGACCAGCGTTGCGCTTCCAAGGGCCGACACGGCGCACTCATCTCCTCGCGGCCCAGCAGTTCCGCCGCCCCCAGCGCACGCAGATAGTCGTCATTTTCGGCGCGGCCCGTCACCGCGCTCACCCGATAACCCAGCTTGGCCAGCAATGCCACCGCCACACTGCCAACCCCACCGCTAGCCCCAGTGACCAGCACCGGCTTGGCGGCATCCGGTTGGAGGCCCGCCTGCTCCAGCGCCAACACGCACAGCATGGCGGTAAAGCCGGCCGTGCCGATGGCCATGGCCTGACGGCTGTCCAGACCCTCTGGCAAAGCGGTCAACCAGTGCGCCTTGACCCGCGCCCGCTGGGCATAGCCGCCCCAGTATTGCTCGCCCACGCTCCAGCCGGTCAACAGCACCCGGTCGCCCGCGCGCCAGGCGGGCGCGGCGGATTCCAACACGGTCCCGGCCAAGTCAATGCCGGGAACCAACGGAAAGCGGCGGACAATCTTGCCCTTACCGGTGATCGCCAAGCCGTCTTTGTAGTTGAGCGAGGAATAATCCACCGCCACTAACACGTCTTCGGCGGGTAACTCAGCGTCACTGAGCTGGTTCAGCGATGCCACCGTCCGCCCGTCCTGCTGGGTGAGCACCAGGGCCTTGAAGGTCTTGTTTTCAGTCATTAGGGTCGCATTCCGTCTAAAATTAAGGGATCGTCGGCAGCGCGCGCCGCCGGATCGCCCACATTACTACCGTGAACCCACAAAGGCATTGCATCGCTGGGATGGACTAAATACCATGGTTCTTGCGGTTTTAGCACCCTTCTCTCACACACACCGGCCATCAACAAAAGGTGAATGATGAAAATTTTAGTCGCCGTAAAACGGGTCGTTGACTACAACGTCAAGGTGCGGGCCAAAGCTGACGGCTCCGGCGTCGAGACGGCCAACGTTAAAATGTCTATGAATCCCTTTGACGAGATCGCTGTGGAAGAAGCCGTCCGTTTACAGGAAAGCGGCACGGCGCAGGAAATCGTGGCGGTGTCGCTGGGCGTGGCCGCCTGCCAGGACACCATCCGCACCGCGTTGGCCATGGGCGCTGACCGCGGCATTCTGGTGGAAACCGATGCTGAGCTGCAACCGCTGGCCGTGGCCAAACTGCTCAAGGCCGTGGTGGATAAGGAAAAACCGGAGCTGGTGATTCTGGGCAAACAGGCCATTGACGACGATGCCAACCAAACCGGTCAGATGTTGGCGGCGTTGCTAGGCTGGGCGCAAGGCACTTTCGCTTCCAAAGTTGAACCCGACGCTGGTCAGATCAAGGTCACCCGCGAAGTGGATGGCGGCCTGGAAACCGTCGCCCTCAAGTTGCCCGCCGTGATCACTGCCGACTTGCGCCTAAATGAACCGCGTTTCGTGAAGCTGCCGAATATCATGAAAGCTAAGAAAAAGCCGCTCGAAGTGCTCAAACCAGCCGATTTAGGCGTAGACCCCGCCCCGCGCATCGCCACCCTCAAGGTGCAGGAGCCGCCCAAGCGCCAGGCCGGCATCAAGGTCGATAGCGTCGCGACCTTGGTCGATAAACTCCGCAACGAAGCGCACGCCATCTAACTTACGGGTACGTATGAATGAGCATCCTGATCCTTGCCGAACACGATAACGCGGCGCTCAAGGCCGCCACGCTGAATGCCGTCACCGCCGCCACCCACATCGGCGGTGACATCACCGTGCTGGTCGCTGGCCACCAGTGCGCCCCCGTCGCTCAGGCCGCTGCCCAGGTGGCTGGCGTCAATACAGTGCTGGTTGCCGACGCTCCCCATTACGCTCACCAACTGGCCGAGAATGTCGCAGCACTGATCGTCAGTCTGGCCAGCGGCTACAGTCACATCCTGGCTCCGGCCACTGCCGTCGGTAAAAACATCCTGCCCCGCGTGGCGGCGCTGTTGGATGTCGCCCCGCTATCCGACATCATCAAGGTGGAAAGCGCCGATACCTTTATGCGGCCGATCTACGCCGGTAACGTGCTGGCCACCGTGCAGTCCAAAGACCCGATCAAGGTGATGACCGTGCGCGGCACCGCTTTTCCGGCAGCGGCGGCCACTGGCGGTTCCGCTGCGGTTGCAGCCACCGCGCCGGTGGCGGACGCTGGTCTGTCCAGTTTCGTGAGCCAGCAACTCACCAAATCCGACCGGCCAGAATTGACCGCCGCTCGCATCATCGTGTCCGGCGGACGCGGCATGGGCAACGGCGATAATTTCAAGCTGCTGGAAGATGTCGCCGACAAACTGGGCGCGGCGGTGGGCGCATCGCGTGCCGCCGTGGATGCCGGTTTCGTGCCCAATGATTATCAGGTGGGCCAGACCGGCAAGGTGGTCGCGCCGGAACTGTATATCGCAGTCGGTATTTCCGGCGCGATCCAGCATCTGGCGGGCATGAAGGACAGCAAAGTGATTGTTGCCATCAACAAAGACGAGGAAGCACCGATCTTCCAGGTCGCCGATTACGGCCTGGTGGCGGACCTGTTCACCGCCGTGCCCGAACTGTCCAAGGCGCTGGATCAGCTCAAACCGGCGGGCTAAACGCACTCGCCACCCGGCCGCACTTGTGGTTTGCGCGGCCGGCCAGTTCCGCTGTCCGCAACGCCCCTTCCGCATTCCGCATTCCGCATTCCGCATTCCGCAGCAGGAGACGCTCATGACCACTTATTTCGCCCCGACCCGCGACATGCAGTTCGTCATCAATGAAGTGGCTGGCCTCAGTGAAGTGGCCGCGCTGCCGACCTTCGCTGAACAGGAAGTTAGTCCTGAGTTGGTGGAAGCGGTGCTGGAGGAAGCCGCCAAATTGGCTACCGAGGTGCTCGCGCCGTTGAATCACTCCGGCGATGCCCAAGGGGTGCGCCTGACGGCGGACGGTGTGATCCCGGCCGATGGTTTCAGCGCCGCCTATCAGCAATTTATTGAAGGCGGCTGGAACGGTCTGGGCTGCGAGACCCACTTCGGTGGCCAGGGTCTGCCCGAACTGATTAACACCGCCACCCAGGAAATCTGGAACGCCGCCAATATGTCCTTCGCGCTGTGCCCCATGCTCAACGGCGGCGCGATTGAGGCGATCAGCCGCGCGGGTTCTGCCGAACAGAAGGCCTTATATCTGCCAAAAATGGTTAGTGGTGAATGGACCGGCACCATGAACCTAACCGAATCGCAAGCCGGTTCCGATTTATCGGCGGTGCGCGCCCGCGCCGTGCCGGAGGGCGAGCATTACCGCATTTTCGGCCAGAAGATTTTCATCACCTGGGGCGATCACAACATGACCGAGAACACCATCCATCTGGTGCTCGCCCGCACCCCGGACGCGCCAGAAGGGGTCAAGGGGATCTCGCTGTTCATCGTCCCCAAGTTTCTGGTCCACCCGGACGGCTCGCTGGGCGCGCGCAACGATGTCCACGCCGTGTCGATTGAACATAAGCTGGGCATTCACGCCAGCCCAACCTGCGTGATGGCCTTTGGCGATAAAGACGGCGCTATCGGCTACTTGGTGGGCGAGGAAAACAAGGGCCTGGCCTACATGTTCATCATGATGAACGAAGCCCGCTTCAAGGTCGGCGTGCAGGGTCTGGCCATTGGCGAGCGCGCCTATCAGGCTGCCCGCGACTACGCCCGGGAACGCATCCAGGGGCGACCCATTGGCGTCAAAAGCGGCGACCGGGTGGCGATTATTTACCACCCCGATGTGCGACGGATGCTGATGACCATGAAGGCGCTCAATGAGGCGATGCGGGCGCTGGCCTACGTGGTGGCCAAACACATGGATCTGGCCCGCCATCACCCCGATCCTGTTGCGCGCAAAACCTATCAGGCGCGGGTTGATTTGCTGATTCCGGTGGTCAAGGGCTGGTCAACCGAGACCGGCATTGAGGTGGCGTCACTGGGGGTCCAGGTGCACGGCGGCATGGGTTTTATCGAGGAAACGGGCGCGTGCCAACATCTGCGCGATTCGCGCATCACCACGATTTATGAAGGCACTACGGGTATTCAAGCCGCCGATCTGGCCGGGCGCAAGCTGAGCATGGATCAAGGCGCGGCCATGCAGGCGTTGATCGCCGATATCGAAGCCACCCTGACCGCGCTGGCGGAAGCACCGGGCGATGACCTGGCCCTGATCCATGCGGAACTGGCCGAAGCGACTCAAGCCCTGACCGAAGCCACCGACTGGATTCTGGCCGAACCGGACGCTAATGCGATCATGGCGATCTCGGTCGATTACCTGATGCTGGCCGGGGTGGTGTGTGGCGGCTGGCAGATGGCCCGCGCCGGACTAGCGGCGCAAAGCAAGCTGAGCACGGGCGAGGACGCGGTGTTCCATGAAGCTAAATTGGTGACCGCCCGGTTCTACGCTGAACACTTGCTGCCGAGAGCTATTGCGCTGCTTCATTCCATCCAAAGCGGCGGCGATTCGATCCTGGCGCTCACTGAGGAGCAATTCTAACGCGTTCCCGCGCCCTACCCCCTGTTGTCGCCTCTCACAGGACTTCAGTCATGACAGAACTGAACGCTCGCCAAGCGGAAATCAGCCGCGATAGCTTGTTAAACCGCACCGTGCAAAACTTGCGCGATGCCTGGCACGATATGGCGGATTGGGGCGGCGGACTGCTCTCGAACGCGCCCAATCCCAACCTTCCTGAAAAGGATGCGGAGGCGTTGAAAGCGCAGATGCGCGATTGCCTGGAAGCGCGTGGCGGCGAAGTCTCGGCCCGGGCCCGCGC
>JBATSQ010000045.1:0-7246 GCA_049293375.1 Candidatus Contendibacter sp.
CCTTGTTTGGAGCCGTGCTGGCTGGCGGCGTGTTGGTTCCAATCAACCCCCTGCTCAAGCCGGAACAGGTCGGCTATATCTTGCGCGATTGCAATGTGCGCATTCTGGTCACGGCCCGGGAACGGGCTAAGCTATTGGAATCCGTTCTAGCAGCTTGTCCCGATGTATGCGCCGTAGTGCTAATCGACGCAACGTCCCTCGCCCCAAGTCCACGGCACTGCGCGATATTCGACTGGAATGCCTTATTGACTGCGTCGCCCGGCCCGCCGCCCGCCCGCGCCATCGACCAAGATATGGCGGCCATTCTTTACACTTCCGGCAGTACCGGCAATCCCAAGGGTGTTGTGCTGTCGCACCGGAATTTGCTGGCGGGCGCGCATAGCGTCGTGGATTATCTGGAGAATCGAGCTGAAGATCGCCTGCTGGCGGTGCTGCCGCTCAGTTTTGATTATGGCCTGAGCCAGTTGACCACCGCCTTTGTGGTCGGCGCGCGGGCGGTGCTGTTGGATTATCTGCTGCCGCGCGATGTCGTTACCACCGTCGCCCGCGAGGGTATTACCGGACTAGCCGCCGTGCCGCCTTTGTGGGTGCAACTGGCACCGCTGGAATGGCCAGCGGCGGCGGTGGACAGTCTGCGCTATTTCACTAATTCCGGCGGCGCGATGCCAAAGGCTACCCTGGCCGCCTTGCGTCGCGCCCTGCCGAAAACTACGCCCTATCTCATGTACGGCTTAACGGAAGCGTTCCGTTCCACCTACCTGCCGCCGGCTGAAATCGACCGTCGCCCGGATTCGATCGGCAAGGCGATTCCAAACGCCGAGGTGCTGGTGGTGCGCGAGGATGGGGCGCAGTGCGCGGCGGGTGAAGCTGGGGAACTGGTGCATCGCGGCGCGCTGGTAGCACTGGGTTACTGGAATGATCCTGCCAAAACCGCCGAACGCTTCCGGCCCGCGCCCGGCCAAGAGACCGGCTTGCCCTTACCGGAGATGGCGGTTTGGTCGGGCGACACCGTGCGCTTGGATAAAGATGGTTTTCTGTACTTCATGGGCCGCAAGGACGATATGATCAAGACTTCCGGTTATCGGGTCAGCCCCACGGAGATCGAAGAGGTGCTCTATAGCAGCGGTCAAATCGCTGAAGCCGCCGCCTTGGGGATTCCGCATCCGACCCTGGGCCAAGCTGTGGTGGCGGTAGTCAAGCCCCTGCGGACAGCTTTTAGCGAGACGACGTTAATAGCCCATTGCAAACTGCATTTGCCGAATTTCATGGTGCCGCTGCAAATCGTCAGCCGCCAAACCGATTTGCCGCGTAACCCGAACGGCAAAATCGACCGCAAAGCCTTGGTTGCGGAACTCGATCAACGGTTCTCGGAATCGACGTCATGACCGCTGCACAGCCCCATCATGGGCCGATGGAGCAGTTTCCAGTCATTGATGGTTGTCTGTGGATCGGCGGGATGTCAGTGCTGCAATTAGCCACGCAGGTTGGGCAGACGCCGTTCTACGCCTACGACCGCCGCCTATCGGACGAGCGGATCGCACTATTGCGCCGGACGCTGCCACCCGCCATTGAGCTGCACTACGCCATTAAAGCCAATCCACTGCCGACGCTGGTCCAGCATCTGGCTCGGTTGGTCGATGGGCTGGACGTGGCCTCGCTCGGCGAACTGACAGTGGCGTTGGGCACCCACATGGACCCTGAACGGATCAGTTTCGCCGGACCCGGCAAGCGCCCGCCGGAGCTAGCCGCTGCCATCGCCGCCGGCATTGTCATCAATCTGGAATCCTGCAACGAAACCGAAACCGTCGCCCGGTTGAGCCAAGCGCAGCAACGGCCCGCGCGGGTGGCGGTGCGGGTGAATCCTGATTTCGAACTCAAAACCGCCGGAATGAAGATGGGTGGCGGCCCGAAACCGTTTGGGGTCGATGCTGAACAAGTACCAGCACTCTTAAGCCGCATTGGTGAACTAGCCCTGGATTTTCAGGGCTTCCACATTTTCAGCGGTTCGCAAAATTTGCGCGCCACCGCCATCGTCGAAGCGCAGGACCGAACCTTTGAATTGGCGTTGCGCTTGGCCAGCGACGCGCCGGGGCCGGTGCGGCTGCTCAACATTGGCGGCGGCTTTGGCATTCCCTACTTTCCCAGCGATACGCCGTTGGATTTGGAGCCGATTGCCGCCAATCTGGAACGCTGGCTGCCAAGGATTAAGGAGCTCTTCCCAGCGGCGCGAGTTATTTTGGAACTGGGCCGCTATTTGGTGGGCGAAGCGGGGATTTACGTCGCTGAGGTGGTGGATCGCAAAGTCTCGCGCGGCCAGATTTTTTTGATTACCAACGGCGGTTTGCATCATCACTTAGCCGCATCGGGAAACTTCGGCCAGGTGATTCGCAAGAATTATCCAGTGGCCATCGGCAACCGGATGGACAGCACTGAGCGGGAAGTCGTGACTGTAGTCGGACCGCTGTGTACGCCGCTTGATATTCTCGCTGACCGGGTGGAGCTACCAAAGGCCGAGATCGGCGATTTGGTCGTGGTGTTTCAATCGGGAGCTTATGGCTTGACTGCGAGTCCGAGGGGATTTTTGAGTCATCCGGCGTGTCTGGAAGTGCTGCTTTAATGTAGAGACCCGCTCGAATTCATAGAAGGGCCGCTGCTCTACTCCGTGCTTTTCAAGCCTACCTAAGCAGGTGAAGCCGCACCACTTCAACCAGCGGATGTGAACTGCATTGCGGGCATCAATGTAATTCCAGAGTGTAGGATAGCTTTCGTGCAGTTTTTCAATCCATTCCCCACTGTGACGCAAAAAGGTATAGGAGTGCTGCATCAGCCCATCGGATCCCAGTAGCCAGATACGGCCTACACTGGCCTTATAAGAGTCCCTAATCACTCCAAAGACAGCCAATGGGCCGCCCTCTATGCCAATGATGGTATAACATGGATCAGAAATAATGATGCCTTGTTTAAGGACAGCGAGTGGCTCCACACTGACAGCCGCCTTGATTTCCTCGACGTCGCCACGCCTTAAGAGCGGAGCCAATTGCTCCGCATCCTCCAGATTAGCCGCGCGAACTTTAAGCGTCATATTAAAACTATCGACTAAGAGCAGCCTGGACATCAGGATTGATCACAATACGGATGCCAGTACCGCCAAACATATTATCACTGATGAGCCTTGTAGCCGCGCGCTGATATTCAGGGCCGTGCATCCATCCTCCACCCCGCATCGCTCCTCGCTCTAAACTCTTTCCGCCCACCGGATCCTTAGCTATAAGTTGTTCATAAGTTGGGATATAGTCAAGACAAAATTCCCAAACATTTCCGTGCATATCATATAAGCCCCAGGCATTCGGCTCCTTCTGTCCAACCGGATGGACTTTCCCTTGCGCATTTTGGTTAAACCACGCCACTTTATTAAGGCTCTCTATAGTATTTCCAGAATAAAAGCGAGTGCTCGTTCCTGCTCTACAGGCATATTCCCACTGCGCTTCAGTCGGCAAAGTAACAGTTACATCAATTAGCTGCGAAAGTTTCTTGCAAAACTCCAGGGCTTGAGCGTAAGTCACCTGATCCACCGGTAACAAATCACCTTTGAGCTTACTCGGATTATTACCCATAACGATCTTAAATTGAGCTTGGGTCACCTCATATTGCCCCATATAAAACGGCTTGGATATTTCAATCAATCGAATTGGTTCTTCATTAGGCTGATGTCCCTCTTCATTAACCAATGACCCCATTTTAAACTGGCCTGCCGGGATCCTAAGCATTTGAAAAGCCAATGAATCTAAATAGAATTCTAACTGATGAGCTTCGGTTGCCATCGCCTGCTCAAGATCGATGCTCATTTTTTCCATATCGTCCTCCAAGCGCCACAAGCCATCCTATTTACGGGACATTTAAGTTGCAACTGAAAGCCATGATCCACCAACATCTTAGCATCAATGCCCCTTAAGGATGCTTAGCATCATAGGCTCCCTTACAGTTCGCATCCCACCATTGTCCATAATTTTCTTTATGTGAGCTACTCAAATAATTATTATAGTAATCATCGAAATCTTTAACTGAGCGCGCCCATTCTTTCTCACAAGTATTACAACCCCAAACATCTTTACAAGAATCAAATGCCTTAATTACATTTTTGACACCATCAAATTCAGCTTTTTCATAAGCCTTGATAAATTCCTCTCGACTGAGATCGCCGCTTAAAGCCTTACTAGTTGCGTCATCAAAATCTTTTTTATGTGAGAGATTAGACAGCTCTTGAATGAGAATTTGCGTGGCATAGCATTTATCCAAGCTTTTATCAAGTGTAATTTCGCCAGCCCCTGTATCAACCTGACCCCCGGTACCCGCAGCGCCCATCTTGATGGTTGGGTCCTTACCACCATTGGCTGCCTTAGCTTTTTCATAAATACCGGTTCCGCCGTCACATTTCTTCAGATTATCCAGAAAATCCTGAGGACACAACTCTGTGGTTTTTTTGGCCGGAGTTTCGGGTTGTTTTTTGGCGGCATCGCCCTGATTTTCCCTCGGCGTACAGCTTGGAATACACATTTTTGAATACTCCTTATGCCAGCCACTTTTCCAGATGCACCATTGCCGCTTTATAAAGCGACTCACCTTTTTGGGTCGAATCGATCAGCGCTGCATCGTTTAACACAACATCCGCCCAAGGATATTGCGGATCATGATTAAAGCCGCTGCCCAACATAAACATCAGGCAAACATAAGCGGCTAGGTCCGGTTCACCAGTCAAATGGTAAGCTTTAGCAGTTTGATAACCCTGGCGCACCATCTGTCGTATATTAGTCTCACCCACGGCTTCATATTTTTCAAAAAACAGCCTATACAACAATTTCAACAGGTAGTCGCCGAAGCTGATCAGTTTGTCTTCGCCAGTTCGTGATAGGGCGCTCACTGGGAATTCATGGGCTTTACGCAATGCTCTATCCAGATATTGGCTATCCTTGCCAGCCGCCTGATTAAGATATGCCATCGCCCGCCTGTACAAACGATCAGCGCGGCGTCTCGGATCGGCGATATTTTCATCGGTCAGGATCTTTGCAGTCCAAGGCAATTGCGGATCTTCATCAAAGTAACTTCCCAACATCAACATGAGACCTATATAAAGATGAAGATCTCGTTCGGAAATCAGGCCATAGGGTTCGGCACGTTTGAGACCCAGTTGAATCACTTTGCGCATCTGGTCGTTACCCAAGATCTCGCAATGTTTAGGAAAAAACTCTTGCAAATGCAAGAGCAACCGATTCTCAAAATTCCGAACAGCGGCTTGCTCGAAAGTCTTCATCTGGTTGCCACTGATAACCAACATAAGTCTTTTACTCCGGCATTTTCTAGATGCTTAGCCGCCAATTACCACCGTCATGCACCCCAAAGCAATCGGGTCCGCGCCGCCACAGGCCTCCATGACTTTATCGCCCTGCCGCGCCGCTGGTAACTTGTTAATCACCACGGTGGCGCTACCCTTGGTGACGAAGCCAGGGCCATGCGGCGGAATCGGCACCGGAATCGGGCAGATGTGCATGTCGGAAATGCTGGCCATCGCCGACATGACCGCGCTCGCCGCCGCCGCCGCCGCCGCTTTAATCCCTTCGGTATAGGCGATATTGGCGGCGGGCTGACCACCGGGTATCACGGATGCCGTGGTCCAGGTCGCGGTCAACGCGACATTGGTCGTATTCAGCGTCGCGACCATGCTGCCCGCCGTTCCCGCCGCTGCGGGCGCGCCGGAAGCTGCCGCTGCCGCACCCCCCTGCACCAGCGCCGTGGAAATCTGGGCCAAACTGGCGGTGGCATCCACGGGGGTCATCTGCGGTCGCATCATGAAGGAATTCATCGAATTTGAGATGGCATCCACCGCGCCGGCCATCGCGGCGGGCAACGCCCGCCAAGCCGGCAAGCCGCCAATCAACACATCCAGGCTGCCAGGGCCAGGATTGAGCGGTGGACTGTGACTGGTCATATCGCTTACGCGCGCGGCCATAGGCATGGTTGCGTTTCTCCCATCGCTTGTCGAAATTTATCCGACCAACAGCGCCCGTTCGCTGTGTACTTGTGCGCCTTCCAACCGAAAGGTCAATAATCCGGTTGGGTCTTCGTCTTCAACGATATAGCGCAGCACCGGGCCAAAGACCGTCCGCAATTCCTGGGCATTGCAAGTGGATAGATAAACCCGCAAGACCCGTGGATCGTAATATCGAAAATACAGCGGTTGTAGATCCGGCCCGTACACCTTGAGAAAGGTGCGCAGATGCATCCGCAGCGCCCGCAAATCCGCCTGGCTCAAGGCAAAAACACCCCAGTTCCGGCCCCATCCTTCTTGTAACAGCCAATCGGTAAACGGATCATCGAACCGCACCTTGGCCAGGTAGGGAGCCACTTGCGCCAAGTCTGGCTCCAGCTCGCCCCGGAACAGACAATCGGCTTCCACTTCAAAACGCGCTAAAGTCTGGGGCAATTCAGGAACCGAGGCACCGTCGAGAATGGCATAGACGTTCGCATTGGGAACGGCGAACAGATGTTGGGCAATGGTCTCCCATAACAGCATAGGTGCGGCCATGGCTTAAACCTCGCCTCGTTTCATCGCTTCGCAAATTTCGCAAAACGGGGTGCCGCTCTGGGCGGCGCTGGCCAGTGCCTGCGCCTGCGGACTTTTATAGCGCCCGACCGTGACGGCATCCGGCGACCGACTTTTCTTCTGGATGGGGTTGGCCTGGGCATCCGTGATTTCGCCCGGCTGATCGTTCGCCGCTTCCTTGGGCGCGGTGGGTGCGGTGGGCGCGGTGGGCGAACTGCCAGAACCGCTGCCGGCGGAACCGCCGCTGTTGATCTTGACCATCGTGCCTTGGATGGTCACGCCAGACGAATCGAGAGTGACGAAATTGCCGCCCACCTTGATGGTCAATTGCGTGCCCGCTTCAATCACTACCTTCATCCCAGCTTTCAGATGGATTTCCGTACCGGCGTCCAACGCATGGTTACTACCTACTTTTTCCTGGAGATCGCCATCCACCTTGAGTGATAGGGTGCCACCCACCTTCGAGTTGTAGTCCTGCTTGACCTCTTGGTGCTTCTCGCCGTCGACCTGCTCAAACTGGTCACCCTTACCGCCGTCACCCGCTTTGACGATCAGGTGCTTTTCTCCCTCCACCTGCTCGAACTGCTTTTTCTTGACGATCAGGTGCCGTTCAGCCCCGATCCACTCAAAGGCATCGTGCTTGACCCG
>JBATSQ010000046.1:0-5625 GCA_049293375.1 Candidatus Contendibacter sp.
AACAAGGTTTGTGCTACCCAGTGGATTTCGCCTCGCGCGGCTCCAGCCAGATCGGCGGCAACATCGCCACCAACGCCGGCGGCATCAAGGTGGTGCGCTACGGCTTGACCCGCGATTGGGTTACGGGCTTGAAAGTGGTGACCGGGCGCGGCGATCTGCTGGACCTCAACCGGGGCTTAATCAAAAATGCTAGCGGCTATGATTTACGCCATCTGTTCATCGGCAGCGAAGGCACCTTGGGCATCATCGTGGAAGCGACGTTGAAGCTAACCCAGCCCCTGGCCGAACCGAGCGTCATGGTGCTGGGCGTACCGGATTTGCCGAGTATGATGGCGATTTATGAGGCGTTGCGCGCCCGATTGGCCTTGAGCGCTTTTGAGTTTTTCTCCGAATTAGCGCTGCGCCATGTGCTACAGAAAGGCTTGCAGCGGCCTTTCGAGACCACGACGCCGTATTATCTGTTAACTGAATTTGAAAATCCCAACGGCCAGGCGACTGATACGGCATTGGCATTGTTTGAGCGCTGCGCTGAGCAGGGGTGGCTCGCCGATGGCGTGATCAGTCAGAGCGAGCAGCAAGCCAAGGAGTTATGGCGGCTGCGCGAGGACATCAGCGAGTCCATTGCCGTGCATCAACCCTACAAAAACGACATTGCGGTGCGGATTTCGCGGGTACCCGCGTTGCTGGAAGAGATCGACCAGTTATTGGCGCGGGAATATCCCGATTTTGAGGTGTTGTGGTATGGCCATATCGGCGATGGCAATCTGCATATCAATATCCTCAAACCGGCCTCGCTGCAAGCCGACGCGTTCGCCAAAATCTGCGGCGGGGTGAGTGAGCGCTTATTCGCGGCGCTGCAACGGCACGGCGGCAGCATCTCCGCCGAGCATGGCGTCGGCCTGACCAAAAAGCCCTATCTGCACTTCACCCGCGACGCGACTGAAGTCGCTTATCTGCGGGCGATCAAACAGGTTTTTGACCCAAACGGCATCATGAACCCGGGAAAGATTTTCGATCTCGATTCCTCATTCAGGCAACCGGGCCATTCGCCACCTGCACCCTGATGCTGGGCATGGTAGCCGCTTTCGCTCGGCATTGGGCCGGAGTCGAGCATCGGTTCACTCTCGAAACTTCGGCTTGCGCTTTTCCTGAAACGCCCGTACGCCTTCTTGCGATTCCTCGGTACCGTAAAACAGGCTGACCGCTTTCAGGCCCAATGCAGAAATTCCGGCGATGTGGGCGGTGTCAGCGTTGAAGGAACGCTTTGCCAGTTCCAGCGCAGTTGGACTTTTCTCCAGAATTTCCGCGCACCAGCGCTCCACTTCGGCGTCCAGATCGTCATCGGGCACGGCTTTGTTCGCCAAGCCCATCTGGACCGCTTCCGCCGCTGTGTACTGGCGGCACAGATACCAGACTTCACGCGCCCTCTTCTCGCCGATCACCCGCGCCATGTAGGCGGTACCGAAACCGGGATCGACCGAGCCGACTTTAGGGCCGACTTGACCGAATTTCGCGGATTCAGCGGCCAAAGTTAAATCGCACAATAAGGCCAGCACATGGCCGCCGCCGATGGCGTAGCCGCGCACCTTAGCGATGACCGGCTTAGGCACGTCGCGGATCACGCTTTGCAACTCCTCTAGCGGCAGGCCGACCACGCCGCGCCCGTCGTAGTGGCCGACATGGGCCGACTGGTCGCCACCGGTGCAAAACGCTTTGTTGCCCGCACCGGTCAGGACGATGACGCCCACTTTTTTATTCCAGCCCGCTTTCAGAAAAGCATCGATCATTTCCTCGCAGGTCTGGGCGCGGAAAGCGTTGTATTTGTCTGGGCGGTTAATAGTGATGGTGGCCACGCCATCCTTGACTTCATAAAGAATATCTTTGTAACTCGTTGCCATGCGAACTCCGGGTTGTTTGGAAGCGGCAAGCGGTCAGAACCGTCTCGCAGTCGGCGTGAATTCGGCGAACAGTGTCCTTAGAAAGCGCCGGTCGCCTGCAAGCGGGCGATCTCCTCGGCAGTAAACCCCCATTCTTTCAGCCAGTCTGCCGTACTGCGCACTGGCGTAGCCGGGGGACTTTGAATGGCTGCCGGCGTGCGGCTGAAACGCGGCGCGGGGGCTGGTTGCACCAGGCCGTCATACTCAACAAAGGTTTGCCGCGCCTGATTGTGGGGATGGGCGGGCGCTTCTTCCATATTCAGCACTGGCGTTACGCAAGCGTCGCTATCCTCGAACTGCACGCACCATTCATCCCGCGTTTTGGTGAGAAACGCTGCCCGCAATCGCTCTTTCATGGCTGGCCAGGATTTGGCTCGCCACTGTTGGCGGGGATCGGGATCTTCGATGCCGCAACCTTCCAGCAAAAGCTGATAGAAATGCGGTTCAATCGGCCCGACTGCCAGCCATTTGCCGTCGGCGCACGGGTAGGTATCGTAGAAATGCGCGCCGCCGTCGAGGAAGTTGCTTTCGCGCTGGTCGATCCACTGGCCCATAGCCTTTAGGCTGTAAATCGCGGCCATCAGCAAGGCCGAGCCGTCGGTCATGGCGGCATCCACCACTTGACCTTGGCCGGAGTTTTTCGCTTCCACCAGCGCGGCCAGCAGGCCAACCGCGAGCAGCATCGCCCCACCGCCGTAATCGGCGATCAGATTGAGCGGTGGCGTCGGTCCGCCCTCTGCTCGGCCGATAGCGTGCAGCGCACCAGTAATGGCCAGGTAGTTGATGTCGTGGCCGGCGGTCTGCGCGAGCGTCCCGGTCTGGCCCCAGCCGGTCATCCGGCCATAGACCAATCGCGGGTTGCGGGCATGACAGACGTCCGGCCCTAAGCCCAGCCGCTCCATAACGCCGGGCCTGAAGCCTTCGATCAACAGATCGGCCCGCTCGACCAGGTGCAGGGCGGTTTCCCGACCATCCGGCGCTTTGATGTCTAGACCAATCAGTTGCCGTCCCCGGTTGGGGATGTTTTTGTGGGCGGCGAACAGATTTAATTCCGGGGCAGTGGCCGGGCGGTTTATTTGCACCACTTCCGCACCCAAATCAGACAACAACATCCCGCAAAAAGGGACAGGTCCTAATCCGGCGAATTCGATGACTTTAATACCGTGTAGGGGACCCATTGTTATTCTCGTTATAGCTATTTGATATGTATGAAATTAATTTTTCCAGCTGGCGCGATGCTTGACGAAATTTTGCCGTAACCCGTTGATTCTACATTGCCACCTTAAAAAGGCTGGTCACATCGCGGATGTTGGCGACCACCGCCCGTCCTAGCGCTTCGCCCGCGACGCTGATTTCGCAGTGTAAAACCATTTACTCCTAATCCCCCAGATTTTCCATAGTTAGCGCTAGCTAATCCGCCACACCAAAGACTTGCGCTCGCTCCAACACCGCCGTGGCCCAGCGCCAGTGGGTCGCCGGTTCGCAAAAGGAATTTTTGAGCCGGAACACCGCCGCCGCATCCGGCGCAAGCACCGCCTGGGCCATCTCATAATCATCGCGTGCAACCCGATAGAGCGCCTCGATCACCGCAATCTGCGCCGGATGAATAGCGGTCTTGCCGACCAGTCCATGCTGTAAGTCCGCCTCAACCTCCCGCGCCAGCACAGCGGGCGTATCCAGATAGTCGAACACCGGTGCGCTCAGCGCATAACCCGCCGGATGAAAAACCCGCACCAAATCAGCAATGGTATCGCGCAAGGGCGTGTCATACACCGTTGCCCCCCGACCCCGGCGGATCCCGAGCAGATTCAACAAATCATTACCACCGATCCGTAGACACAGGATCTGTTCCTTCAGCCCGCAATCCTCCAGCCGATCCCGCAGCAACTCCAACTGGCGATGATCAAAGGTCTCGACAGTTTCCAGGATAGGCAACAGATAATGACCGTCGTGGTCGTCCCAAACTCGCAACCACTCCCCCAGCGTGCGCGGGCCAAATTTGGGCAGCGCAAACCCGTCAATCCGTTCAATCCCGCTCAGTTGCAACAGCCGCCACAACACCAAGGGATTGCGCGGCCGAATAAACCGCAACAATGCCCCAGGCTCCAGCTCCGGCAACAGCGCCGCTATGTTGGCCATAGCCTGTTCCAAATCCTGGCTATGCACAGCGTCCTCGGTGCAAAAAATCACCGACCGCAAACCGGCCAACTTGCGCCCATTGGCAATCGCCGCCAAATCCGGCCGAGTAGCGGGAATATACAACGAAGCCCCCAGCCGCATCGCGGAAAGCGCGCGGCGTGTGGGAAACGCGGCATCCGGCAGGGTCTCTGTCGCATCCGGCGGCGCGGGGCGGCAATCCAACAGTTCACGACTCATCTACGGCTCCGTGGGCGTCTTCCTTACCAGGGCCAAGGGCGCGGCTCAGCGCAGTGGTTTGGCGAGGCATTGTTTGTGGTTTGACGGCTTGGCATGGGATGATCGCTTTCATTATGCTGATCCTGCGGAAACATGCCAAACCCCTGCGCCAATTTGGCGCGTGAGATGTGTCCTTAGCCAGCGTTATCCCTGCCACTGGCTCGATGGAGGTGCTCCATGCCTGTCTTCAGCATCACCGGTGATATTGATCCCTTTCTGCATGTCTCCCTGCGCAAAGGGGAAAAAATCTATTGCGAATCCGGTGCCATGGTCATGATGGAAGCCACGCTCGACCTGCAAGGCCGGATGACCGGCGGTCTGGGCCGGGCCCTGATGCGGCGGATCACCAGCGGTGAATCATTCTTTCAACAGCACATTGAGGCAACGCGCGGCGATGGAGATTGCCTTCTCTCGCCTATGCTGCCGGGAGCGATGCAACTGCTGGATGTCGGCCCACAGCGTTACACCTTGAACGATGGCGCTTTTGTGGCAGCCACGGCGGGCGTGGAACTGACCACCCGTACGCAAAGCCTGGGGAACGCCTTGTTTGCGCAAAGCGGCGGCTTTTTTGTGTTGGAAGCCGGCGGCAAGGGCCAACTGGTGGCCTCTGGTTTCGGGTCGCTGTTCATGCTGGACGTGGAGCCAGGCAAGGAGGTCATTATTGACAATGCCCATGTCGTAGCGTGGGACAGCAGCCTGCGCTATGAGCTGTCAGTGACCACCGCCAACGCTAATGCCGGGCTATTGGGCAATCTGCTCAATAGCGTCACCAGCGGTGAGGGCGTGGTGTTGCGCTTTTCCGGCGCGGGCAAGGTGCTGATCTGCTCCCGCAACCGAACCGCTTTCCTAGCCTGGACGCGCACCGGAGCAGGTGGATAACGGGCCAGTCGCTCAGACCAAATGTCGCTCAGGCCAAATCCTGAATCAACGCCACCGCCCGCAGCGGCATGGCTGGTTCCACGGTCAGCGCCACGCGCTTTTCCTCAGCCAGCAACCGCAAATGCTCCACATCGGGGTCTGCGGGATCACGCAGCAATAACTGCTTGGGCAGACGGCGCAACAGCACCCGCGTGGCCTCGGCCACCCCCGGCTTAATCAAGTTGGAATCCCGGATTCGGTAACGCGCGCGCAACGCCTCGACTAGGGATTGCATGGCCCGCCGCCGCGCTTGGCGTTCCTCGCCAGTGCAGCGCACGGGCAACGGCGTGACGCGAGCAAAATGCGGGCTGATCTGATCGAGAAACCAGGTACTGCGGTCGTGGGCGGCAAAAGC
>JBATSQ010000047.1:0-2297 GCA_049293375.1 Candidatus Contendibacter sp.
GAAGCCGGCATCGTCTTCATCGGTGCCGAGGTCAAAGTCGGCGATATTCTGGTGGGCAAGGTCACTCCCAAGGGCGAAACCCAGCTAACTCCGGAAGAAAAGTTGCTGCGAGCCATCTTTGGCGAAAAAGCCTCGGATGTGAAAGACACCTCGCTGCGGGTGCCGTCCGGCATGGATGGCACCGTCATTGATGTGCGGGTGTTCACCCGTGACGGCGTGGAGAAGGATTCGCGCGCCCGCCAGATTGAGGAAACCGAGCTGCGGCGAGTGCGCAAGGATATGAACGACCAATTGCGTATCCTGGAAGACGATTTGTACCAGCGGATGGAACGGATCCTGGCGGAACATCCAGCGGACGGTGGCCCTGAGGGCTTGCAGGCTGGCGCGATGGTCACCGTTGATTACCTGCGTGCGTTGCCGCGCGACCGCTGGTTTGAAATCCGGATGCGGGATAGCGAGCTTAATGATCAGCTGGAAAAAATTTCCCGCCAACTCGATCAGCAACGCAAGGATTTCGACAAACGCTTTGAGGAGCAAAAGCGCAAGCTGATGCAGGGCGATGACCTGCCCGCTGGCGTACTGAAAATGGTCAAGGTCTATCTGGCGGTCAAACGCCGGGTGCAGCCGGGCGATAAGATGGCTGGTCGGCATGGTAATAAGGGCGTGGTGTCGATGATCGTGCCGCAGGAAGACATGCCCTACCTTGAGGACGGCTCGCCGGTCGACATCGTATTAAATCCGCTGGGGGTTCCCTCGCGGATGAATGTCGGCCAGGTGCTGGAAACCCATCTGGGTTGGGCGGCCAAGGGCCTCGGTCGCAAGGTGGGACGACTACTGGACGCTCAGGCGCAGATCGGCGAATTGCGGGCCTATCTGGAACGCATCTACAACCAGGTCGGCCAGCAGCAAGTGGACCTCAGCCAGTTTGACGACCGGGAAATCCGCGCCTTATGCCACAATCTGCGCGGTGGCATTCCCGTCGCTACTCCGGTCTTTGACGGCGCGACTGAAACTGAGCTGAAAGAAATGCTGCGGCTCGCCGAGCTGCCGGAAACCGGCCAGAGCACCCTGTACGATGGCCGCACCGGCGATCCCTTCGACCGGCCGGTCACGGTCGGTTACATGTACATGCTCAAGCTGAATCATTTGGTGGACGACAAGATGCACGCCCGCTCCACCGGCCCGTACAGTCTGGTGACACAACAGCCGCTGGGTGGCAAGGCCCAGTTTGGCGGTCAGCGCTTCGGCGAGATGGAAGTGTGGGCGCTGGAAGCCTACGGCGCTTCTTACACCTTGCAGGAAATGCTGACGGTCAAATCGGACGACGTTAACGGTCGCACCAAAGTTTACAAGAACATCGTGGACGGTAATCACCGCATGGAAGCCGGAATGCCCGAATCCTTTAACGTCCTGGTCAAGGAGATCCGTTCGCTGGGCATTAACATCGAGTTGGATCACGATGCCGCGCCGCCCCAGCGCAACGAGTGAGGCCAAAAGCTGATGCAGGAATCACCCCGCGCCCGCCGACGCGGGGAATGTCGCCGATCCTGCTCGCTTGCGCTAGCTGTTCTCGCCAGCGCCACGGCGCGAATACCCCGGGGACGCCGACCGCCTTACCGGGCGAGACAACGCAATTTTTGGGTGAATGACTGATGAGAGAGCTGCTGAATCCCTTCAAGCTGTTTGACGAGATCGAGGATTTCGACGCCATTCGGATTGGATTGGCCTCACCGGAGATGATCCGCGCCTGGAGCCGCGGCGAAGTCAAAAAACCCGAAACTATTAACTATCGCACCTTCAAGCCGGAACGCGACGGGCTGTTCTGCGCCAAAATTTTTGGCCCTAACAAGGACTTTGAATGTCTGTGCGGTACATACAAGCGGCTCAAGCACCGCGGTGTGGTGTGCGAGAAATGCGGGGTCGAGGTGACCCTGGCCAAGGTGCGGCGCGAGCGGATGGGCCATATCGAACTGGCCTCACCCGTAGCCCATATCTGGTTTCTGAAATCGCTGCCCTCGCGAATTGGTCTGTTGCTGGACATGACCCTGCGCGATATCGAGCGGGTGCTGTACTTTGAATCCTATGTGGTCATTGAGTCGGGAATGACGCCGCTGGATAAAGGCCAATTGCTGACCGATGAGGCCTATCTGGATGCTGTCGAGCAGTATGGCGACGATTTCGACGCTCGCATGGGCGCGGAAGCGATTTACCAGTTGCTGCATGGCCTGGATTTGAAGGAACTAGTGGTCAAACTACGCCAGGACATTCTGGAGTGCACTTCTGAAACCAAGCTGTAG
>JBATSQ010000048.1:0-39312 GCA_049293375.1 Candidatus Contendibacter sp.
ACCGCGTTGCCCAGCAGTCAGGAGCAACTGGCCGCGACCCGGCAGGAACTGGAGCAGTTGAAGGCGCAGTACTTTGGTCTACAGCAGCATATAGATGGGGTGGTTAACCACCCCAACCCGGAAACGACCGGTTATCCCCGGCTTTATGAGGAAGCGCTGCGCCTGCGGCAGCAACTGGCGCAGTACCGCAAAGTGGCGGCCGATACCGTGGCCATTGATGAGCGCAACAAGGATTTACAGGAACGGGTGGTAACGCTAGAGCGGGAGTTGCAGATAGTCCAACAGGAAAATCAGATGCTGCGTAACGCCAGTGATAATATGAAGCTCTTGATTGGATTGCTTATTCTGGGAGTGGGTTCGCTGGTTGCGGTGCTGACGCCGCGCATCCGCGAGCAGAAGCGGGCGCAATGGAGCCAGTTGTAGGCTGAGCCAGTGCTGGCGCTGCCGGTGCTATTTCAAGAGCAGGAGCAAGTTTCTGGCTATTGGGAAGAGGGCAACGCGGCGGGTGGCTCCAGAGCGACCGGTGTCAGCTGGACTGCGCTTTGATCGAAAGTGGCCCACAACTCGGCAAAGGTGGCACCGACCACCGGGTGGCGCTGGTCGCCGGCGATTTCTGCCAATGGCTTTAATACAAAAGCGTAGTGCAGAATTTTTTTGCGGGGAATCTGCAGCCCCGGCTCGCGCAGTACCAGATCAGCGTACAACAGCAAATCCAGATCCAGCGCTCGCGGTCCTGGCGTCGGCTTATCGTTGCGATGGCGATAGGCCCGCTCCAGCTCGCGCAAGAGGGAGACGACGTTGCGAACCAGCAAATGGGTCTGGAATCCTACGACGAGGTTGAAAAAATCATCCCCGTTGAAACCCACTGCCGGATTGGCGTAGATAGTGGAGACGGTTAATGGGCCGAATTGTTGGTCGAGCGCGGCCAAGCCAGCGCGAATATGGCGTTCTGGCGCAATGTTGCTGCCGATGCCAACATAAACGCGCGCCATAGCGCTCAAGCAGCATCCGAATTGCGGCGTTCGATGGTGATACCGACCTCACGGGCGGCACCGATGGCTGCGGGTTTGCGCAGGGTCAGGCGTAGCCAGGGAAGCTGAAATTCCTGCAGCAGCAATTCGGCCAGGCGCTCGCCCAAAGTTTCCAGCAGTTGGCAATTGCTAACGGCGGTGAATTCGATGATGCGTTGCGCCACGGCCTGATAATTCACGGTATCATCCAAACAGTCAGTGGCTGCCGCTGGGCGCAGGTCGGCCCCAAGCTCAAGGTCGATGAGCAGCGGGCGTAGGGCCTGGCGTTCCTGGGGATAGACGCCAATGTAGGTTTCGACACACAGGTCGCGAATAAAAATGAGGTCCATGCCGGGATTCCAAACCATGCGCTATCTTAGCCTAAAAGCCGTGTCGCCATCCTGTATTACCGCTGGTCAGCTTCGTTGGCGTTTTTAACTGAGGTCGCACCCTATGGCTCTTGCCATGTTGTTCGTTATTCTGGCTTATTTGGCTGGTTCCATCTCCACCGCGATTCTGGTATGTCGGGCGCTGGGCCTGCCCGATCCGCGCGCCGAAGGTTCGCGCAATCCAGGCGCGACCAATGTGCTGCGCTTTGGCGGCAAGAAAGCTGCTGCCCTGACCCTGGCAGGCGATTTAGCCAAGGGGTTGCTGCCGGTCCTGCTGGCGCGCTGGGCTGGCGTGGGGGAAACCGGCTTGGCCCTTACCGCGCTGGCGGCTTTTTGGGGGCATCTGTATCCGCTGTTTTTTGGCTTTGTGGGCGGCAAGGGTGTGGCGACCGCATTCGGCGGCCTGCTGGGGTTTTCTTGGCCGACCGCCCTGGCAGCGGTGGCGGTATGGTTGTTTATGGCCTTCGTGGTGCGGATTTCTTCGCTGGCGGCGCTGACTGCCGCTGCGCTCACGCCGCTGTTTGCCTGGTGGTTCGGGTTACGCGGCGTGGCTTTCATCGCTGTGCTGATGATGGTCGGCTGGATGATCTGGCGACACCGCTCCAATATCCAAAAGCTGTTATCCGGCGCTGAGGATAAAATCGGCACCGATCGGCCAGAGGCTTGAAGGCCGAGATCAACGGCGACTGTGGTGTTGAGCCATACACTCGCAGCCTTAGCCTGGCGATCCGGGCGCATGGCGCGTAGTAAAATCCTTTATAATCCCTAGGCAGAATTTTTTGCCTGCTTTGTGCTTCTAATACGGTACAGGATAATCAAGGTTGTGAATAAGAAATCGAGTTTTAACCGCGAAGACTTGTTAGCGTGTGCGCGCGGTGAATTATTTGGCCCCGGCAATGCCCAGTTGCCGCTGCCGAACATGCTGATGGTGGATCGTATCGTTCACATTGGTTCGGAAGGTGGCCAGTATGGCAAGGGGGAAATTGTCGCGGAGCTGGATATTCACCCTGATCTCTGGTTTTTTACCTGCCATTTTATTGGCGATCCGGTCATGCCCGGTTGTTTGGGGTTGGACGCCATGTGGCAACTGGTGGGATTTTTCCTAGGGTGGATGGGTGGCCAGGGCCGAGGTCGGGCGCTGGGCTGTGGTGAAGTGAAATTTACCGGCCAGGTGCGCCCGCAAGCCCACAAACTGACCTATCACATTCAAATGAAACGGGTCATCCTGCGCAAGCTGGTGATGGGCATCGCCGACGCCAACTTAGAGGTCGATGGCCGAACCATTTATACAGGTAAGGATTTGCGCGTCGGCTTGTTCACGTCAACCGACGGCTTTTGAGGATAGCGACCATGAGACGGGTGGTGATTACCGGTATCGGTATTGTGTCCAGTATTGGCAACAATTGTGGCGAGGTACTGGAATCGCTGCGGCAGGGTCGCAGCGGCTTAGAGTATGCGGAAGACTATAAGGAAATGGGCCTGCGCTCCCATGTCCGCGGCCCGCTGCGAGTGGATCTGGCGGCGCAGATTGACCGCAAGATCTTACGGTTTATGGGTGATGCCGCTGCTTTTAACTATATCGCCATGCGCGAGGCGATTGCCGATGCCCAGTTACCGGAAGAGCTGGTCTCCAACCCACGCAGCGGCTTGGTGACCGGCACCGGCGGCGGCAGCCCGCAGAACATGGTCGACGCCGCCGATCTGCTGCGCAACAAGGGTTTGAAACGAGTCGGACCATACATGGTGCCGCGCACCATGAGCAGCACCACAACCGCCTGTTTGGCGACACCGTTCAAGATTAAGGGTGTCAATTACAGCATCGGCTCGGCCTGCGCCACTGGCGCGCACTGCATCGGCCACGGCGCAGAGTTGATTCAATGGGATAAGCAGGACATCGTATTCGCTGGCGGTGGCGAGGAAGTGCACTGGAGCTTGACCCATCTATTCGATGCCATGGGTGCGCTGTCCACCAAATACAACGAGACGCCGCAGACCGCCTCCCGCACCTATGATGCGCATCGCGATGGCTTTGTGATTTCCGGTGGCGGCGGCATCGTGGTGCTGGAAGAGCTGGAACACGCCCAGCGGCGTGGGGCGCGCATCTACGCCGAGCTGATTGGGTACGGGGCGACCTCGGACGGCTACGATATGGTGCAGCCCTCCGGCGAGGGCGCGTTGCGCTGTATGCAGCGGGCCTTGGCCGGTATCAAGGAACCGGTGGATTACATCAACACCCACGGCACCAGCACCCCGGTGGGCGATATCCGCGAACTGGAAGCGCTACGCACCATGTTTGGTGAGCGGATTCCGCCGCTCAGTTCCACCAAGCCACTGACGGGTCACGCCTTAGGTGCGGCGGGCGTTCATGAGGCGATCTACTCGATCCTGATGATGGAGCATCGCTTTATCGCCGCTTCGGCCAATATTGAGACCTTGGATCCGGCGGCGGAAGGTTTTCCCATCGTCCGAGAACGGGTGGATCACGCGGACATCAAGGTCGTAATGTCCAACAGCTTTGGCTTCGGCGGCACCAACGCCACTCTGGTGTTGCGGCGCTTTGCAGCTTGAATGCAAAGGGGTTGATGGAGGCCGCCCGCAAGGCGGCCTTGTTGTTTGCCTGGGAGAGATGGGGATGGCTAGTTTTCCGTTGCTTGCGTTGATCGTTGCTTTGTATTCCTTGTTTGCTTTGCTGGCCCCAGGGTGGCTGGAAGCAGTGCATTTTGAATTGCCTCTGCTGTCTGGCGTCCCACTACCGTTTCAAGGCGGCGATCTGTTGCTGGTGCTCGGCCTGATTTTGCTCTGTGTGGAAGTGTACCGCGCCACCAGTAGTTCCACGGGTGCGATTTTGAATCATGTCTTATCGCTGGTCGTGTTTGTCATCGCCTTGATTGAGCTGTTGGTGATGCCGCGCATGGCTAATATGACCTTTTTCCTGATTGTATTGATGACGCTGAGTGATGTTGTTGCCGGGTTCACTGTCACTATCTCGTCTTCCCGGCGGGATTGGCAACGGCCATGATCGCCCTCAACCTGGGGCCGTTTGCAACGGCTGGAATGCTGGCGTCCTGATGGCCGCTTCCGAATTTTCGCTGATCGACCGCTATTTCGCCGCGCAAGGGCTGCATCGTGCTGATGTGGTGTTGGGTATTGGCGATGATGGCGCGTTGCTCCAGCCATCCAACGGTCAGCAACTCGTGGTGACTATGGATACGCTGGTCGCGGATGTGCATTTTTTCGCCGCCGCCGACGCGGCGGGTATCGGCCACAAGGCGCTGGCGGTAAACCTAAGCGATCTGGCGGCCATGGGAGCGATGCCAGCTTGGGTGACGCTCGCGCTGACTCTGCCCAAGGCCGATGAATCCTGGCTGGAGCAGTTCTGCCAGGGCCTATTCGCACTGGCGGCCCGTTATCAGGTGCAACTGGTTGGCGGCGATACCACGCATGGCGCAACCACGGTCATTACCATACACGCCCAGGGTTTTGCGCCGGTGGGGGCGGCTTTGCGCCGCGACGGCGCACGCCCAGGCGATGGTATCTATGTGACCGGAGCGCTGGGCGACGCCGGCCTGGCGTTGGCAGCGGTCTTGGGCAAAGTCCAGGTGGCTGCTAAGGAGCGGGCGGTGATCCAGCGGCGGCTGGAATGGCCGGAACCGCGCATTGCTCAGGGGTTGGCGCTGCGTGGCATCGCCAGCGCCGCTATCGATATCTCTGACGGGCTGGCCCAGGATTTGGGCCATATTCTCGCAGGCAGTCAGTGTGGGGCCGTGGTGGCGGTGGATGATTTACCAGTATCACCGGCCCTGGCGGCCAGCGTGGAACGGGACGCCGCACTGGCTTTAGCGCTGGCGGGCGGCGATGACTATGAACTGTGTTTTACCGCACCTCCGGCTCAAAGCGAGCGGCTGCAGGCGGTGGCGGCGGCGTGGGATTGCCGCTGTACCCGCATCGGCACCCTCACCGCAGAGCCGGGGTTACAGTTGCGCCGTGCCGATGGTTCCCGGTTTTGCCTGGAGCACTCTGGTTACGATCATTTTGGTTGAGAGCTTATTGTGATTGCACAACTCCGCAACATCGCCATCATCGCCCATGTGGATCACGGCAAGACCACGCTGGTGGATAAACTGCTGCAACAGTCCGGCACCCTAAGCGAGCGGGGCGCGCCCGTGGAGCGGGTGATGGACTCTAATGCCCTGGAGCGCGAGCGCGGCATTACCATTCTGGCCAAGAATACCGCCCTGTACTGGCGCGACTATCACATCAATATCGTGGATACGCCGGGCCATGCCGATTTTGGCGGTGAGGTCGAACGGGTGCTCTCCATGGTGGATTCCGTGCTACTGCTGGTGGATGCCGTGGACGGCCCGATGCCGCAAACTCGCTTCGTCACCCAGAAAGCCTTCGCCATGGGGTTTAAGCCGATTGTGGTCATCAACAAGGTGGACCGACCGGGCGCGCGGCCGCACTGGGTGTTGGATCGCACCTTCGATCTGTTTGACCGCTTGGGCGCGACCGATGAGCAACTGGACTTCCCGGTGATCTACGCCTCGGCGCTGCACGGTTACGCCGGGCTGGAGGACAGCGTGCGGGAAGGCGACATGACGCCGTTGTTCGAGACCATTATCCGTCATGTGCGCCCTCCAGACGTCGATCCTGATGGGCCGTTTCAGCTTCAGGTCAGCTCGCTGGATTACAGCAGTTATGTCGGCGTGATCGGCATTGGCCGCATCCGCCGGGGCAAGATCAAGACCAATACCCCAGTTGCCATCCTGAACCGTGATGGTCAGCGCCGCTCAGGCCGTATTCTGCAAATCCTCGGTTTTCAGGGTCTGGAGCGAATCGAGTTTCCCGAAGCAGGGGCGGGGGATATCATCGCATTCACTGGGGTAGACGGGCTGGGCATTTCCGATGTGCTCTGCGACCCCAATTACGTCGAGGCGCTACCGCCGCTCAAGGTGGATGAGCCGACCATGAGCATGACCTTCCAGGTCAACACCTCGCCCTTCGCCGGCCGTGAGGGTAAGTATGTCACCAGCCGTCAACTGCGCGAGCGGCTGTACCGGGAGCTGATTCACAACGTGGCGCTGCGCATCGAAGACAGCGAGGACCCGGACAAATTCAAAGTGTCGGGTCGGGGCGAACTGCATCTGTCGATCTTGATTGAAAACATGCGCCGCGAGGGCTACGAGCTGGCGGTATCGCGCCCGGAAGTGATCGTGCGGGTTTTCGACAATGAACCGTGCGAGCCTTACGAACAGTTGACCGTCGATGTCGAGGAGCAGCACCAGGGCGCGATCATGGAGAAGCTCGGCGAGCGGCGCGGCGAGCTGCTCGACATGCAACCCGACGGCAAGGGCCGGGTCCGGCTGGACTATTTGATTCCGGCGCGCGGCCTGATCGGTTTTCAGACCGAGTTTTTAACCACCACGTCCGGAACCGGCTTGATTTACCATGTATTTGACCGCTACGGACCACTGAAAAAAGGTGCGATTGGCGCGCGGGTGAATGGCGTATTGATTGCCAATGCGACCGGTAAAGTGCTGGCTTATGCGCTATTTAACTTGCAGGAACGGGGGCGGATGATGGTTGCGCCCGGCGATGAGGCTTATGAAGGCATGATCGTCGGCATCCATTCCCGCGAAAATGATCTAGTGGTCAATCCGCTCAAGGCCAAGCAGCTTACCAATATTCGCGCCGCCGGCTCGGACGAAAACATTCTGCTGACTCCGCCGGTGCGGCTGAGCTTAGAGCAGGCGCTGGAGTTCATCGACGACGATGAGCTGGTGGAAGTGACGCCAAAATCGATCCGCCTGCGCAAAAAACTGTTGCTGGAACATGAGCGTAAGCGCGCCGCCCGCCAGGAGAGTAGTTGAGAGATTGCTGTTTTTTTATGACATAGCGAGTTTGTGCAGAGGTGCCGCAGGATGGGCTGTATTTCGCTCTTTTTAGCCATGATGTTAAAGTAACCGAAGCCGCTTCAACTCGACTATCCCCGCAGCGGGAATCGTGACGCGGCGCAAGAGAAACCCTGGGAGATACAGAAGATGTCAGAACAAAAACTCGGTAATCCGGCGGTGGTGGGTTTGGCCGGCTTCGGCCTGACGACGATCGTGTTGCAATTTCACAATGTCGGTTGGATGCCCAGCATCGGGCCGGTCGTGTGGCTAGGTTTGATTTTCGGCGGCGCCGCGCAATTGATTGCCGGCCTGCAAGAACAAAAAACCGGCAACAATTTCGGCTACTGCGCGTTCACCTCTTATGGCGCGTTCTGGATTGCCCTCGCCCTGATGTTGCTGGGCAACAAGTTTGATTTGTTCAAGGCCGGCACCGAGGATGTGGGTTGGTTCCTGGTGGCCTGGACGCTGTTTACGGTCATTCTCTGGGTCGGCTCGCTGCGCATTCACGGTGCGATGGCGTTCACCTTCACCACGTTGCTGATCGGCTTTATTCTGCTGGATCTGGCGCATTTTGGTTATCCCGGCTTGACTGTGGTGGCCGGCTACGAACTCATGGTCTGCGCGCTGGCGGCTTGGTACATGATGGCGCGCATCATTCTCAACGAAATTTATGGTCGGGAAGTGTTGCCTGCGGGTAAACCCTGGGTTGCCTAAATCGCCCGCTCCTTCGTAGACGCCATTGCCTGATTTGAGAGGATTGCAAGATGCAGAAAACAATACTCGGTTTTGCCACCTTGGCGCTGGTCGGTCTCGCGCCGCATGTGGCGCTGACCCAGGAAACCACGTCTAACGCCACGCCTGACGAAGTAGTCGTTAAGGTGAATGAAGCGGTGCAGTATCTGAAGTCCAAGGGCTTAGCGGGCTTTTCGGATTTCAACAACAACAAGGATGCGCGCTGGGTGTGGAAAGACACTTATGTGTTCGTTTATAGCTGCCGGGATAACGTGATGATCGCCCATCCGTTGCGGCCGGATATGGTGGGCAGGCCCATCCTGCAAATGAAGGACGACAAGGATCATTTGCTGTTCCAGGATATGTGCAAGGCGGGGGCGAACACGGATGGCGGCTGGGTGGAATACTGGTGGCCAAAGCCAGGCGAAGCCAAGTCTTCCCGCAAGATTTCCTATGTGCATAGCGCCGAAGTCTCGTTCAAACCGGATATTCAAGTTGGTGCCGGGATTTACGATGACAAGATGAGCGTTGAGGAACTGAATAAGTCAATCGCCCAGGCCAAGCAGCCGAAGAAAGACGCGCCCTGAACGCTGTCAGTTAGCCCGACGGGAAGCCGCGAAACCGCCCCCAAATGGGGGCGGTTTTTTTATTTGGGCGCTGCTTTCGGGATGACGTTGGTGTCGGGACGGTAGCGAACCTCGTCATGGGGTCGATCCTTGGGCGGCTGGTCGGTGATTTGCAAGCGGCCCTGCCCGTCGCGCCAGCGATAGAGCGGCCGGGTCTGATCCGCTAGCCCCGGCAGCCAGCCGCGCGCCCAGACCGGCAGGATTTGCGGTCGGGTCTGAGCGTAATACCACAGGCCGCCGAGCGCGCCGAAGATAGCGATCAGCCAAAGCGCCGCGCGGCCGACTTGCCCGCGCGCCATGACCGTCCACCGAGTGCACTGTCGAGAGGGTCGCATGGTCGCTCTCGCTTCCTTTAGGCCCACTCGCCGCGCAGCGCCATCACGCGCTCGCGCAGGGCGGTGGACGTGGCTTGTCGCGGCGGCACCGGTTCGCCCACCACCAACTCGACGCGGGACCAGAACCGGCGCGGCCAGTGGCTCATGGCCTTGCCGCGCTGGCGGCTGAAGAAACTGCCCCACAGTCCGCGCAGCGCCATCGGCACCACCGGAACCGGCGTGCGCTGGAGAATGCGCTCGATACCGGCCTTGAACGGCCCAATTTCGCCATCCGCCGTCAACCGGCCTTCCGGGAAAATGCCGACTACTTCGCCCTCGGCCAAATAGTCGGCCACCCGGTCGTAGGCGCGTTCGAGGATCTCCGGGTTTTCCCGCGCCGAGGCGATGGGCACCGCCCCGGCGGTGCGGAACACGAAATTCAGGATCGGCATTTTGAAGATATGATGGTCCATCACGAAGCGGATCGGCCGCCGGCAACAGCCGCTCACCACCAGAGCGTCCATCAAGCTGACGTGGTTGCACACCACCAGCGCCGGCCCTTGATCGGGAATATGCTCCAAGCCGCGCGTCCGCAAACGATAGACGATGTTCACCAAAATCCACACGATAAAGCGCATCAGGAATTCGGGAACCAGGGTGAAAATGTAAAGGGCCACCACCGCGTTGAAAACCGCCATGAGCAGCAATAACTGCGGGATGCTGAAACCTTGACCGAGTAGGGCAACGGCAAGCAACGCTGCCACCACCATAAAGGCAGCATTGAGGATGTTATTGCCAGCGATGACCCGCGACAGATGCGTGGGCGCGCTGCGTTGCTGCACCAGAGCGTACAGCGGCACGATGTAGATGCCGCCGAATACCCCGATCAGCAGGATATCTAGAATTAACCGCCAGCTCCCAGGTTGCGCCAGAAAGGCCCAGAAACCCACCAATTCGCTCCCTGTCGGCAGTGGCGTGGGGGTGGCGAAAAAAAGGTCAATGCCGAACAGCGTAAGGCCGATGGCACCGAACGGCACCAGACCCAGTTCCACCATCCGCCCGGACAGCCGCTCACACAGCAGCGAGCCGATCCCGATTCCGACGGCGAACAAGGTAAGCAGCAAGGTCACCACCGCTTCACTGCCGCCCAGATTGAGCTTGGTAAAACCCGTGAGTTGCGTGAGATAGACGCTGCCTAAAAACCAGAACCAGGAAATGCCGAGAATAGATTGGAAAACGCTAAAGTTCTGGTGGGTGAATTTGAGGATGCGCCAGGTTTCGCTGACCGGATTCCAGTTGATTTGCAGATCCGGCGCGGCAGGCGGGGCCGGCGG
This sequence comes from Candidatus Contendibacter sp., assembly GCA_049293375.1. Classification (GTDB taxonomy): domain Bacteria; phylum Pseudomonadota; class Gammaproteobacteria; order Competibacterales; family Competibacteraceae; genus Contendibacter. The sequence continues at coordinate 10,300 of JBATSQ010000048.1, forward strand.
AATACCCCAACTGCTCAGATAGCCCAGCACTGCCAACACCAGGACCGCGCCCGCCACCCAATAGGTGCCGCCTTGCTGGGCGATCAGAATGCCGCCGAGCAGGGTGCCTAACAGAATGGCCATATTGGTGGCCATCTCAATCCAGGCGTTACCGCCCACCAGTTCTTCCGAGCGCAGGTGCTGCGGTAGGATGCTGTACTTGGCCGGTCCGAACAGGGTGGATTGCGCGCCCATCAGGAACAGCAGCGCAATCAATAACGTGGTGTTGCCGGTCACAAATCCAAACGCCGCGCCACTCATGATGACGATTTCCAACAATTTGACCCAACGGATATAGCGCGATTTTTCGTACTTTTCAGCCAGTTGCCCCGCAGTCGCTGAAAACAGGAAAAAGGGCAGCACAAACAAGGCAGCACTGAGGTTGGTCAATTGAATGACGCGTGCAGGATCGTTGGCCGCTACTTGAAAGGCAATCAGGATTATGAGGGCGTTTTTGAACACGTTATCGTTGAACGCGCCCAGGAATTGGGTGATAAAAAATGGCAGAAAGCGCCGCTCCTTCAACAACGTGAATTCGTTATCGTGGGCCATCCGGAAAAATGCTCCATAGCGAATTGGGAGATTCTGGGCAAGTGTAAACTATCGTCTGAATAAACGACCCAAACTGATGGTTGCTAAACGTAATGACTGCGTTGAGAGTCCATGCTGAATAGGCGCAGGACATAACCATCTAATAGCCACTGGGGTTTTCGTGGTGGGATAACCAAAAACCATGGACTTAAAATAAACGATGCAGAGTGCATCCCATGCGCAGCTCATGACCATCAAGAGGATCTAACCCGGGATCAAACCTTTCACCCTACCCAATCTGAGGAATTCTCATGTTGATTCGAGTCGGTTATGACCTCATTTTTGAACACCCCGGGCCAACACCCATCATCACCATGCTATACCCGCATCCCTCGCGGGCGGCTTCGGTTCGCCGGGGCGATCACCTGCTGGTCGAACCCGCCGTGTTGGTCAAGGAATACATCGATGTCTACGGCAATCGTTGCGGCCGCTTACTTGCTCCATCCGGCCCCATGCGCTTTTGGAACGACGCGGTCATCGAGGACGGCGGGCAACTGGACGAACAGAATCCGTCGGCTCTACAACATGAAATTCACGATCTGCCCGATGAGACCCTGACTTTTCTCATGCCGAGCCGCTATTGCGAGGTTGATCTGATGGTGAATCTCGCCTGGCAGCTCTTCGGTCATGGCCCGACCGGCTGGGCGCGGGTGCAAGCCATTTGCGACTTCACCCATAACCATCTTCGCTTCGATTATTCTCAGGCGCGCAGAACGCGCACCGCCCACGAAGCGTATCAGGAAGGAGTGGGTGTCTGTCGGGATTTCACGCATGTAGCGATCACGCTCTGCCGCTGCATGAATATCCCAGCCCGGTATTGCACCGGCTATCTCGGCGACATCGGCGTGCCGGCCGCGCCGGATCCGATGGATTTCAGCGCTTGGTTTGAAGCGTATCTCGGCGGGCGCTGGTATACCTTTGATCCGCGCCACAACACCCCGCGGATTGGCCGGATCCTGATGGCCTATGGCCACGACGCTGCCGATGTGGCGTTGTTGACCTCATTCGGTCCCAGTCAGCTCAATCGCTTCACGGTCTGGACTGATGAAGTGGGGGAGGATGCGCTATAACCGCCCGTTGTCGCTGGACTCATTGGGTGGGCCGAAACGCTTCAGGGGATGGCGACGTATTGGTGTGGTGCGGCGAGCCGCTGTCCATCAAACAGGACCTCTTCGCCTGCTAGGCTGAGCCTACCCTCGGCGAACCAGCGAATAACTTGCGGATACAGGCGATGCTCCTGCTCCAGCACCCGCGCCGCCAAGGTATCGGCGTCATCGTGGGGTAGCACCGGCACTCGCGCTTGCGCAATCACCGGCCCCCCGTCTAGTTCGGCGGTGACGAAGTGGATGCTGGCTCCATGTTCGGTTTCGCTAGCGGCGATGGCCCGTTCGTGGGTGTGCAAACCGCGAAACTTTGGCAGCAAAGAGGGATGAATATTCAGCAGTCGGCCTCGGTAATGGTCGGTAAAGCCAGCCGTCAGCACCCGCATGAAGCCCGCCAGCGCCACCAAATTGGGTTGATAGCGGTCAATCAGCGCGATCAGGGCCGCCTCAAAGGCGGGTCGATCCACAAAGTTTTTATGATCTAGCTCCAGCGCCGGCACGTCGGCTTGGCGCGCCCGCTCCAAACCGTATACGCCGGGCCGGTTGCTGATGACGGCGGCGACATCGACGGGAAGTTCTCCACTCGCGGCCTGATCGAGAATCGCTTGCAGGTTGCTGCCGCGCCCGGAAATCAACACCACCAGACGGATTTTTCGCCCCGCACTCACGCTTGAAACTCCACGAACGGTGCACCGTCACTGGCGGCGATGTGACCTAGCGGCCAAACGGTCTCGCCGACTTCCTGCAGCAACCGTTGCGCCCGCTCCGCATCCGCCGCCGCGACGCACACCACCAGCCCAACGCCGCAATTAAAGGTGCGGCGCATTTCCGCCTCAGCCACGCCGCCGTGTTGTTGCAGCCACTGGAAAATCGTCGGCTGTGGCCAACCGACGGCATCGATGACCGCTTTCGTATTCGTCGGCAGCACCCGTGGAATATTTTCGGTCAGGCCACCGCCGGTGATGTGAGCAATGGCGTGGATTTCCACCTGCTCCAGGAGCTGCAAAATCGGCTTGACGTAGATGCGGGTTGGGGTCAATAGCGTCGCGCCGAGCGTACTATCGGCGAAGGGTTCATCCAGTCGCGCGCCGCTGACCGCCAGAATCTTGCGAATCAGCGAGTAGCCGTTGGAATGCGGTCCGGAAGAGGCGAGGGCGAGCAAGATGTCGCCAGGCGCGACGCGGGAGCCGTCGATGATGCACGCCTTCTCGACTACACCGACGCAGAAGCCGGCCAGATCGTAATCACCCGCCTGATACAATCCCGGCATTTCGGCGGTTTCGCCGCCGACGAGCGCGGCCCCGGCCTGGGCGCAGCCATCGGCGATGCCCTGGATGACCGCCGCCGCCACATCCACGTCCAAGTGACCAGTGGCATAATAGTCCAGGAAAAACAATGGCTCGGCCCCAACCACCAGCACATCGTTGACACACATCGCCACCAGGTCAACGCCGATGGTTTGGTGCTGACCCAGTTCCAGCGCCAGTTTAAGTTTGGTGCCGACGCCATCAGTGCCAGACACCAATACCGGCTGGCGGTAGCGATCCAGCGGCAGCTCAAACAGCGCGCCGAAGCCGCCGAGTCCGCCTAATACGCCGGGCCGCCGGGTGCGACGGGCATGGGGCTTGATATGCTCCACCAGCCGATTGCCGGCGTCAATATCTACCCCAGCATCGCGGTAGCTGAGTGTGGGGCGTTGCGGATGCGGGTCGTTCATGGAGGAGCCGCCTTGCGGTGAGTGGCGAGAGAGGGAAGGTATCAGAGCGCAAAAAAGTAGCGTGTCAGATGGAAAAAGATCGGAGCTGCGAAACTCACCGAATCCATCCGGTCCATCATGCCGCCATGGCCTTCGATCATCGTACCCCAATCTTTCGCGCCTACGCTCCGTTTGACGGCGGACAGCACCAGGCCGCCGAGAAAGCCCATTAACACCGTAATGAACGCGATGCCCGCCGCCTGTAACGGGGTGAAAGGGGTGATCCACCACATGCCCGCGCCAACGAGCGTTGCCCCAAGCGCGCCCCCAACAAAACCCTCGACTGTCTTCGCCGGACTCACGACCGGGGCAATTTTTGTTTTGCCCAACAGCTTGCCAAAGATGTATTGGAGTACGTCGCTCGCCTGAACCACAAGCAGGAAATAGAACAGCAGCAGCGCGTTTTGCCCGGCATAGCCGGGGATAGCGAGCAGCAACAAAGCGGGAACATGGCTGACGCAATAGATGGTGACCATGATGCCCCATTGGATTTTTGCGCAGCGCTCCAAAAAATTCTCGATGTCCTCGGCGAGCACCGATAAAGAGGGGAGCAGAAGAAACCCGTAGACGGGGATAAAGATCGTGAACAGCGCGTACCACTCAATGGCGATCAGGTAGTACTGGGCGGGGATCAGAATAAAAAAGGCTAACGACAGCGCGCGATGGTCACCGGGGCGGGTCGGGTTCAGGGTAATAAATTCTCGCAGGGTAAAAAATGACACAAAGGCAAACAGGACGAGAGTGGCGATTTTGCCCAGAAAGAACGCGATGGCGAATATCAGCACCATGATCCACCAGGCTCGAACGCGTGCGTTCAAGTTCTCGATCACGACCCGCTGTGTCTCATGCTTGACTCGATGATCGAGCAGCCAACCGACCAGCGAGGCGAGGATCAGGATCGCGGTAATGCCACCCATCAACCAGAAAAATTTGTCTTGTGCGGTCATGCCAGCTTCACCACCGCCTCGCGGGCGCGTTCGAGAAATGCCGTTTTATCTTCATGGGCGATGCGTTTGAGGGCTGCCCCAAAGCGAACCGTGCAGATCAAGGGTACGGGGAAAAAGGTTCCCTTGGGCATACATCGATGCAGATTCTCCAGGTAAACCGGCACCAGTTCCACCTTGGGGAAGCGCGTGGCGAGGTGGAATAGCCCGGCCCTGAAGGGAGCGGGCAAGGTTTGCGCGCTGCGCGTCCCCTCGGGAAAAAGAATCAAAGAATCACCGTGTTCCAAGGCTTCGATCAAGGGGCGCAATGGATCGACGCTGGGGTCGGTGCACGCTCTTTCAATGAAAACCGCATTGAATCCTTTCAGAGCGACATAGCGGCGGATCGGGTCTTTATTCCAATAATCCGCAGCCGCCACCGGCCGAGTTCTGACGCGCAAATGGGGCGCTAAGGCGGACCAGAGTGCCAAGGTGTCGATATGGCTCGTATGGTTGGCGAAGTAAATGCGTTGAACTTGAGAGGGTTTGGAGCCCATCCAGCGCGGCGACGCCCCAATCAATAGCCGCACCAGGCCGATCAACAGGTGGGAAAGCCACATGGAATCAGACCAGGTTCCGTCGCAGTTGCACAACGATCGCCCGTGCTCGGGTCACACAGGTCGCCAGGGAGCCCAACGCGATGACCGCAGCGGCGACGGTCAGGGCATATTGCGTTCCGATCAACGCCTGTTCGATGGCCCCAAGGACACAAGCACCCGTCATGACCGCCATGCGCTGTGCTTTAGCCATCGGGCCTCGAAAGTCTTGCGCCAAGCCCAGCGAACCGCCGAAAACGCGCACATAGGCTGTCGCTATGGCGGCCAGAGCGCCCAGCCAGCCCAAAAAGGGCAGGTGGATGGCGTAGCCTAGCCCCACAATCAGCATGGAGTCGGCGATGCGATCGGGAAACTCGTTATAAAGCGGCCCCAGCAGCGATTTTTTGCCCCACTCTAGCGCGATCATGCCGTCGAGCAGGTTGCAGAGCAGTCTGGCTTGAACGGCGACCGCGCATCCGAGTAGTCCCGCAGGAACGGAATACCCTACGAGAAGCACGGTTCCGATGGCGGCGAAAAAGACGCTGGCAACCGAAATCTGATCGGGCGAAACGCGGGTCCGCGCTAAAAATGCGGCCGTCTGTTGCGCCCATCGGCTCGATCGCGCCTTGATCGGGCGTCGGTTGGGGATTTCTTCGCGCATCGTCTACCCACTCCAGTCCGGCTGGTTTGCTTTCCAGATAATAAGCTTTATCTTAGCGTGCCTCTTATAAACCAGGAAATCGCCGTGATCGCTGAGTCTGACTCCAGTCTGGCTGGTTTGCTTTCCCGATAATAAGTTTTATCTTAGCGTGCCTTTTATAAACCAGGAAATCGCCGTGATCGCTGAGTCTTATCATCCGCAAGTGATTGAAGCGGAAGCACAACGCTATTGGGATGAGCAACGCGCCTTCGTTGTCTGCGAGGAACCGGGGCGCGAAAAATTCTACTGTCTGTCGATGTTCCCGTATCCCAGTGGCCGTTTGCACATGGGCCACGTCCGCAACTACACCATCAGCGATGTGATTGCCCGCTACCAGCGGATGTTGGGCAAAAACGTGTTGCAGCCGATGGGTTGGGACGCCTTCGGCCTGCCGGCGGAAAACGCGGCGATGGCCGGCGGCGTGGCCCCGGCGCAGTGGACCCACGACAACATCGCCTACATGAAGAAACAGCTCCAGTTGCTGGGGTTCGCCGTGGATTGGACGCGCGAAGTGGCGACCTGTACGCCGGACTATTACCGCTGGAATCAATGGCTGTTCCTGCGGATGCTGGAGCAGGGCATTGTCTATCTGAAGACTGGCGTGGTGAACTGGGATCCGGTCGATCAAACCGTGCTGGCCAACGAGCAGGTGATCGACGGGCGCGGCTGGCGCACTGGCGCGCTGGTCGAAAAGCGCGAGATCCCAATGTATTACCTGGCGATCACCCGTTACGCCGAAGAATTGTTGAGCGAACTCGACCAGTTGCCCGGCTGGCCGGAGCAGGTCAAGCTGATGCAGAAAAACTGGATCGGCAAAAGTCATGGCGTGCGGATCGGCTTTCCCTATCAATTTCAGGAGGGCGAATCCGGCATTCTCTGGGTGTTCACCACCCGCGCCGACACGTTAATGGGCGCGACCTACGTCGCGGTGGCCGCCGAACACCCGCTGGCGCTGCATGCCGCGAAGGACAATCCCGCACTGGCCGCGTTTATCGAAGAATGCCGACGCGGCGGCGTCACTGAGGCCGAATTGGCGACGCAGGACAAAAAGGGTCTGCCCACTGGGCTGACCGTCACTCATCCCCTCAGCGGCGAGCCGCTCCCGCTATGGGTCGCCAACTACGTGCTGATGGGCTACGGCGAGGGCGCAGTGATGGCCGTGCCTGCCCACGACGAACGCGATTTTGCCTTTGCGCACCAGTTCACTTTACCCATCAAACCAGTGATTCGCACCAGCGCTGGCGATGAGACACCCGCGCCGTGGCAAGACGCCTATGCCGATCACGGCGTTTGCATCCATTCTGGCCACTACGACGGCCTCGCCTTTGAGCAGGCGGTGGACGCCATTGCCACCGATCTGCGCGCCAAGGGCCTGGGCGAGAAGCAAGTGACCTGGCGCTTGCGGGATTGGGGTGTCTCGCGTCAACGCTATTGGGGCACGCCGATCCCGATCATCCACTGCGCGTCTTGTGGTGCGACGCCGGTGCCGGAAGCAGAGCTGCCGGTGGTGTTGCCAGATCATCTGGTGCCAGACGGTTCCGGCAATCCGCTCAACAAGTATCCCGAATTCCTGAATTGTGCCTGTCCAAAGTGTGGCCGACCCGCGCGGCGGGAGACCGATACCATGGACACCTTCGTGGATTCGTCTTGGTACTTCTTCCGTTATTGCACGCCGGGTGCAACGACCATGGTCGATGCGCGGGCCGATTACTGGATGCCGGTGGATCAGTACATCGGCGGCATCGAGCACGCCATTCTCCACCTGCTGTATTCTCGTTTCTGGACCAAGGTGATGCGCGATCTGGGGTTGACGACGGTGAGCGAACCGTTCGCCCAGTTGCTGACCCAGGGTATGGTGGGCGCGCCGACTTTTTATCGGGAAGAGGCGGATGGTCGCAAGCAATGGATCAACCCGGCCGAGGTGGCGATCCAAACTGATGATAAGGGTCGGCCAGTCGCCGCGACCTTGCGACGGGATGGCCAACCGGTGACGATTGGGGCCGTCGAAAAGATGGCTAAATCCAAGAATAACGGGGTTGATCCCCAAGTGCTGATCGACCAGTATGGAGCGGATACCGCCCGATTGTTCACCATGTTCGCCGCACCGCCCGAGCAAGGTCTGGAATGGTCGGATTCCGGGGTGGCGGGCGCGTATCGGTTTTTACGGCGGTTATGGCTGTATGCCGCCGAGCAGCAAGATGCGCTCCGCACCACTGGCCCGCTTGATGCCACCGCCTTGACGGAGCCGCTGCGCGCGATCCGCCGCGAAGTCCACGAGGCTTTGCGCCAGGCGTTATTTGACTTCGGTCGCCACCAGTTCAATACAGTGGTTTCCGGCGGCATGAAAATCCTAAATGCTTTGAATCGGATCGAGACGAGCGCGGACCCCCAAGCCGCCGCTGCGCAGCGGGAGGGCTTGAGCATTCTGCTTCGGCTGTTATCGCCGATTGTGCCGCACATCACCCATACCCTATGGCGTGAGCTGGACTATGGCAGCGATGTGCTCAACGCTACCTGGCCGGAACCGGACCCGGCAGCTCTGGCACGTTCGTCGGTGACCTTGGTGGTGCAGGTGAATGGCAAATTGCGCGGGCAGATCGAGGTGGCGGCGGACGCGGATCGAACCGCTATCGAACAGGCTGCTCAGGCCGAGCCGAACGTGCAACGCTTTCTTGAGGGGCGGCCGATCCGCAAAATGGTGGTGGTGCCCGGTAAACTGGTCAATGTGGTGTGCTGAGGCGGCGAAGATGAATGTCTTTTCCCGTGGAAGCGGACCTGACCGGCGCGTGGTGAAGGGTTGGCTGCTGCGCTGGGGGTCAGGGTTGGCTCTGCTCTGGTTGGCCGGTTGCGGGTTTCAGTTGCGCGGTCAGGCACAACTGCCGCCGGAATTGGCGGTGACCTACGTGCAAAGCCAGCGGGGCATTGGGTTGCCGCCGGGGCCGCTGAGTCGCAGATTGGTCTTGCTGCTGGCTGGCAACGGCGTCACTGTGACCCGCGATCCAGCGCAGGCGACCGCCACCATCACCTTGCTGCACGAAGACTACGGTCGGCGCGCGGTGGCGGCCGACCGCTTCGATCTCAAGCGGGAATACCAGCTCGCTTATAGCGCCGCCTATCAGGTCGCGCTGACTAACGGCAAGGTCCTGATCGCCGGAGAAACCCTCACCGTCCAGCGCGCCTTGCTATTCGACGAGAATCGGGTGCTGGGCTTTGAAGCGGCCCAGGATTCGATCATCGACAGCATGGCCGATGATCTGGCCTGGCAAATCGTGCGACGCTTGCAGGCGGTCAAGCCTTGAGGTTGCGCCCCGATCAATTGCCCGCGCACTTGCGCCAGACGCTAGCGTCGCTCTATCTAGTTTTTGGTGAGGAACCGCTACAGGCGCGGGACGCGGCAGACGCCGTTCGCGCCGCCGCTCGAGAGCGGGGATGTCAGGAACGGGAATGTCTGACAGTGGAGGCCGGTTTCGACTGGGGAGGATTGCGACAGCACGCGGCTAGCCGGTCGTTATTCACCACGCGCCGCCTGTTGGAGCTGCGCCTGGGCAACAGTAAGCCAGGTGACGCCGGTGCGAAAGCCTTGGCCGAGTACGCAGCCCGGCCCGCTGCTGATGCGGTGCTGCTGCTGACTGCGGGCAAGCTGGATGGGCAGACGCAGAAAAGCCGTTGGTTCGCCGCGCTGGAGGGGGCGGGCATTGTGGTGCAGGCATCGCCGGTGGAGGCTGGGCAGTGGCGCGGCTGGATCGAACGGCGGCTGCGCAGTTGTGGTCTCAATCCTACCGCAGACGCAGTAAAACTGCTTGCTGAACGGGTAGAAGGCAACCTGCTCGCCGCCGAGCAGGAGATCGAACGTTTGGCGCTGCTGGTCACGGACCGGGAATTGACGGCGGCGGTGGTGCGGACGGCGGTGGGCGACAGCGCCCGCTACAGTATCTACGAATGGGTAGATGCCGCTCTGTTGGCGCGGCCAGAGCGGGTGACGCGCATTCTGGACAATCTGCGCCGGGAAGGCGTGGAGCCTGTGCTGGTGAACTGGGCGTTGCAGCAAGAAGTGCGGCGGCTGGCGATGCTGGCTTTCGCCCGCAGTCGGCAACAATCTCTGGAAGCCGTGCTGGCCGAGCTGAAGGTCTGGGAGAAGCGCAAGGCGCTATTGCGGCAGACACTGCAACGCCTGAGCCTGGAGAATTGTCGCGTGCTACTGCGCGCCTGCGCCGACACCGATCAGGTGATTAAGGGAGTAGTGGCCGGTTCGGCTTGGGATGCGCTGTTAACGAACGGCTTGCGACTGGCGGGGTTGGAGTGGTTACCCGATGAAATGGCAACGCGCAGGAGAGTCCAATGATGAATACGACGGTTGCCGTAGCAGGACAGGCTGAGACTTCGATTGAGCGCTACATGACCGATGTCGGCCAGCGCGCCCGCGCGGCGTCCCGCATCGTCGGCCGCGCCGAAACGCGGCTTAAAGACGCTGCCTTGTTGGCTATCGCTGCCGCCTTGGAAGCGGCGCAAACAGCGCTCAACGCCGCTAATAGCCTGGATCTGGAGGCCGGTCGCGCTTCCGGTTTGGAATCGGCGTTGCTGGATCGGCTGGAGCTGAGCGCCAAGGGCGTGCGTGCCATGGCGCAGGGCTTGCGGGAAGTCGCAGCCCAGCCCGATCCCATCGGCGCTATTACCGATCTGAACTATCGGCCATCGGGCATCCAGGTTGGACGAATGCGGGTGCCGCTGGGCGTTATTGGCATCATCTACGAATCGCGGCCGAACGTGACCGCCGATGCCGCCGCTCTGTGCCTGAAAGCGGGCAATGCTGCCATCCTGCGCGGCGGCTCCGAGGCGCTCCACTCCAATCGCGCCATTGCCGCCTGCATCCAGCAGGGCCTGGCCGCTGCCGGGCTGCCGGCCGATGCGGTGCAGGTGATCGACACCGCCGACCGCGCGGCCGTGGGCGCATTGATCCGCATGGCCGAATACGTGGACGTGATCGTGCCGCGCGGCGGCAAGGGCCTGATCGAGCGGATCAGCCGCGAGGCGCGCGTGCCGGTCATCAAGCATCTGGATGGCGTCTGCCATGTGTATATCGATGACCGCGCCGACATCGACAAGGCGGTGACTGTGGCCTACAACGCTAAAACCCAGCGTTACGGCACCTGCAACACCATGGAAACCCTGCTAGTGGCCGAGGGTATCGCCGAGCGAGTACTGCCGATGCTGGGACGGATGTATCAGGAGGCAGGGGTGGAATTGCGTGGCTGTGACCGCGTCCGCGATCTCATAGCTGGGGTCAAGGTCGCCACCGAGGAGGATTGGGCCGCTGAATATCTCGCGCCCATCCTAGCGGTGCGGGTGGTAGCGGATCTGGACGCAGCGATGGAGCATATCGCCCGCTATGGTTCCGCCCACACCGACACCATCATGACCGAGGACTACAGCCGGGCGCGGCGCTTTTTGCGCGAGGTAGACTCCAGTTCCGTGATGGTGAACGCCTCCACCCGCTTTGCCGATGGCGGTGAATACGGGCTGGGGGCGGAAGTGGGCATCAGCACCGACAAGCTGCACGCGCGGGGGCCGGTCGGAGTGGAAGGTTTAACCACCCAAAAATTTGTGGTGCTAGGCGATGGCCATATTCGCCAGTAGACCGGCCGCCTGCCAGGCGGCGCGGATTGCCGCACCTTCCGGCCCAGGATGCGGCTAATGGCCAGTTCATCCAGCGCGATTGGGATTCTGGGCGGCACCTTTGACCCGATTCACTACGGCCATTTGCGCCCGGCCCTGGAAGTGCAAGAGGCGTTGGCCTTGGCGGAAATTCGCTTTGTGCCCTGTCGGATTCCAGCGCATCGCGGCCCACCCGCCATTACTGCCGAGCAACGACTCGAATTGGTGCGGCTAGCGACGGCTGGGCAGCCGGGTTTTGTGGTGGATGACCGGGAATTGCACCGGCCGGGAACCTCCTACATGGTGGACACGCTCAGCGCGCTGCGCGCGGAGTTCGCTAACGCGCCCCTGTGCTTGCTCGTCGGCGGCGACGCCTTCCGCGAACTGCCGACCTGGCATCGCTGGCAAGAATTGGCGCGGCTGGCGCACCTGGTGGTGATGCAGCGGCCTGGCGCGTCACTGGATCTACCGCCGACGCTGAACGCCTTCATCGCGCCGCGCCTGGCGCGGGATGTCGCCGCGCTGCATCGCAGCCCTGCCGGCAGCGTCCTGTTCCAGCCGGTCACGCAATTGGCCATTTCCGCGACCCGAATCCGCGCCTTGCTGGCGAGCGGACAAGCGGCGCGCTACCTATTGCCAGACGCTGTGCTGGTCGCTATTCACGAGCGGGCGTGGTATCAGACGCCATCAGCCATTGCGCCCGCAATCTAACCCAGCAAGGAGAATGAACTGAATACCCTGTCTCTGGATGCGTTGCGAAAAATAGTCGTCGAGGCCCTGGACGGGTTAAAGGCGCAGGACCTGACCGTGTTGGATGTGCGCAGTATCGCTAGCTTTACCGACCTCATGGTGATTGCCAGCGGAACGTCCACCCGCCATGTCAACGCTATGGCCGACAAAGTGATCGAACAATGCCGGGCGGCCGGAGTGCGACCCTTGGGGGTCGAAGGCCAACAGGAAGCGGAGTGGGTGCTGGTCGATTTGGGCGATATCGTGGTGCATGTCATGCTGCCACAGACCCGCGACTTTTATAGTCTGGAAAAGCTGTGGGCGACGGGGCCGCGTGCTTTGGCCCAGCGCGCGCCAGCACACTGATACCCTAACCCTAAGGCGGCGATGAAAATTCACTTGCTGGCAGTCGGGGCGCGAATGCCGGAGTGGGTCAAGCGGGCCTATGCCGAGTATGCGGTTCGCTTGCCGCGCGAATGTGGCTTGCAGTTGCTGGAAATCCCGACCGGGCCGCGCAGCGCCCGCGCCGATGTGGCGCGCGCGGTGCGCGTGGAAGGCGAACGCTTGCTGGCGGCGGCCCCGCCCGGCTCCCGGCTGCTGGCCCTGGATGAACAGGGTCTACAGTGGAGCACCGCCGAATTGGCGGAACGCTTGGCCGACTGGCTGCGGGAAGGCCGGGATGTCAGCCTGTTAATTGGCGGACCGGACGGACTGGCCGCCGCCTGTCGCGAGCGCGCCGAACGGCTGTGGTCCTTATCGCGCTTGACCCTGCCGCATCCGCTAGTGCGGGTGGTGGTCGCCGAGCAACTCTACCGGGCCTGGAGTCTGTTGCATCATCACCCCTATCACCGCGCCTGATTATGCCAACGCCCTGTCTTTATTTAGCCTCCGCCTCTCCACGGCGGCGCGCGCTGTTACGCCAAATCGGTGTCGCCCATCGCCAGCTGGCGGTGGCCGTGGATGAAACGCCACTGGCTGATGAGCCACCCCAAGCCTATGTGGCGCGGCTGGCGCTGGCCAAGGCACGGGCCGGTTATCAGCGACTGGGTCGGCGGCGCGCGCTACCGGTGCTGGGGGCGGATACGGCGGTCGTCGTAGACGGTACGATTCTGGGTAAGCCGTGTCGGCGCGAGGAGGGGCTGGCGATGCTTAAGCAGCTCTCTGGGCGTACCCATCAGGTATTCAGCGCGGTGGCGCTGACCACAATGGCGCGCGCCGCCGTGAAAATCCAGGAAAGCCAGGTGCGTTTTCGCGTGCTGACGCCAGTGGAATGCGCGGCCTATTGGGACAGTGGCGAGCCATTGGATAAAGCCGGCGGTTATGCCATTCAGGGTCGGGCGGCGCTGTTCATCACCGAACTGTGCGGCAGCTATTCTGGGGTGATGGGACTGCCATTGTGGGAAACCGCCGAGCTATTGCGCGAGTTCGGCATTGCCCTGTGGCCTGCCTGTGTGACGGCGACGGAGTAAACGCTCATGGCAACGCGCGCTGAAGGCGGCACCGGGGACGAGATTCTCATTAACGTGACGCCTCGTGAAACCCGGGTTGCGGTGGTCGAGAACGGTGTCTTGCAAGAAATCTTGATGGAGCGAGCCGGCAAGCGCGGCCTGGTCGGCAACATCTATAAAGGCCGGGTGGCGCGCGTCTTGCCAGGCATGGAGGCGGCGTTTGTCGATATTGGCCTGGAACGGGCAGCGTTTCTGCATGTTTCCGATATCCGTCTGGAAGCGGCTCCGGCCAACGGTGGGTCCGGCGAGCGCGCTGCGCCGGCGATTACCGATCTGACCCGTGAGGGTCAGGAACTGGTGGTGCAAGTCATCAAGGATCCGATTGGCACCAAAGGTGGCCGTTTGACCACTCATATCACCTTGCCGTCGCGGTTTCTGGTGTTTCTGGCCGATGCCGATGTCGCCGGCGTTTCGGTCAAGATTGACGGTGAGCGCGAGCGCCAGCGCCTTAAGGAACTCATCAACGACTTTCGCGCGGAATTTGGCGGTGGTTATATCGTCCGCACTGCGGCGGAAGGCGCGCAACCGGAGGCGCTGCGGGCGGATATGCAATTTCTGCAACGCCTGTGGCAATCGATTCGGGAGCGGATTCAGGCTGTCTCTGGCATCGGCCCGCTGTATGAGGATTTGCCGTTGGTGTTGCGTGTGCTGCGCGATTTCATCGGGGACAGCGTCGAGAAAGTGCGCATTGATTCGCGCGAAACCTGCCAGCGGATGCTGGAGTTCGCTGAAAAACTGGTGCCAGAAATGGTGCCGCGTTTGGAGCACTATCCGGGCGAGCGGCCAATTTTTGAGTTGTACGGCGTAGAGGAAGAAATCCAGCGCGCGCTGGGCAAGAAGGTCCCCTTAAAATCGGGCGGCTATCTGGTGATCGACCAGACCGAGGCGATGACCACCATTGATGTCAACACCGGTGCTTACGTCGGGCATCGCAATCTGGAAGAGACCATTTTTAAGACCAACCTGGAGGCCGCCGCCGCGATCGCACGCCAACTGCGGTTGCGCAATCTAGGTGGAATCATCATCCTCGACTTTATCGACATGGTGAGCCAGGACCACCGGCAGGCTGTGTTGCGGGCGCTGGAGAAACATCTGGAGAAGGATCGCGCCAAAAGTCATATCTCGCAGGTCTCGCCGCTGGGCCTGGTGGAGATGACCCGCAAACGCACCCGCGAGAGCCTGGAGCAAATCCTGTGCGAACCCTGCCCGCTATGCGATGGACGCGGCTCCATCAAGACCGCCGAAACGGTGTGCTATGAGATCTTCCGCGAGTTATTGCGAGAAGCCCGCCAGTATTCGCCGCGGCAGTTCGTCGTGTTGGCCTCACCGGATCTGGTGGATGCCATGCTGGATCAGGAATCCAACAGCGTAGCGCAGCTGGAAGCCTTTATTGGCATCCCCATCAAGTTTCAGGCGGAAGCGCTGTACACCCGTGAACAATATGATGTGGTGTTGATGTGAGCCTTGCCACATCCCCCGTTGCGCCTGCTTCTGGGCGGGAGCCGCAGCGCGATTCCACGCCCAACCGGGGGGCGGGTGGTTGGTTCCGGCCGCGCGGCCCGCTGCGCCGCATGCTGCGTTGGAGCCGGTGGCTGGGGCTGGCCTTACTGTGTCTCGTCTTATTGGCTGCTGGTTTCAGCCAATGGTGGCTGCTGCCCCGGATGAACGACTACCGGGAGACGCTGGCGGCAGCGGTGGGCGATTATTTGCATACGCCGGTGCAGATTGCAGCAGTTAACGCCACCCATGAGGACGGGCGCTTAATGCTGCGCTTGCAGGGCGTGAGTTTGCGCGATCCCCAAGGCGAGGCGGTGTTGGCCCATTTCGAGCGGGCGACAGCCAGCCTGGATTTATGGCGGTCGCTGCAAGAGTGGCGCCCGATCTTCGGCCCAGTGCGGCTCGAAGGCGTGAACCTAACCTTGGAGCCGGGCGATGACGGGATGCCTCGGTTGCGAGCGGATGCCGGCGCCGCCAGTGACGCGGCCTCACTGCCGGAAATCGCCCATTGGCTGTTTGAGGTGGGTCGGCTGGATCTACTTGGAGATCGCCTGACCGTGCGCTTACCGGATGGTCGCAGCGTGCAGCTCCGACAGCCTTATTTTCAGGCGCGACCGTCGGCTACCGGTCAACAAGTGGCATTTAGCGCCGTATTGCCAGCTGAACTCGGCGACCACATCGAGCTGCGCATCGATCGGGTGGGTGCCGGGGCTGACGTTTGGCAAGGTACATTCTCCGCGCGGGCTGAGCGATTGAATCCGGCGGGTTGGCCGTTGCCGCTGTCCTTTGCTACTGGGACGATGGGCCTGGAGCTGCGGGGTGAATGGCGCGATTGGCAGCCGATCCGCATTGAGGGTCAGTTGCAATGGTTGCAGGCGACATTGGCGCAGCCACAGCGCTTGACTGGGTTGCAGCGTTGGCTTGCTCGTCATGCTGATAATGGGGTGACTCTTTCCGGCGAACACCGGGAAACCGGCTGGCAGTGGCGTGGCGATGCCCGATTCGGCGATGCCAAGGGCCGCATCCTGGCTCGCCCGAGTTTTGAGTTCACCCAGAGTGGCGAGCAGTGGCGGGGTCATGTGCGTCATCTGCGCGCCCAGGATCTGGCGGCTGGATTGTCGCCCTGGTTGGACGATGCGGCTCGCGAGTGGCTAACGCTGCTGGATCCCGTAGGCGATATTCCGGAAGTCACGCTTCAGGTGAATCCAGCGACTGCGGCTTACGCCGTGACTGCGCAATTGCGCGCGGTGGCGTTTCAGCCAGCCCGTGGCCTGCCCGGACTAGGGCCTTTGCACGGCGTCCTGGAATGGGCACCGGATCGGGGCCGGATGGCGCTCGACAGTCGCAAGGTGCGCGTGGAGACCGCTGGCCTGCTGCGCGCGCCCATTACTTTGGACACCCTGGCTGGCACCGTAAGCTGGGTCAGCGCTGCCGCTGGCGTGCGCTTGGACAGTAGCGGATTGGAGCTGGCCAACGCCGATCTCAACGCCCGGGTCTGGGGGCGCGTCACGGTGCCTACCACCGGTACGCCGCTCTTGGATTTGCAGTGCCGCTATCATGATGTGGCGGTCAGTGCCGCGCCGCGCTATTTGCCGGTCGCCGTGATCCCAGCGGAAGGCATCGCCTGGTTGGACCAAGCCTTGGTCGGTGGCCGGGTCGTGGCCGGGGAGGGCGTTTTACGCGGTCCGGCTGCGGCATTCCCCTTTGACCGGGATGAAGGTCTGTTTGAAACCCGCTTTCAGGTCGAGGATGCGACCCTGGATTACGCGCCCGGTTGGCCACGGTTGGAAGCAGCGCGGGGTGTGGTCCAGTTTCGCAATCGCGGCCTGCAGGTCGCTATTGAGTCAGGTCGCCTGCTCGACGCGGCGGTGGCCCACATCGCGGCGCAAATCGACGATCTCGATGCCGTGGTGGTTCAGGTGCAGGGTCGCGCCCAGGGTCCGGCTGCGAGTCTATGGCGCGCGCTCCAAGACAGCCCGATCCGCGCTGATCTCGGCGACAACTGGCCAGCGCTGAGGCTCAACGGCGACAGCGCGCTGGCTCTGGAACTCACGATTCCCATTGATGAGCGTCCGCTCCAGGCGCGGGGACAGGTGGAGTTTATGGGCAACCAACTGACGCTGCCAGCCTGGGAACTAGCATTCGACCAATTGCGCGGTGTGGTGCACTTCACCGAGGTCGGCCTAGACGCCAAAAATCTGCAAATTCGCTGGCGTGGTGAAGTCATCCGGCTGGATCTGGATTTGGTCGGGCGCGCGGGGCAGCGCGATTTGCGGGTGCGGTTACGCGGGCGTTCGGATCCGCGCGTCCTGGCGGGCCAAGCTGAGGCGCAAGCCTGGGAGCCGTATGTGAGCGGCAAGAGCCTGTGGGACGCGGTATTGACTGTACCCACGACCCGGCGCAAGGGGCAGGATGCTATTTCCTGGTTTAACTTGACGCTGCGTTCTGATTTGCGTGGCCTGGCAGTCCGCCTCCCTGCGCCGTTGGGCAAGAGCGCTGCCGATGCCCGTCCCCTCAAAATCGTGCTCCATCCGCAGAGACGGGATGTCCTAGGGGTGCTGATCGACTACGGTGATGGAGTGCGGGCGGCGCTGGAGCTGAGCGATGTGGCGCGCGCGCCCCGACTGGCGCGGGGTGAGTTACGAATCAATACGGGAGCGGCCAAGCTGCCGAAAACACCCGGCTTAACGGTGGTAGCCGATGTGCCGCGTTGGGAGTGGAATACCCTGAACCGTTCTGCGCCCAACTCCACGGGCACGGACTGGAGCCGTGTGCAGCGGCTAGACGCCCGGATTGGCCAACTGATTTTAGGCAGCCAGGTCATTCCTAAGGTGGTACTGAGCGCCACCCGGCGGGAGCAAGAGCTTCAAATCACCCTGGAAGGGGCGAATCTGGCTGGGCGCGTGACCTTGCCCACGCAACCCAGCCCGCAACAGCCGATCAACGCCGCCTTGCAACGACTCTATTTCAGCGCGTTGCCAGACGCTGCGCCAAGTCCTCAGCCCAGCAACACCCTAAATCCGCGCCAGCTACCGCCCTTGGTGTTGAGCGTTGCGGATTTGCGCTGGGATGGGATGGAGCTGGGCCGCCTGCGGGCGGTGGCACTGCCGCAAGATGGCGGGATGCGCTTGGCGGAATTCACGTTGGATTCTGAACGACAACGGGTTGACGCCATCGGTGATTGGCGCTGGAGCGAGCAAAGTGGGCATGCCTCTCATCTGCATGCGGTGGTGCGCAGTCCGGCGTTGGGCGAAACCCTGGCGGCGCTGGGCTATGCCAGGGTGGGTATCGCCCGCGGTGCCACCGAAGCCGAACTAATGGCTGACTGGCCAGATGCATGGCCGGAATTGGCATTAGATCGGCTGGAAGGGACGCTGAAAATCCAGGTGGGGCCGGGTCAATTGCTGGATGTGGAGCCGGGCATGGGTCGAATGATGGGCTTGTTGAACATGCAAACCCTGCTGCGCCGCTTTACCCTGGATTTCAGTGACTTGTTTCAGAAAGGCATGAGTTTCGACCAGATCAGCGGCGAATTCATCTTCCAAAAGGGACGGGCCCAAACCGATAACCTGACGATTGAGGGTCCCGCCGCGCGCATCGAAATTAAGGGCCAGACCGATTTACGGAAGCGTGTCTATGATCAGCGGATTACGGTGATTCCCATGCTAGGCGGTGCGTTGCCAGTGGCGGGAACCCTGCTGGGGGGGCCAGTGGCGGGCGCGGCGGCGCTGGTGGCCGAACGGTTGTTGCAACAAGGGATTCAGCACGCTACCCGTTATGATTACCGTTTGCAGGGTTCTTGGGATCAACCGGTGCTGGAAGCGTGGCGTGAAACGCCCACGCCCGCTGAATCCAAGGGTTTTGCCAGCGACAACCACCCAAAGTGAGCGTTAGTTATGACGATCCTGGCAGCGATACAAATGGTTTCCGGTGCCGACCTGGGCCAGAATCTGGCCAGCGCCGCTGCGCTGTTGGCGCAGGCTGCTGACCAGGGCGCGCAATTGGCGGTTTTACCGGAAAATTTCGCTTTGCTGGGCCAGCGGGAGAGCGACAAGCTGGCGTTGCGGGAAACCGAGGGCGCGGGACCGTTGCAAGATTTTCTGGCCGAACAGGCTGCCCGCCATCGCTTCTGGCTGGTGGGCGGCACCATCCCGTTGCGCGCTGCGGGCGACGAGCAGCGGGTACGCGCCAGTTGCCTGGTGTTCGATGCACAAGGTCGGCGGGTCGCCCGCTATGACAAGATCCATCTCTTTGATGTCCAGGTGGTAGGTGGCGCGGAGCGTTATGAAGAGTCCGCCACCATTGCGCCGGGTGATCGCAGCGTCGTGGTCGATACGCCCTGGGGCCGACTGGGATTGGCGATCTGCTACGACCTGCGCTTCCCGGAGCAATTCCGCGCGCTGGTGACGCAGGGCATGGAAATTCTGGCGCTACCAGCGGCTTTCACCGCCGTGACCGGCAAGGCGCACTGGGAAACCCTGTTGCGGGCGCGCGCCATCGAAAATCAATGCTATGTCATTGCCGCAGCGCAGGGCGGCGTTCATCCCAACGGCCGGGAAACCTACGGCGATAGCCTGGTGGCGGATCCCTGGGGCGAAATTGTGCAGCGTTGGCCGCACGGGCCGGGGTTGGCGCTGGCTCGTTTTGATCGAGAGCGACTGGCAACTATCCGGCGGCAATTTCCGGTGCTGGCGCATCGGGTGCCGTGCGCGCATTGAGCCAGGGACAGGCCCTCTACTTCAATCTCTGGGTACTGAGTGCGGCAATTTGTCGCATTCTCGTTTTGTTCTCCACGATTTAGCATGATTGGACGATGCGAAGCATCTGCTGCTGCGCCGCCTACCTTGCTTGATCTTTGAGGAGAACTCTGCATGACCGATCAGCCTTTGTCTTTGTTCATTCGGAATGCTTCAGCTCTTGGCGTCGCCCTGACCTTACTGGTTGGTTGCGGCGGCGGTGATGATGATGATGGCCCAAGTCAGCGTCGCGCCGTTCTTCAGTTTCAAGGGCAGGTGAACGGCCAAGCATTCACCTGCGGAACCACCTACAACAATGTAGGTCTTGGCCAGCCAGGCGCTTACCAAGTGACGGACTGGCGTTTTTACGTTCATGATGTGGCGCTGGTAAAAGCCGACGGCAGTCGGCAGACCCTCACTCTGGATCAAGATGGCGTCTGGCAACATCAGAATGTCGCCTTACTGGATCTGCGGCGGGACTGCGGTAGCGGTGCGCTACCGACCAATTCGGCGGTGGTGGGGACCGTAGCAGATGCGGACTACACCGGTATCTGTTTCAAAGTCGGTGTGCCTTACGCGCTCAACCATGTCAACGATGCCACAGCGCCTTCACCGCTGAACAGTTCGGGAATGCTGTGGAGCTGGCGCAGCGGGCGCAAATTCATCCGCATTGACGGCATGGGTGATCCAACCAATGCCAAACAAGCCTTCCATATCCACTTGGGTAGTACGCAATGCCCCGGCTCGGATCCCAATGCCCCGCCCACGGCCGCATGCGGCTATCCGAATATCGCTGAGTTTTGCTTGAATAATTTTGACGTGGATCGCGACCAACTGGTCATGGACATCGGTCATGCCCTGGAAGGCTCCAATGTCGCCGTTGATACGCCCAATACCGCTGCGGGCTGCATGTCGGGTAACTCCGATCCTGAGTGTATTCCCATCATGCCGCGTCTGTATTTGGATTTTACCTACGTCGCTGGTGCGGGGGCGGCACCAGAATCCTATGCCAAGGTTGTTCCGCAACGGCTGTTCAGTGTTCTTAAGCCATGAAACCGGGGT
Organism: Candidatus Contendibacter sp.; assembly: GCA_049293375.1. Classification (GTDB taxonomy): domain Bacteria; phylum Pseudomonadota; class Gammaproteobacteria; order Competibacterales; family Competibacteraceae; genus Contendibacter. The sequence goes on from JBATSQ010000048.1 coordinate 31,192, forward strand.
TGGTTCGCGCGCTCATCTTGAGCGCGCTGCTGGCGGTGGGCGGATGTGGAGGCGGAGACGGCGGAGCAGACGATACCGCACCGCCCATCACGCCCTCAGGCTATCAATGGCAACTGCCCAAGGGGTTTCCCACGCCCAAGGAAGCGTCCGACAACCCATTGACTGAGGCCAAGATTGAGCTGGGCCGCCACCTTTTTTACGACTTGCGAATGTCGGTCAATCAAACCATGGCGTGCGCATCCTGCCATCTACCGGATCGCGCCTTCACGGATGGTCGGCCGACCTCTATCGGAGCCACCGGCGAGGACCACCCGCGCAACGCCATGAGTTTGAGCAACGTGGTCTACAACGCCACCTTCAACTGGGCTAATCCCGGACTCACCACGCTGCACGCGCAAGCCTTGGTGCCTATTTTCGGCGAATTCCCCCTGGAATTAGGCTGGAGCGACCACGAAACCGAGATTCTGGATCGCTTTCGTCAGGATGTGATCTATCAAAAACTGTTCGCGGAGGCGTATCCAGGCGCAGCAGAGCCAGTCAGCGCGGACCGCGTGACCAAGGCCCTGGCGGCTTTCGAGTCGATTCTGATTTCGGGCAATTCCCCCTACGATCAAGCCACATTCCAAGGCAATCCCAACGCGATGAGCGTCTCTGCGCGGCGTGGCCAGGAGTTGTTCTTTTCCGAACGGATGGAATGTTTCCACTGCCACGGTGGTTTTAATTTCAGCCAGTCGGTAAACCATGCAGGGACTACGCTCGCGCAAGCCGAGTTTCATAATAACGGTCTCTACAACATTGGCGGCACGGGCGACTATCCGTTAAACAATCGCGGTTTGTGGGAATTTACCCAACGACCTGCCCATATGGGACGGTTCCGCGCCCCGACGTTGCGCAATGTCGAATTAACCGGACCCTACATGCACGATGGCTCCATCGCTACGCTGGAAGGCGTGATTGAACACTATGCGCGCGGTGGACGCATCATCCAAGAAGGGCCTCTGGCGGGCGACGGCGCTAAAAGTCCATATAAGAGCGAATTGATCGTGGGTTTCTCGCTCACGGCCCAGGAAAAACAGGATGTCATCGCCTTTCTCCATAGCCTGACCGACTGGGCATTCATCTGCGATCCACGTTTTATCGATCCCTTTGGTAACTTTCCCCGGCATGTCCGCTGCAATTGATCGTCTGGAGGTCATGGCTTATGCGCAAATTTTTCCAATATCGCCATTCTCTGCATCACAATCGCTGCCGTCGGCCTGCGCTGTACTACTGGCTTGCGGGAGCCGCTTTGGTACTGACGCTGGGCATGCCGATGCTCAATAACCCTTTTTATGCGCCAGCTTACGCCCATCACGGTGGCGGTGGCGGTGGCGGTGGCGGTAGTGGTGGCAGTGGAGGTAAAGGTGATGGGATCAAATTCGGCAAGCCGGCAAGCACCGTGCGACTGGGTTCCGCTGACGGGCAGGCGAAGGGTGGACGTGGCTTGGAGGGCTTGAAGCCATGAAGCTGCGGTCAGGCAAGCCACTGGTGTTGATGGCGATTTCGAGTTTTGTGGGCGGTTGCGCGCTGCCAGCAAAAATTGAAACGACTGTCGGTTATGGCGCTGCTGCTTACGCTCCCAGCACGCAAGATTGGCGACTGCGCTGGAAAGCAGCCGATTCCCAACGGGCGCGACAGCGCGCGCTGGCGGATTGCGCTGCCGCCGACTGTCGGGTGGTTTTGGAGTTTGGGCCTGGCGAATGTGGCACCTTAGCTCTAAACCCACAGGGCGGAGTCGGGGCAGGGCGAGGCGCTACGCCGGCCGCCGCCGAAACTGCCGCTCTTGATGAGTGCCGCCGCGTCGGAGCGGGTTGCCGGGTTGCTCAGGCTGAATGTAATGAGTAAACCACGACCATCCGACAACTCGCCACGCCCCTTCAAGCATTTTCTTGTATGCCTGAAGCGGTTTTCCTTTTGGGCCGCTGTGGGGTTATTGACCGGCTTGCCTGTGCTGGTCAGCGGCCACGGCTACCAATTAGGAAATATTAAAATTATCCATCCCTGGGCTATGCCTGCGGCGGCTTCGATCCCCGCTGGTGCGAGCGGCATGGGCTTTATGGTATTGCGCAACACCGGCCCTAAAGCGGATAAATTACTTTCAGCATCCACAATAATTACCAAAAAAGTCGAATTGCACCGCTACCTTAAAGATGCTCAGCCGGTCATGCGGCAAACCGAGGCAATGGACATCCCCGCCGGCGCGGAAGTTCGCTTGGAACCTGGCAGAGCGCATTTGATGCTAATCGGTTTGGAAAAGCCGCTGACCGAGGGAGATCGTTTTCCCATCACCCTGCGATTCGAGCGCGCCGGAAAAATCACTGTAGATATGTTTGTGCAAGTGCAGCCCAGGGAAGCGGTCTACTAAGTTTCAGTCAGCCGATTACGCCCACGATTTGCAGCTTCGGTTCCCCCACGCCTCTCGCCAAGCCTGCTGCAATTTCTTGAGCTATTGGTCGGTGCTGTGATCGTTGGCGTGGTCAGGCAAAGTAAGCGTCGGCTTGGCCGGGTAGGCAGATCGAGAGAGGAAGAGTAGCCAACGATGGATGCTCTCTTTGGGTCTGTCAAGACGCTTACAACCGACGCTAAACGCAGTCTTCCCGCTTGCGCAGCACAAACCAAAACCGTCCTGCTTCGGCCCGCGTCTCCAACAGCGCATGGCCCACTTGCTGGCTGAAGACTGCAAAATCCCGCACCGACTCCGGGTCGGTGGCGACCACGCACAAGGTCTGGCCGCCGCGCAGGCTGGCCAACGCTTTCTTGGTCTTGAGAATCGGCAGGGGACACGCCAAACCACAGGTGTCCAATTCGGCGTCAATGACGGTCATGGGTGCAAGCCGGTTTAAAATGTGCGCGTTATTGCAGCGGGTAACCGTGACGGCTCAGGTCATTTAGCCCACCCCGGTTTTCGACATGCTGGTAGCCCATCTGCCGCAACGTCTGTTCGGCGATGCCAGAGCGGCGGCCCGTGCGACAATACAGCACAATATGGGTATTCCGATCAGGCGTGAGGGTGGCGATGCGCTCGGCGATGGTTTCGTAGGGAATGTTAATCGCTGCGCGCGCATGTCCAGCTTGGTATTCGGCGGCGGTGCGCACATCGATCAGCAGCGGCCGGGCGGGTGTGGCCTGTTCGGCAAGGACCGGAAGCGCCACGAGCAGCAACGCTAGCAAAGCGGCGGGTTTGTTCACGGAACGTTCTCCTAATAATGCAAGGCATCGCAGCCTGTAGCAACCTTATAGCGGAGAGAGGACGGATGGCTCAACCCGCTATTTTTTGTGGCTTTGCAAAAAATGGCCGCCGACCAGGGAACGGGTCGCACCTTCTCGGTATCTATCCTAGGACTAAATCGTATTGGGCAAAATCATTGGAACGCGTATGTCCCACCGCCTGTCGCTGCTCATCCTGACCTTGACACTCACCCTGACGCCGGTGCTTTTCTGCCCTGCCACAGCGCAAGGCCTGCAACTGCCAGATATGGGCGATCCCGCGCAAGCTGCGGTCGGTCCTGACGAGGAGCGGCGCTTGGGAATGGAGATTATGGGTCGGTTGCGGGCGCGCGGCCTGATCATGGACGATGTCCAGCTTAACGAATATCTCTACTCCCTTGGGCAACGCATCGCCAATCAGGCCGATCAAGGGAGCGCACCGTTCACTTTTTTCATGGTGCGCGATGTCGGCATCAACGCATTTGCCTTGCCGAATCGTTTGGTCGGCATCAATGCCGGGTTGTTGCTGGCGACCGAACGCGAAGATGAGTTGGCTGGGGTGTTGGCGCACGAAATTGCCCATGTGACGCAACAACACATCGTGCGCGCTATCGCCGACATGAAGCGGATGGCCTTACCGATGGCAGCGGCTATGGTCGCCGGGGCCGCACTGGCGGCGGCCAGTAAAGAGGCGGGGCAGGCGGCTATGGTCAGCGCAGCCGCCGCCAGCGCCCAGCATCTAATCAGTTTCACCCGCGCCAATGAGCAGGAAGCTGATCGCGTCGGCATGCAATTGCTGGCGCGCTCCGGGTTTGATGCCAGGGGCATGACCGACTTTTTCGCCAAATTGGAGCGCTGGTCGGGAAGCGATGCACGCAACCAAATTCCCGAGATGTTGCGGACCCACCCGCGCCCGGAAAGTCGCGCCGCTGATACACAGGATCGCATTCAGACGCCAGCCGTGCGCCACCGCGCGCCCCGCGACCGCACGGCCTATGAATTGGCCAAGGCGCGGGTGCGAGTCCTAGTGACCGATGACCACACCACGCTGATCCGCAATCTGGAAACCACGCTGGCTAAAGGTGGCTACGGCAATGAAGTCGCTGAGCGTTACGCCTATGCCCTAGCGCTGCGTCAGGCCGGTCGGTACGCCGCCGCCCAGCAGCAGGTGTTACGCCTCCTGCAAAACGATCCTGACCGCTTGGCGTTTCGGCTAGAGGCTGCCGAACTGGCGCTGGCTGCGGGCGATCGGCCTGGCGGTTGGCAACAGTTCGAGGCGGCCCGTCAGCTCTATCCTGATGATTTTACTTTGGCCATGCACTATGGCCGCGCCCTGGCTACTCAGGGGGATCCGCACCAGGCCATGCGCCTGTTGCAGCCGCAGGTGCGGCGGCGACCGCAAGATGCCGCACTCCAGGGCTATTATGCGCAAGCGGCGCAACGGGCCGGCGATCTGACAGCGACCTACGCCACCCGTGCTGAGACTTATTATCTGAATGGCGAGCTATTGGCTGCCATGGAACAGTTGGAGCAAGGGCTGCGCAACCCTAGTCTGTCTCCCGATCAAGAAGCGCAATTGCGCGCGCGACTCAAGCAGATTAGGGCTGAAGCTATCGCCCAGGATTTACCAGTTCCCAAGCGTGACGCGCCGTAAGTAGCCTAGCGTGACGGACGCCGAGCGCTATACTCAGGATTCCTCATCCCATTGGAGGTAGCCGACCATGACCGAGCCCCGCGAAACGGGCTTTGACATTGCACTATTGCTCCAGCAAGCGCGCACCTATCTGGCCTTCGGCGAGCAAATTCAGCCCTTCAGCGAACGCTTGCAGCAGAGTATGGAGCAGGGTGGGGACTGGGGTGAGGCTTTGCGGCAGCATTTCGAGCCACTGAAAGCAGCGCTGGCCGAAGCCGCCGAAAATCCTGGCGGCCATCCCGACCTGGCCCGCTTATGGACGGTCACGCTGGATACCTGGCAACAGACCGCCGCCTCCTTGGGCATTCCCGCCACCCTGGCTGCACCAGTAGGCACTGATGAGGCCGCATGGCGAGATTATCAGCACGTTCAGGGCGATTATCTGGTGCTACTGCGCCAAGCAGCCCGCGACGCGCTGGATCTGATGGAGCAACGGCTGGGCGAACGCGCGGCGGCGGGCGCGCCGGTGGAGACGCTGCGCGAGTTGTACAATCTGTGGGTGGAATGCAATGAAGAAACCTATGGCCGGATGTTACGCGGCGCGGACTATGGTGCCTTGAATGGACGCCTGCTCAATGCGCTATTAAGTTGTTATCGTCCTGGAGGCGTTCCCGCATGATTGGCCCCACTCCCGCCCAGATGAACGAAGAGCTGCGCCTGTTTCAGGTGCGCCTGGCCGAAGGCGCGCGCACCCTGCAAGGTCTTGGCCCTATTGAGACCGGCGTTCTGCCCCGCGATGCAGTGTACCAGGAGGACAAGCTCACCCTGTTTCGCTATCAGCCCCGGGTGGCGACGCCGCACCCAGTGCCTTTGCTGATTGTCTATGCGCTGGTCAACCGGCCTTATATGATGGATTTGCAGGAAGACCGCTCGTTGATTCGGGGGCTGCTGGACGCGGGTCTGGATGTTTACTTGATTGACTGGGGTTATCCCGATGCCGACGACCGCCATCTGACCTTGGCGGATTACGTCTTGCGCTATATCGATCACTGTGTGGAGACACTGCGCGCACGTCATGCGCAGGAAGCGATTAATTTATTGGGCGTCTGTCAGGGCGGTGCGCTGAGCTTGTGCTACACCGCCTTGCATCCGGCCAAAATCCGCAATTTGGTGACCATGGTGACGCCGGTCGATTTTCACACCCCCGATAATTTGCTGACTCATCTGGTGCGGCATGTGAACATCGATTTATTAGTCGATACCTTCGGCAATCTGCCGGGCCAGTTGCTGAATTTTACTTTTCTCTCGCTCAGCCCCTTCCGGTTGGCTGGCCAGAAGTACGTGGATCTGGTCGATATTTTCGATGACGCCCAGGCGCTGAAGAACTTTCTGCGCATGGAAAAATGGATTTTCGACAGCCCAGATCAGGCCGGTGAAGCCTTTCGCCAGTTTGCCAAAGATTTCTTTCAGCAGAATAAACTGATCAAGGGTGCCGTGCAGATTGGCGAGCGGCGTGTTGATTTGAGCGACATCGTCATGCCGGTGCTGAACGTGTACGCCAGCCAAGATCATCTGGTGCCGCCAGCGGCATCCAAAGCGCTGGCCAGCTATTGCGGCAGCCGGGATTACTCGGAACTGTCCTTTAAGGGCGGACACATCGGGATTTACGTCAGCAGCCGGGCCCAGCGCGAGGTGCCGCCGGCGATTTCGGCCTGGTTACTGGCGCGTTAGCGCAGGGAAAGCGGATAGCGTTAAAAATAGCGGGAATAACAAGAAGCTGCGGCTTCGGCCTAAGGCGGCGGATCCTTACGTCCTTTCCGTTCTTTTTCGGGCTTGGCGCGTGCGGCGGATTTACGCAATGGGGCCGGTTGCTGCAAAAGCTCGTCTGGTAAGGAGGATGGATCAGGCGGATTTCCACCACTGTTCAGCAGCGGAGGAAAGGGTTTTTGCAGGCGTTCGTTGACGCTCTTCCACAACGTCAAATTATGCTCCACCAGCTCGGTAATCATGGTGAGCGGGTTCTTGCCCATCAAGCTGCGCATCTGTTCACGGAACAGGTGTTGTTGATCGACGAAAGCTTGTAGGCTTTTTTCCAGATAATTGCCCATCATGCCCTGTAGCGTATCGCCATAGAAGCGGATGATGTGAGCCAGGACGTCGGTGGTGAAAATCGGCGTACCTTGCTCTTCCTGCTCGCTGATGATTTGCAGCAAGATTCCGCGGGTGATATCCGTGTTGGTGCGCGCGTCGATCACATGGAATTCAGCGCGCTCCAGCACCAGTTGCTTGACGTCTTCCAAGGTGATGTAGCTGCTGACCGCCGTATCGTACAGCCGACGATTCGGATACTTTTTAATGACGCGCGATTCACTCATGGCAGATTCATAAAAGGCGACGCGGCGCTGTCCAACGAGGGGCAACGCCGCGGATTTAAGCCTTAACGGTAGTAGAGGCCGCCGTTGACTGTAATATCTTCACCGGTGATGAAGCCAGCGTCGTCTGCCGCCAAGAACGCCACCGTACGGGCGATTTCGGAAGGCTCGCCTAGACGGCCCGCCGGGATAGTGGCAATGATCTTTTGCAGCACATCCTCACGGATGGCCCGCACCATTTCGGTGCCGATATAGCCCGGCGAAATGGAATTGACCGTCACGCCCTTCTTGATGCATTCCTGCGCCAGGGCCTTGTTAAAGCCATAGATCGCGGCTTTGGTGGCCGAATAGTTGCTCTGGCCCGCCTGGCCCTTGAGGCCGTTGACCGAAGAGATATTCACGATTCGGCCCCAACCGCGTGCGGTCATGCCCTCGTAAACTTGCTTGGTCATGTTGAAGACGCTGTACAGATTGGTCTTGAGGACCTGATCCCATTGTTCGGGGGTCATCTTGTGGAACATAGCGTCGCGGGTGATGCCGGCATTGTTGACCAGAATCTCGATTGGGCCAACTTCGGCTTCGATCTTTTTGCATACCTCGGCGCAGGATTCAAAGCTGGTGACATCCGCCAGATACACCGGGATATCCAGACCTTCCGCCTTGCGGTCGGCCTTCCATTTGTCTACGACATCCTGCTTCAAGCCATTGAAGTCCACCGCGACGGCGCGCCGACCTTGCTCGCTCAACGCTTTGCACATGGCTGTGCCCAGACCGCCGATACCACCGGTGACGACTGCGACTTTGGACATGCTGATCCCTCCTCGGGTTTGTTGTGGGTCAATCAAGAGACGGTTTTAAGTTTTAAGACGA
>JBATSQ010000049.1:0-2759 GCA_049293375.1 Candidatus Contendibacter sp.
CGTCCGGGCCAAGCCCCTGATGCGCCAGCAAGACCAAGGTATGAAACCATAAATCGGCGATTTCATATACCAGGTTTCGTGGATCGTCGTTCTTGGCGGCCAGCAGGGTTTCCGCTGCTTCTTCGCCCACCTTTTTGAGGATGCCATCCAGACCCTTGGCGTATAACCGAGCGACATAGGAGCGGTCCGGGTCAGCTTGCTTGCGCGCTTCCAGGGTCGCCGCCAGCTCGCGCAAAATCGCATCGCTCATGGGCCGTACATCTCGCGCGGGTCTTTCAGCACTGGATCGGTGACGATCCAGGCTCCATCACGCAATTCCTCAAAGAAGCAGCGCTGCCGACCGGTATGACAGGCAATGCCGCCGATTTGTTCGATGGTCAGCAGCAGCACGTCATGATCGCAATCCAGGCGAATACTCTTCACGCGCTGGGTATTGCCAGAGGTTTCACCCTTATGCCACAGCTCTTGTCGGGAGCGCGACCAATACACCGCCTCGCCGCACGCCACCGTGCGGCGCAGGGATGCGCGGTTCATCCAGGCCATCATCAGCACCCGGCCGCTGTCGGCGTCCTGGGCGATGGCCGGGACCAAGCCATCCGTTGTCCATTTAATGCGTTCCAGCCAATCGTCGCTCATGAATGCTCTCATTCCAACCTGCTCTCGGAGCAGGTGTTTTCAAAGCCTGACTTCGATGCCGTGCGCCTGCATGTGGCGCTTGGCCTGTTCAATGGTGTATTCGGCGAAATGAAAGATGCTGGCCGCCAGCACTGCATCGGCCTTGCCCAGCAGGATCCCATCCACCAGATGATCGAGCGTACCGACCCCGCCGGACGCAATCACCGGAATGCTGACCGCTTCGCTGATGGCGCGAGTCAATTCCAAATTGAAGCCACGCTTGGTGCCATCCCGATCCATGCTGGTCAACAGAATCTCGCCGGCTCCGTATTCGTTCATCCGTCGCGCCCACTCTACCGCGTCGATCCCAGTAGGTTTGCGCCCGCCGTGGGTGAAGATTTCCCAGCGCGGCGTCTCGCCGGCTTGATGCACCGCCTTGGCGTCGATGGCAACCACAATGCACTGATTGCCGAAGCGTTCGGCGGCCTCGCGCACGAATTCTGGGCGGGCGATAGCGGCGGTATTAATCGACACTTTATCAGCCCCAGCATTGAGCATCCGCCGCACATCATCCAGGCTACGAATCCCACCGCCCACCGTCAGCGGAATAAAGACCTGACTGGCCACCTGCTCGACCACATGCACCATGGTTTCGCGGTCGTCGGAGCTGGCGGTAATGTCCAGAAAGGTGACCTCATCCGCGCCCTGCTGGTCATAGCGCCGGGCGATTTCCACCGGATCGCCGGCGTCGCGGATTTCCACGAATTTAACGCCCTTGACCACGCGGCCACGATCTACATCCAGACAGGGAATGATGCGTTTGGCCAAGCCCACTAGACTATTCCTCCGGCGTCGGCGATCTGCTGGGCAGCGGCGAGATCGATAGCGCCATCGTACAGCGCCCGGCCGATGATCGCGCCCATGATGCCCTCTTTTTCCACCGCGCACAGCGCCCGCACATCGTCCAAGGTGCTGACCCCGCCGGACGCGATCACTGGAATGCTGATCGCCTGGGCCAGCCGCACCGTCGCCTCGACATTGACGCCCTGCATCATCCCGTCACGGCTGATATCGGTATAGACAATCGCTTCTACCCCGTCCCGCTCGAAAATCTGCGCCAGATCCACCACGTCATGCTTGGACAGCTTGGACCAGCCGCTGACCGCGACCCGCCCGTCCCTGGCGTCCAGCCCGACGATGACATGACCGCCGTATTCCAGGCACAGATCGCTGATAAAATGGGGATCCTGAACCGCTTTGGTGCCGATGATGACAAACTGCACCCCGGCGTCCAGATACGCCTCCACCGTCTGTTGGTCGCGGATCCCGCCGCCGACCTGGATCGGCAGATCGGGAAAGGCAGCCACGATCCGACGAATAACCTGGGCGTTGACCGGCTTACCCGCGAACGCGCCATTCAGATCCACCAGATGCAGGCGGCGTGCGCCTGCTTCCACCCAGCGCGCCGCCATCGCCACCGGATCATCCGAAAAAACCGTTGAGTCTTCCATGCGTCCCTGCCGCAGTCGCACACATTTACCGTCCTTCAAGTCAATCGCAGGTATCAACAACATAGCAAGCTTCCAACAATGCGCCATTCAAGTTCAAAAATTCAGGGGGTCCAGTCGACAAAATTGCTCAGTAACCGCAATCCCGCCTGCGCGCTTTTTTCGGGATGAAATTGCACGGCAAAAATATTATCCCGCGCGATGACTGATGCAAAATCAAAGCCATACTGCGTCTGGCCGACGATCAACGCGCGATCAACGGGTTTTAGATAATAGCTGTGGACAAAATAGAAGCGGCTGTCCTGCGCAATGCCGCACCAGAGCGGATGATCGCGCAATTGCCGCACTTGATTCCAGCCCATATGCGGCACTTTAAGCCGTTCATTGGTATTGGGGTCGCGTAAATCGCCAAACCAGACCACCCGGCCCGGCAGCACATCCAAGCAGTCAACGCCACCATTTTCCTCGCTAAAGGACAGCAGCGCCTGCGGACCCAGGCACAGGCCCAGAAACGGCTTGCGCAATGCGCTTTCGCGCACCGCCTCCACCAAATCCCAGCGCGCCAGTTCCCGCAAACAGTCACGGATCGAACCTTGGCCGGGAAATACCACCCGATCCGCCTGCAGGATGGCGCTC
>JBATSQ010000050.1:0-2842 GCA_049293375.1 Candidatus Contendibacter sp.
CTGGCGTCAATCAGGCTGGAATGAACCATTATTAGGCGCTGGAGACCACAGCCTGGCAGGGCTAGCCACCAGCGAGGAGAGCTAAACGTATGAATCAGAAACCGTCATTCCAGTGGTCTTCCGCCAGCCGCAGCCATGTCGGCATGGTGCGGGCTATCAACGAGGATGCCTGCATCGCTCTGCCCGAATACGGCTTATGGGCGGTGGCGGACGGCATGGGCGGTCATGAAGCCGGTGATCTCGCCAGCCAGATGCTGGTCAATGCCTTGCGCCAATTGCCACCGCCACTGACCTGGCTGGAGTACCTGGATACGGTGCGGAACGCGCTGCGCGACGTTAATCAGCGCTTGCGTGAAGAATCAGCCCAAAGCTACCAGCACCGCACCATTGGCAGCACCGTGGTAGTGTTGATCGCCTATGAAACACAATGCGCCTGCCTATGGGCCGGCGATAGCCGTATCTACCGACTGCGGGATGGACAGTTGGAACAGTTGACGCGCGATCACAGCCATGTCCAGGAACTGGTCGATCAGGGCTTGCTCGCGCCGGAAGAGGCGCACCGGCATCCGCTGGCCAATGTCATTACCCGCGCGGTCGGCTCCTCCGACGAGCTGGAGATCGACGAGGCGGTTTATCCGCTGCAAGCCGGCGATTTGTTTCTGCTATGCAGCGATGGGCTCAACAAAACCATGAGCGACTCGGAAATCGCCCAACTGCTTCTGCACAGTCAACATAACTGCCAGGAAGCCGTCCAGGCCTTCATCCATCTCGCTTTAATGCGAGACGCCAACGACAACGTGACCACTGTGGTGGTCGCGATCGAGGAAATGAGTGCGGAATCGGAGGATGGAGGAGTCACGGATATGAATCCCATCCCACCGGACTGGTATTTGCGCTAAGGACCAGACAGCGCGGTTTTCGCCCCGGCGCTCTCTGGTTGAGGCCCTTAGCGCGCCCGCCGATACAGCGGCCAGGGTTGATCGGCGGCGGGCTGGTAGCTCTCGCTAAACTCATTGAAGGCGGCCAGCGCATCCTCCAGACAGCCATCCGCCCGCAGTTCAAAGGCATCGAAACCGGTGCGCGCCATGAAAAATAACTGGTCGCGCAGCACATCGCCCACCGCCCGCAGTTCGCCCGCATAACCATAGCGCTCGCGCAGCAGCCGGGCCTGAGAATAGGCGCGACCGTCGGCAAATTTGGGAAACTCCAGCGCCACGACTTGCCAATATGGGAGCTCCGCCGCCAGTTCCGCCACAGCGGCGGTATTCGGCAAGCGCACACCCAGCGCGCCGCCGCGCGCCAGCAGCGCCGCCCGCTCCCGCCGCCACCGGATTAGGGAAACAATGACGGGACCCTCGGGCAGTGCCTCGGTATTGTCAATGTGCCGCCAGTCATCGGCGATGATTCGTCGGTGCTTAATAACCGACCGCATAGCGTTTCTCCTCCTGCTTAGCCTGTGGACTGCCGGGCGCATAAGCCCGCAGCCGGAATGGCTCCAGGCCCAGCCGCCGCACGGTTTCCAGAAAGCGTTCGTCGTCCTGGCGTTGCTCGATATAGACCTGCAGGATGCGTGCAACGGTGTTGGCGACTTCAGTCTTGGGCACCGATGGGCCGAGGATCTCTCCGAGAGTTACATCGTTCTCCGAGGAGCCACCCAGGGAAATCTGGTACCACTCCTCGCCTTTCTTATCCACACCCAGAATGCCGATGTGTCCGACATGGTGATGACCGCAGGCGTTCATACAACCCGACATATTCAGGCGTAATTCGCCCAGATCGTAGAGATAGTCCAATTGGTCAAACTTATCATTGAGCTGCTGGGCGATGCTAAGTGAGCTGGCGTTAGCCAGACTGCAAAAATCCAGACCAGGGCAGCAGATCATATCGGCCAGGGTGCCGATCACTGGCGTGGCCAGGCCTTGCGCCGCGAGCGCGCCCCATAGCGAATACAAATCGGCCTGACGCACATCGGTCAACAGCAGGTTTTGCTGGTGCGTGGAGCGAATCTGGCCAAAGCTGTATCGATCCGCTAGCTTGGCGACCACGTCCATCTGCTCAGCGGTAATGTCGCCGGGCGGCATTCCAGGCGCCTTCAGCGCCACAAAGACGTTGCGATAGCCCGGAACTTTGTGGTCAGCGACATTGCGCTGCACCCAGATCGCGAACGCCGCATCCGCCCGCAAGTACTGTGCAAAGCTCGTATCGGCGGCGGCCTGCGCCTCGTAGGGCGGCGGCGCAAAAAACCGGCGCACCCGCTCAACTTCCGCCGACTCCAGCACCAGCCCGGAATCCTTGATCTGCGCCCATTCCGCTTCCACCTGATCGCGGAACACCCCCGCGCCCAGCGCCTTGACCAGAATCTTGATCCGCGCCTTGTAGAGGTTATCGCGCCGACCGTGCTGATTGTAGATCCGCAAAATCGCTTCCAGATACGACAGCAGGTCACGCTGCGGCAGAAATTCCCGGATGACCTGGCCAATAAGCGGGGTGCGGCCCAAACCGCCGCCGACCAGCACCCGAAATCCAAGCTCACCCTGGGCATTGCGCAGCAAATTCAGGCCAATATCATGTACCTGCGCCGCCGCGCGGTCATGCAGCGCGCCGGTGACGGCGATTTTGAACTTGCGCGGCAGATAGGAAAACTCTGGGTGAAACGTGGACCATTGGCGGATGATTTCGCAATAGATGCGCGGGTCTTCGATTTCGTCCGGCGCAACCCCGGACAAGTGATCGGCGGTGACGTTGCGAATGCAATTACCGCTGGTCTGGATGGCGTGCATCTGCACTTGCGCCAGTTCAGCGAGAATGTCCGGGGTTTCTTCCAGCTTCGGCCAGTTGAACT
>JBATSQ010000051.1:0-3340 GCA_049293375.1 Candidatus Contendibacter sp.
AATTCGGCGCGCAAGGCGCTCAGGCTTTGAAAATAACGCTGCACCAGCCCCGGCTGGGCCCTGGCCCACACCGGTGACCCCAGCCCGAAAGCCAGCAGCAAAAGCGTCAAGAGCGATTTTCGCACCACGGAATACTCCCATAACAGGTAAGAGGGTTGTCCAACACAGGGCGTCTACATAGACCACGCGCCACGGAGTCGTTCCGTCCCTTATCCCACCAGGCGCAGACCCGGCGGCAGGGCTTCGCCGAACACGCGACCGGCGTCGGCCTCATCCAGCTCGACGACCTCCTCGACCATGCGCAGCCATGATACGGGAGCCTTGGCGGCGCGCAGCCGCTGCACTACCCGCGCGCGCAGCGCTGCGTCTAGATCGCGCTCCCGGTCGCCGCTCAACCGCGCCAGCAGCGTAGCGGCAAAGACAGCAGGCGTCACGCCGCGCCAGTCCAGCGCTAAAACCCGTTCCAACCAGACCGCCGCCGTTCCGACCGGTACGCTATCGTGGGCGCTGCCATACGCGGGCACGCGGGTACCCAGTCGGCCCACCGCCCACCATAAGGAAGGCGATTCACCTTTGCGCAGCAAGCGCTCCAGCAGCAGCTCGCCGAGATCGACCTTGCGGGCGGGCGGCAAGCGCTCCAAGACGCCGGCCAGCCGCGCCATATCCTCGACGCCCGGCCTGCGTTCCTTGCTCGCTTTGCTCGTCGGCGGCTGCAATTCTGCCCTTAGGACCTCGCCCAGCTGCGCTTGCGCCGTCGCATCTAGCCCGCCCGCGACCCGCCGCCACAAGGTCCACCATTCCGCCCAATTCTGCGTGTCGCGCTGGTACTGCACACCCTGTTCGTACAGCGTCCACAACTGCCGAACCCGCCAATCATCCAGTGGATAACCGAAACCCGGACGCAGACAGTAACCCGTCAGGCTAAACCATAAGCGCTCATGCTCCGCCGACCGTCGCCGCCGACGCACGCCAGTCCACAAAACCCCGAACAATTCCCGCAGCAGCGGCGTATCCCATTGCTCGCGCTTACCAAGCCAGCGCTCTAGCTCGACGCGCAATCCCTTGATGTCTTTTTGCGCCACATCGGCGGCGCGCGGGCCATAAAAGCGTTCCAGCAAGGCGACCGCATCGGCGAAGCGCGGGGGCAAGCGCGTCCAGGTCGTCGCATCGCCACCGCGCAACTGAAAGGCTAATCCCCAGCGTTGCGCTGGATCATCCGCCGCCACGCAACTCATTTCCAAAGTGCCGACCGCAGTCAATTGCGCGCTCAGTTGCACCGGAACCTCGCCCGCGCCACTGTCGCTGGCAATGACCGTAGCGACCGGCGGCAATGGCGTAAAGTCCTCGCCATCCACAGCGACCACGGTTCCGGGTGGAACGGTAGCGTCGCCGGTTGACGCTAGCAAATGAAATTGCACCGGTGCTCCCAACCGCAGCGAGAAACGACGCTCCAGGCGTATTTCGCGCCCTTCTTCCACGCCGCGCGGCAACAGGCAAACCCCTTGTTTGCCACGCTCATCTGCGCTTTCCACCACCAAAAAATAGCCGTGCGCCGAACCACCGCCAATGTGCAAACCTTGCCCACGCCGCGCCAGCCCGTAGGCGACCGCGCCACGCGCCACCGCCAAATCCGGCTCAGGATTGTCCAGGCGCGTCAAGGCCGCGCCGCGCCACCCGGTGAGCAGGGTCAGTAGCCGATCAGCGAGCGCCGCGCCATGAAACACCCCGCCGTTGAGCAGTAGCGCATCCGGCAGGGGCAGACGGTCGGCGGCGGCTTGCTCACCCAAGGCCTGCCGCGCGACAGCAGCATGTTGCGCCAGAAAGGCGGCCAGATGGCGACTGATCGCCGGGTCGGCGGCATAGGGCAAACCGAACTCCACCACAGCGGCGCGACGACCTTGAGGTGGGTCTGCGCTGCTCACCAACGGCAGAAACCCATCCACCAGCAGCGCGCGCACCTCATCCCGCCGTAGCTCCGCCGAGCGCGCACCGCCGATCAAGCGCCCGCCACTGCCCAGCACTGTGACCGTGGTGCGTTCCGGTGCGTCGTCTGCCAGCAGGCGCTCCTTGGCGCTGCGGCATTGTTGAAGCAGTTGCGATAATTCGCCAGCGCTTAACCGCGCACCATCCCAGCGCGCCTCCACCGTCCGGGCCAGGGTTAAATCCATGTTATCGCCGCCCAACATCAAATGCTGGCCAACGCCGATGCGCGTCAGCATGGGCGCATCTTCGCCCGGCGCAATGGCGATCAAGGTGAGATCCGTAGTGCCGCCGCCTACATCACAGACCAATAAAAGGCGAGATGCGCCCAGCTCCGCGGCTGCATCGGTCTGGTGACGATGCAGCCAGTCATAACAAGCCGCTTGCGGCTCCTCCAGCAGCCGCATGTTCTCCAGACCAGCCAAACGGGCCGCATCCACGGTCAACACCCGCGCCCCGGCGTCGAAGGACGCCGGCACAGTCAACACCACTTCCTGTCGCTCTAAGGGCTGGCGGGGGAAGCGATGGTTCCAGGCGGCTTTAACATGGGCTAGATAGCTGGCACTCGCCACCACTGGCGATACCCTGGCGATGCCAGGTGCCGCGCCCCAAGGCAAGACCGGTGCCATGCGATCTACGCTAGCATGGGATAGCCAGCTCTTGGCGCTGGCCACCAGCCGCCCCGGCACGCGCGAACCCCGCTCCCAGGCCAGCTCACCCAGGACCGCGCCCAGGACCGCGCCCGGATCAATGAAATCCCAAGGCAGCTGCCAGTCTACCACCGCCAGCTCGCCATCCGCCGGATGATAGCGCAGCGACGGCAGCAGTGGCCGCGCCGCCACCGCACCAGGCGCGATCAGTTGCTCAATGGGAAACAGCTGAATCTTGGTAGGCGCGCGCAGATCGGCATAGGCGACCACCGTGTGGGTGGTGCCAAGGTCGATACCGACCAAATACCGAGGCGTCTGTTGCCGAGCGATGGCTTACTGCTCCCCACGCACGTCGAATTCGACCTTCCAGCCTTCAGAACCGTCACGCGGCACCGCTTCCAAGCGCAGGGTACCCACTTCAGTTACCGCCGCACGCAACCGCACCGGCACCACTTCACCCGGTTGCCGACCTTCAGCGGGCAAGGTTGCCTCGATTTCTTCCAGTTCCTCGACTTCAGCACCCTCCCATCGTTCCAAAGCCGCCCCCACCTGATCGGCGCGGCGCACCGAGGAACCGAAGAACCGGAAGCGCACCGGCTCCCCCACCACCAAGCCGACTTCCTGGGGCGGCAATTCGGCTTGCGTGCCTTCTTCCATGCCAAAGGGCGCGATGCACAGCGCCTCCAGGGGCGGCTCCATACCCGGCACCG
>JBATSQ010000052.1:0-13339 GCA_049293375.1 Candidatus Contendibacter sp.
CGCGGCGCGAAGCGGTGACCGCCATCGTGTTGGGCGGCGGTTGCTGGCTTAACCGTCTGTTGGCCATGCAGGTGCGCTACCATCTGGAACAGGCCGGATTACAGGTTTACGAAGCTGCACAGGCTCCGCCGAATGATGGCGGTTTAAGTCTGGGGCAGGCGTGGGTTGCCATGCAAACCCCGCTGTGAACGCTGCAATGCCTCGCGCCCTGTGAATTAAACACGGTCACTGATCATTCGAATTTAAGGACTACGCGGGATGAACAGCTAACGCCTACACTGCTGGGGCGGAACAGCGCCGCAAATCAGGGGCTGCCGCCTGCGATAGCCGATGAATGGAGAAATGCGCCCATGCGTTGTCCCGACTGTAAGCACAATCAAAGGTATCGCGATGGGATGCGCTGTGGCCGATGCGGCTATCAATTTATTCTGAGAAAGAGAGACGACAATTTCAGCGATCATGCGCTGCGGCAACTCATCCAGCGCCTGAGCGATCAGGGCAACCACGCCTTCACCCTGACGCAGCTAGCCTTCGCTATTTGCCGCTACTGGAGCCGCAACACGCGCGGCTGCCTAATCGCTAGCCTCGGGTTCGTCGCCCTCCTCAGCGCTGTTTTTTGGTTTCTCTTCCACAGTAGTTTTGCCTTGGTTTGGATCTCTATACCCTTGCTGTTGTTGCTATTATGGGCTAGCCGACGCAAGAAAACCGCCCTGCCGCTCGCCAAAGCGCAGCAATTGATTCAGCGCTATCACCAGGTCCATCCAATCGCTCCGTTGGCCGATGGCCAGGCTTTTCGCCAACAGCCAAGGTCGGCAGACCAGGACTTGCAGTACGCGCCGGAACGCATTCTGGTGGTGGAACGTGATGATTTGGTCGATTTGTTGGTGCGCAATCGCTTTCACCTTGCCCATAAAACCGCCGTGATGAGCTGTTCGGGCTATCCTCAAGGGATAGTTGCGGCCTGTCGACAGTTTTTAGCCCGTTATCCCAACCTGCCCGTATACGTGCTCCACGATGCGTCCCTGAACGGCTTTCGCCTCACCACCCGCCTGGCGGCTGACCCGCTATGGCCACTGGCCGCCTACCCCCTGATCGACTTGGGATTATCCAAAGAGTCCATCGCCAATGCTGGCTCACTGCCTTGGTTGCCCACCAGCCATGGAGAGCCAGTCCAGGGCGTTCTCAGCGCTGACCATGCCAAAATGCTGAACGCTGGATATCGCTTTCCCCTGGATGGCATCCCGCCAAAATCCTTCATGAATTTATTAGGTGCAGCGATGCTGGGCGGTCTGCTGATCCTGCCCGCTGCGCAGGCCACCGGTGCTACTGAAGGGGAATTTGGCGTTGAAATAGATGATTTTGGCTGAATGCACCCAGCGGATCAGCTATCCAGCCATGTCTTGTTTATTCGGATATTGTGGCCCCCCAGCGGCTGGTTTGCTGGAGCGCATGGCATCCCTACTAGCGCCGCGCTGTCCGCTTGGCTGGGAGCGGATCGACGGTGTGACCGCTGGTGGTGCCACCGTCGCAATCGGCCACGGCATAGCGCCCTGGAACTGGGAACGCCCATTGGCACAAACCCCCGACGCGATCCTTGGCTATGGCGGCGTTTTGTTCAACGCCCCGCGCCCCGCCAACTCAGATGGCCTGAAAGGCAATACGGCAGCTCAGCTGCTGGCTGGTTGGCGGCAAGAAGCCGTGATCGAGCCGCTGCTCGAACGCCTGACCGGCGCTTTTGTGCTGGCGGCGAGCTGGAAGGACGTGTTTTATCTGGTGCGTGACCCTGCCGGGGTCAAAGTGTTGTACTGGACCGTGTGGCAAGGTCGGTTGCTATTCGCCAGCGAGATCAAGGCGCTGTTTGCTGAAGCCGCGCTGCCGCGTCGGCTGCGCGCCGGTGCGCTACCGGAATACCTCACCTTCAGCTTTGTGCCAGGCGCGGGCACCATGTTCGAGGGCATTGCCGAGTTGCAGCCCGGTTGCATTCTGTGTTTTCGCCAAGGTCGAGCCACAGTGCATCGCCACTTCCGCTTTGAGACGCTAGAGAGTGAACCGCCGCACCCGCTGGCCGCCTATCCGGCGCTGGTGCGCGCTGCTTTAGAGCAATCGGTGGCGGAATGCCTGGCCGTCAGCCCGAATCGGCTGCCGGCTGTGTTTCTCTCTGGTGGCATTGATTCCAGCGCGGTACTAGCGGTAGCCGCCACCCAAAAGCCTGAGGCGTCTTTTCCAACCTTCTCCGCGCATTTCGGCGCGGAATACCCGCGTGAAAATGATTTTGTGCGCCTGATGGTGGAGCGTTATCACACTGCGCATCGTTGGCTGGAAATCCGTCCAACCGGTTTTCTCCAGCAGCTCCGAGAGATTATCTGGCGGCTGGACGACCCTATTGGCGATCCAGTGACGGTTCCCAACTATCTGCTGGCGCAGGCGGCGGGCGAGGTTGCGGCGGTAGTGCTCAACGGCGAGGGCGGCGATCCTTGCTTTGGCGGCCCTAAAAATCTCCCCATGCTGTTAGCCCGGCTTTACGGCCCTCTACCTGGGGAAGCCGCGCACGGCTGGCTAGAACGCAATTACCTGCGCGCTTTTCAGCGCTGCTATGCCGATCTCGATTTGCTCCTGGAGCCTGCCTTGCGCCAAGAAGCGGGCGGTGATGCCGCTCTGGTGCGGCTACTGGAGCCGTTTTTCCAGGCTTTGCCACCGCGTGATTTTATCAACCGGTTGATGAGCATGAACATCCGGCTCAAGGGAGCCAATCTGATCCTGGTCAAGGTGGAAAAAATGACGGCGGCGCACGGGGTGCTGGCCTTGCCGCCGCTATTCTCGCGCCAGATCATTGAAACCAGCCTGCGCTGTCCATCCGGCGTCAAACTGGAAGGAGCAGTCGAAAAAAGCGTGTTGAAAAAGGCGGTGAGCGACCTGGTGCCAGAGACCATCATCGCGCGGCCCAAGTCAGGGATGATGGTGCCGGTGCGCTTCTGGTTTCGGGGTGATTTGCGCCGTTACGGCGAACACCTGCTGTCCCGCAACAATCTGCGGCGCTACGGTTTTTTCAAGCCGGATTATGTGCGGCGTTTGCTGCGTTATGAGAGCGAAGGCGTACCCGGCCTACGCCATGGCCTAAAGTTATGGATGCTGATTACCTTTCTGCTCTGGTATGAACAGATGGTTGAAGCCCCTTGGCCAGTGCAGCCAGCACCTGCTTTGCGATCCTGGCCGCCAACCGCTAGCCCTGGGGAATCAGGGTGCGATTAATCATTGGATGATCGTCATCGCGGGGGCCAAAATCACTGTCGGGGTGCCAGGCGATGACATCCAGCGCCTCCTCCTGCGTAAAAAAGGAATGCAAACAGCCTGTCGGGATATACCAGCCCATGCCAGGCTGTAACGGGTACACTCCGTCTGGAGTGCGACACTCGCCGCTGCCCCGTAGAATGACGCCAATCCGCACCGAAGGATGAGTATGGGGCGTTTGCTGAGTATAGGGGGGAATATGCAGATGGTTCAGGCAAGGATCGCCCAACCGAGGCGGACTCACCAGCAGAGTGTCGCTGCACCCATCGATATAACGCAGGCGACCGGTCGCTTCCAAAGGACCGCCAATCTGCCGCAACCCGCGATAAGCGGCTATGGTAATAACCAGACCCTTGCCGCTGCGCACTTGCCCGCCATCTGGCAGCACAAAAAACATGCCAGCACTCAAGGTGAAGGAACCGGCTTCGGGATCGGACACCTTGACCTGGCCGGTGGTGACCATGCCATAGGCGGTCTGTCCGGTGGGAAGCGCCAATAGCCCTTCGGTCCAGCTCCAAACGCGGAGGCGTCCCAAATCCAGCAATAGCGCCACGTCAAGGGTGAGCGGTGTGAATGCCATTATGCGCTTACCTCTAAATCAACCACCGCTGACCATGTGCAAGGGGCGTGGCCAGAAACCGTAGATCGTCATGCCCGCCATCAGTAATCCGGCCTATGATCGGGACGACTGTACCAGTTATCAGCAATTTTCTACCATTGATGAGCAAGGACTGTAGAATGAAGAGAATATTTTTTTTAGACTGTGGCCCACAAGTGAACTGTGTATCTACCATGAATCGACAACTTGGCTTTACCCTTGTGGAATTGATGATTACTTTGGTGATTGCAGCGATTCTGCTGGCGATTGGAGTTCCGTCGTTCCAGGCCATGATGCGCAATAACCGCGCTGCCTCGCAAGCCAATGAGTTTACCAGCGCGCTTAATCTCGCGCGCACCGAAGCGGCCAAGCGGGGGCGGAATATGGTGTTATGCCCGTCCGCCGATCAAGCCACTTGCAGCGGGGGAACGGATTGGGCGACGGGTTGGCTCTTGTTCATTGACACCAACAGCAATAGCGTTATGGATGGCGTGGAGACGGTCTTTCGGGTTTGGGAGAGGCTGTCTGGCAGCCCTGCGTTCAACGGTCCTGCTACCTTGGGGTACCGACCCACCGGCGAGCCGGTTGCGGGAGCAACCCAATTCAGTTATGTCCTTGACAGCCACAATCAATGTATCCGTATCAATACCGTTGGACGGTCTCATGTCGAGAAGGAGGCTACGTCATGTCCTTAAAAAATGGTGGGCTGGCCTGGCCGCTCCACACGCAGCGAGGCTTTACCCTGCTGGAAGTCATGGTGGCGGTGGTGATACTGGCCATCGGCTTGCTGGGGCTGGCCGGTTTGCAGGCTACCGCCACGCGCTTTAACGACAGCGCCTACCAGCGTTCTCAGGCAACGGTCTTGGCCTACGACATCGCGGATCGGATGCGGGCTAACCGGGAGACGGCGCTCACTAGTGGAGCTTACGTGGGTCTTTTCCAGAATCCAGCGCCGGCTTGCGCGGCCTTGGGCGCGCCAGCGGGGACGCTCGCCCAGCAAGACCTCGCGGCCTGGCGCAACGCCTTGGCTTGCACCCTGCCTTCCGGTACCGGCAGCATTACCCGTGATCCTGCTACCAATATTTACACGATTGTCGTCCAGTGGAGCGACAACCGTGGAGAGTTCGTTAGAGAGTTCAGCATGGATACTGAAATATGAACACGCGCTCTAGAAAACCATGTACAGGACCGCTCACGCACCGTCAATCTGGCTTTTCTCTGGTGGAGCTGATGGTGGCGCTGGTGATTGGCTTGTTTTTGACCATCGGTGTTATTCAATTGCTGGTGGGCAGCAAGCAGTCTTACCGCTTCCATGATGCCCTGTCGCGCCTGCAAGAGAATGGACGGTTTGCCTTGGAAGCCATGACCCGGGATATTCGCATGGCCAGTTATCGTGGCTGTGTATCGCCAACCGTGCCGGTCATCAACACCTTGAACACACCCACGGCTTACCTGTGGAGCTTCGATCAGCCGATTCAGGGCTTTGAATCCACCGCAGCCGGAGTCTGGACACCCGCACTGGACGTCAGCTTTACCTCACCGCTGGCGGCCACCCATGTAGACGCTATCACGATTCGGGGTGCGGATGGTCTGGCAGGTCAGGCTGTCTTGGCGCAGGGCAGCGGCACGGCGAATTTACAAGTGCCGGCCGGCGGCTTTGCAGCGTGCGATATTGTGGTTGCCGCGAATTGCCAGCAAGCCACGGTGTTTCAGGTGACGGGGGTTGTGGGTGGGAATCTGGCGCACGCGGCGGGTGGGGGATGCGCGCCAGGTAACGCCACGAATGATCTGGGACAGGATTATGTGGGCGGCGAAGTTGCGCCCATGTCCACCAAAAACTATTACATCAGAACCGGCGTGAGCGGCGCACCCGCGCTTTGGCGGCGTATGAACAACTCGCCCGCGCAGGAGCTGGTGGAGGGCGTGGAGCGCATGGAAATCCGCTATGGGGTGTGTCAGGGGGCCGAACCCAGCAAGCGCCGGGTGAATCCTCCCTATGTTAATGCTAATGCGGTCGCCAATTGGGCGGATGTGTGCAGTGTGCGCATTGATCTGTTGCTGGTCAGTCTAACGGACCGGCTGCGGACCACGGAACAGGGCCAGACGCACACCATTATTTTCCCCGCCGATACCGGGACGCAGATCGTGATTCCCGCTGGCGACCGCCGGTTGCGCCAGGCTTTTTCCGCCACCGTTGGCATTCGCAATCGCTTACCGTAGAGAGCCGCCATGTGCAAGTTGACTGCTTTGATGCCCCCCCTAGCGCTGCGTGTTCGGTCGCAGCAACGGGGTTCTACCCTGATTGTGGCCTTGGTGTTTCTGCTGGCGATGACCTTGATTGGCGTGACCGCCATGCAGAGCACATCCCAGCAGGAAAGCATGGCCGGCAACGCCCGCGAGCGAAACTTGGCCTTTCAGGCGGCTGAGTCGGGCTTGCGCGCCGGAGAAAGAAGGGTGCTTGACATATTCCTAGCCATGCCGCCGTTTCCAGCCAATCCGGCGCAATGCGAGTTTGCGGAAGGAAATCTGGCCCCCACCACCGATTGGGGGACGTTCTGGATGGATTACAATTGGACGACCTGTGGGTCGTATAACCACGCTCTGGGACAGGTGCAAACACTCCCCAATTTTGCCATTGAGGATTTGGGGAAAGTGTCTGCGGCTTATAGCGAAAAGGCCGGACAGCCCCTGAGCCAAAGACAGATGTTCCGTATCACCTCGCGTGGCGTGGGCGGCACCACCAATGCGGTGGCTATTGTACAAGTCATCTACCGAATTTAAGCAATCCCTGAAAGCATCTGCTTTCTAATGAATGACCCCAGTATGGATTGAAGAGGAATCGAGGCCAGCCATGAACAGCTCAAGAGTGCTTTCCAAAATGGAGTCCGTCGCCACTCTAGCGACGGTGTTTTTGCTGATGGTTTTGCTGGTTTTTGGTGGGGCCGGCAGTCGTATAGCCAGGGCGGGCAATATTGCCCAGCTTCCCTTGTTTTTGCCGCCGCCGGTTTCGCCCAACATTATGTTTGTTCTGGATGATTCCGGGTCGATGATGTTTGAAGTTATGCCCGATGATTATGCTTATTCAAACCTCACCAATGGTTCGGTTTATTATGTGTTCCCCAGGGTAGGCGGTGTTTATGGATCAAGCGATTACACCAATAATGTGGCCACAGTGGCTGATAACGTAGCCTTTACTGCCCTTGCGCGATCTTCTGCTTGGAATACAGTTTATTATGATCCAGCAACTACCTATTCCCCGTGGGACAAACCGGATAAAACCTCATATCCCAATGCCAGTCCAGCGTGTGCTCTCCACAATCCCGAACGGATTGGCACTGGTGCTAATTATTGCCGTAATCTGACCGCCAATATTGCCAATTCGAGTGTAACCACAAACTGGCGAACCTGCTCTGGAACAACTTGCAGCGGTACGACAACAACACTTCCGAATGCCGCGTTCTGGACTGCTACGTATTTTTACTACGATAGCAGCAAAGGCGCTGCAGGGAAGTGGACCTGGAGCAACTATACCAAAGTAGAAATAAAGTCGACCACTCCATCCTATTCTGGCCATGGCCGGGCGAGCCGTACCGATTGCACCGGTGGGATTTGTACCTACGCTCAGGAAATCCAGAATTTTGCCAACTGGTACACGTATTACCGGTCACGTATTCTGGCCTCGCGCGCTGGAATTGGTAAAGCGTTTGGAAGACAGCCTTTATGGCTTAGTGAAGAAGAAAGCAAACTCCGCGTTGGTTTTGGATCGATTAATACAGTAAGTAAATCCATTGATGGCGTATCGGGGGATACGGTTATTCAGGGCTTGCGTTCTTTCTGGGGTACAGGGCGGGCTGCATTTTTTAACAGCCTTTATCAACATCCTATTCCGGCGCAAGGCACCCCCTTGGTCAAAGCGCTGCAGGGCGCTGGGCAATACTATCAGCGGACCGATAACCAAGGCCCTTGGTCTAAAACGCCCGGTACAGCCTCAAGTGCAACGTTCGCCAGTTGTCGTCAAAGCTTTACGATTCTGATGACGGATGGCTATTGGAACGGTACTTTGGCCAGTGGTGGCGCAGCGAGTAACAATGATGGAACCGCCGGGCCGACGATTACAGGACCAAATGGCGCAAGCTATACCTATTCTCCAGTTTCACCCTTTACCGATAGTCGCGGCAACACCCTGGCCGATGTCGCCATGTATTATTGGAAGACGGATTTAATGAGCAGCTTAACCAACCGGGTGCCAACCAGCTCTCTTGATCCGGCCTTCTGGCAGCACATGGTGACCTTTGGCGTGGGCTTGGGCGTAACCGGAAGCATCGATCCAGCTACAGCTTTTGCCGCGATTTCGGCCAATCCCCCTCCTGCTATTACATGGCCCGATCCAAGCGGCGCTACCAGCACGCCCGCGAAGATTGATGATCTCCTCCATGCTGGGGTTAACGGCCGGGGCGGATTTTTCAGCGCATCGAATCCCACCGTGTTTGCCAATAAGCTGGCGGCGGTGCTGGATTCCATCAATGCGCTCCAGAAAAGCTCCGCCAGCGCTCTGGCGGCCACTTCATCGCAGCGCTCCACCGACACGCAACTGTTCCAAGCGCGCTTTGAAAACAACGGCCCGGACTGGAGCGGCGAGCTGCGGGCGTATGCAATCAATCCCACCACTGGCGCTGTGGATCCCATGCCGCAGTGGACGACGAGCGACTCTGGCAAAATCCCAGCTCATGCCACCCGCAAAATTTTCACTACATTTGGCAATGGCAGCAGTGACAAGGTCGCCTTTGAGTGGAGCGCCTTAAGCGCCGCCCAGCAAAGCGCCTTGCAGGCTGCTGGGGTCACGCAAGATATCCTCAACTGGGTACGCGGCGACCAAAGCCAGGAAAAGCCGAACGGCTCGCTGCGCAAGCGTAGCCGCCTGCTTGGCGACATTATCAATTCCGATCCCGCCTATGTCGGCGAACCGCCCGACTTCGGTTACAGCGCAACGCCGGGTTACACGGCGTTTCGCCAAGCGCTCAAGACCCGGGCCAAAATGCTGTATGTGGGTGCTAACGACGGCATGTTGCACGCTTTCGACGCCGTGACCGGCGCGGAAAAATTCGCCTTCATTCCCAAAGCGGCCCACGCTAATCTGGCCAGTCTCACCAATCCGGATTACGACCACAAATACTTTGTGGACGGCGCGCCTTATGTGGCCGACGCTTATCTGAGCGGCACCTGGAAATCGATCCTCATTGGCACCATGCGCGCAGGCGGCCGTTCGCTGTTCGCCTTGGACGTGACCAATCCGGTGCAGGCCAACGGCTCGGTTGATTTCAACACGACCAACATTCTGTGGGAATTCACCGACCCCGATCTCGGCTATACCATTGGCCAGCCCAGCATTGGACGCTTGCAGAATGGCACTTGGGTCGTTGTCTTTGGCAATGGCTATGGCAGCGACCCCGGTTACGATGCCTTCCTGTTCGTGGTTAATCTTGAAACGGGCGCTTTAATCGCCAAGATTGGCACCGGGGCCACCGGCGCGGGTGACGCCACCAACCCCAACGGCGTGGCCACGCCGGCGCTGCTGGCCGATAGCAACCGCAATCTGGTGGCGGCCTATGCGGGCGATCTAAAAGGGAACTTGTGGAAATTCAATCTAACCGGCACCTTGTCCAATGCGACCCAACCGGCATTCAGCGGCGTGCCTTTGTTCAAAGCCAGAGACAGCGCCAACAGACCGCAACCCATTACCGCACCGCTGGAAATCAGTAAGCATCCCAAGGGTGGTTACCTGATTCTATTCGGCACCGGAAAATACTTTGAAACCGGCGATAACGAGCCAGAAGCCACTCCCGTCCAGCACAGTCTCTACGGCATCCGGGATACCGCCACCCTGGTCAGCAATGCCTGGACCGGAGGCAGCGCCATCACCGTCACCAACCGCAGCGTGCTGCTGGCGCAAACCATTACGCAAGTCGTGGGCGCTTCTGGCTTTAACTGGCGGGTGATCTCGCAAAACCAGATCGACTGGAACACCCATCGCGGCTGGTATTTGGATTTATTGCCACAGTCCTCACTCAGGCCAGATAACTCCCAGGACATGAGCGAGCGGGTGATCGATGCGCCCATCCTAAGCGCGGGCCGGGTGTTCTTTACTACGCGCATTCAGTTCAAGGCGGCAGACCCCTGCGATCCGATTACTGGAGTCTCTTGGTTGATGGGGTTTGACCTGCTCACCGGTGGCCGCAAGGATGATGTGTTCGACGTGAATGGGGACGACACCGTCGATGCGAATGATCGTTTAGCGGCGGCGTCCGGCGCTTCAGCTAGCGGATTCCAGTCCACGCATGGCATGGCCCGCCTCCCCACCCTGATCAGCGGCGGCAAGATCATCAAGGCTTATTTGCCCGGCTCAGCGATGGACCCGGCCAACCCTGAAAAACTACCCGCCGATATAGTCGGTATCAGCGATCCTGATGTGGGTCGGCAATCCTGGCGGCAATTACGGTGAACCGAGGAGCGATGAGCATGCGCGACCAATCCCGATCTAAAGGCTTCACCTTGATCGAACTGATGATTGTGGTGGCGGTGGTAGGCATCCTGGGCGCGATTGCCTATCCCGCCTATCAGGACAGCGTACGCAAATCACGCCGAGCCGACGCCAAAGGCGTGCTGCTGGAAGCGGCGCAGTGGATGGAGCGGTTCTATACCGAAAACAGCCGTTACGACCAGCTTAGAGGTGGTGGGGCTGTTCCATTCGCCGCCTCAGGCTTGACCAAAGCCCCCAAAACAGGAGGACCAGCAGGAGGCTACTACACCATTACGCTCTCAGCGGTCGGTCAGGATACCTACACCCTAACCGCCGCGCCGCTCGCAACGGGTGGGCAGAATAGCGACACCTGCGGCACCATGACGCTCAACAACGCGGGAGTGAAAACGGTGAGTAGTAGCACTGTGGCCAAATGCTGGTAAGCAGGCGCTCGCAATTAAAAACGGCTCTCTCCCCGTTTTTAGCGCCCCTCTCCTTCTCAAAAGGAGAGGGGTTGCGGGCAGGGGCTTTTTTTACTGTACTTGCGCCAGCCGCTGATGCAGCGGACTCGACCGTGGGAAGTGGGCGCGTAGAAAATCCATCTGGTCCACCAGCACCCGCCGCCCTTGAAGATACACGTACTCAGCATGATTGGGCGTGAAGGGAATCGCCAGCAACTGCATTCCCGCCTGCTCCGGCGTTTGGCCGCCCTTGGCGTGATTGCACGGCTTGCAGGCCGTAACCACATTGTTCCAAGAGTCGCCGCCGCCTTGGACAATAGGGCGCACATGGTCGCGGGATAGCTCCCGGAAGGCGAAGGTCTCGCCGCAATATAGACAGGTGTTGCAATCGCGCCGGAACAGCGCAGCGTTGGACAGCGGCGGCGTGTAGTCGTGGCGGGAGCGGAGCCGCGCATAGACGCCGCCCTGGCTCGCCACGATGGAGCTGACCGCAACAGTGCTCTGACAGCCCCTGCGTACATTGAAGCCGCCTCGCACCGTATACAGAATCATGCCGCAGGTGTAGGCGACCTGTCCGGCATGGTACAAGCGCACTGCCTGCTGATAGTCAATCCATTCTAGCGGCATGCCCGTCACATCCGTGTGTAAAATTTGCTGCTCCAATCCGTACATGTTGCACCTGTTCTTGTTCTACAGCCCCAACTCCACCGCGCCGCTTGCGCCTTGACCCTGCCTTCTGGCTCCATATCAGCCCAGCCTTAGACGACCCACGCTCGCTGTGGTTCGCCCGTAGCTTTATGCCGCCTGAATTCTAAGCTAGTATCTTAACAGTATTGCGTGCTTCCTGTCCGGCGGCGCGCATGCCTGACTGAAGCCCAACGTCTCCACGGCAGTCTTGCGCAAGCTTCTTGCACTATTTTCCGGGTTCGGTGGGAGACCCGGCATTCATCATCATTAGGAGGACCTCACATGCCTGTTCGAATGGCCGTCCCGAAAGAACTCGTTTCGGGCGAACGCCGGGTCGCCCTCGACCCGACCATGGCCGAGCGTTTCGCCAAGCTCGGCGCAGAGTTGCTAGTGGAAAAAGGCGCTGGCGGCAGCGCTTTTTTCGCAGATGAAACCTATAAAAACTGTCGGCTGATGGACGATGCCAAGGCCTTGTACGCTGAGGCCGATGTGGTTTTCAAAGTGCAAGCGCCCACCCTGGAAGAAGTGGAGCAGATGAAAGACGGCGCCACCTTGCTGGCGGTGCTGTTGCCGCATCGCAACCTGGATTTGGTCAAGCGTTTGCGTGACAAAAAAATCACCAGCTTCGCCATGGAACTGATTCCGCGCATCTCCCGCGCTCAGTCGATGGACGTGCTGTCGTCGCAGGCGGCGGTGGCCGGCTACTATGTGGCGTTGCGGGCGGCGATTCTGGCCAGCGGGTTCTTCCCCATGCTGACCACCGCCGCCGGCACCATTCGCCCCTCCAAGGTCGTCATCGTCGGCGCGGGCGTGGCTGGTTTGCAGGCTATCGCCACTGCCAAGCGCCTTGGCGCGATGGTGGAAGCCTACGACATTCGCCCAGCGGCCCGGCAAGAAATTGAATCGCTGGGTGCCAAGATGATCGACACGGGCGTAAATGCCGCCGCCGAAGGCGGCTACGCTCGCGAACTGACGGCGGAAGAACGGCAGAAACAGGCCGACGTGCTCGCCAAGCATGTGGCCGCCGCCAACGCTGTCATCACCACGGCGGCCATTCCGGGCCGAGCGGCGCCGAAGATCGTGACCACTGCGATGGTGGAAAATATGAAGCGTGGTGCAGTCATCATCGACCTGGCGGCGGAATCGGGTGGCAACTGCGAATTGACTCGCCCCGGCGAGACCTATACGCACAACGGCGTGGTGATTGACGGTCCCATCAACATCCCCAGCAATTTTCCGGCACCGGCCAGCGAGATGTACGCCAAAAACCTGTTTAACTTCCT
This sequence comes from Candidatus Contendibacter sp., assembly GCA_049293375.1. Taxonomy (GTDB): domain Bacteria; phylum Pseudomonadota; class Gammaproteobacteria; order Competibacterales; family Competibacteraceae; genus Contendibacter. Next base: position 12,835 of record JBATSQ010000052.1, read on the forward strand.
GTCGCCCATGATCAAGGATGGTGCCCTCAATCTCGACTGGAACGATGAGGTGATCGCCAAGAGCGCCCTGACTCACGACGGGAAAATCGTCCACGAACCTACCAGCAAGCTGGTGGGATAACCCGACTCGGAGAAGCATGATGGAAGCCGTGGTTGCTTTTTTCTCTCCCATTTACATCCTGATGCTGGCCGGGATTCTCGGCTACGAAATCATCGGCAAGGTGCCGGTGATCCTGCACACACCGTTAATGTCCGGCACCAACTTCGTTCATGGCATCGTGCTGGTGGGTGCGATGGTGGCCTTGGGCCAAGCCGTGACCCCGCTAGAACAGACGATCGGGTTCCTCGGCGTATTGCTGGGCGCTGGCAACGCGGTCGGCGGCTACTTCGTCACCGAGCGGATGCTGGAAATGTTCAAGAGCAGCAAGGGCCAGGAGAAGTAAGTCATGGGTTATCTGATTGAAACGGTCTATTTCCTGACGGCCGTGCTGTTCATCATCGGCCT